>CANHPZ010000053.1 GCA_947462725.1 Flavobacteriales bacterium
GAGGTGTATCAAATTCCGAAGGACAGATTGTATGTTACCGTTTTTGAAGGTGATGCTTCAGAGAATTTGGAATTCGATCAGGAGGCTTATGATATTTGGAAGGACCGCATAGCCGAAGACCGCATTCTGCGCGGCAATAAGAAAGATAATTTTTGGGAGATGGGCGACACGGGTCCGTGTGGTCCATGTTCCGAAATACACGTGGATATCCGATCGGATGAAGATCGCAGCAAAGTGGATGGAAAAACATTGGTCAATAATGATCATCCGCAAGTAGTTGAAGTATGGAACAACGTGTTCATGCAATACGAGCGCAAGTCGGATGGTTCACTTGTGCCATTGGCTTCAAAGCATGTGGATACCGGCATGGGCTTCGAGCGATTGTGTATGGCATTGCAAGGCGTTCAGTCGAACTACGATACAGATGTATTCACTCCGCTCATCAGCAAAGTAGAAGCGATTTCAGGTTTGAAATATGAGCGCACTGCAGAAAAGCGTGATGTGGCTATGCGTGTAATTGCAGACCACGTGCGCGCAGTGGCGTTTGCCATTGCCGACGGCCAACTGCCTTCAAGCGGCGGTGCCGGTTATGTCATACGCCGCATCTTGCGTCGTGCGATTCGCTACGGCTATAGCTTCTTGGGTTTGAAAGAGCCGTTCATGTGTCAGTTGGTGAGTGTGCTTGCCGAAGAGATGGGCGACTTTTTCCCGGAAATTAAGAGCGGTCAGTCGCTGGTGAGCAAAGTGATTCGTGAGGAAGAAGAAAGTTTCTTGCGCACGCTCGATAAGGGAATTCAGTTGTTGGATGAAATCATGCGCAAGACAACAGGTGATGTAATCGATGGCAAAATTGTTTTTGAATTGTATGATACGTTTGGTTTCCCTGCCGACCTCACGGCATTGATTGCCGGAGAAGGAAAGAAGCGCATTGATCAAGCTGGCTTTGAAGCTGAATTGCAAAAGCAGAAGGAGCGCAGTCGTGCTGCAACCAAACTCGAAACAGAAGACTGGGTAGTGCTGGCAGAAGGTGAGCCTGCATTTGTTGGTTATGATGACATGGAGTGCGACACCAAAATTTTGCGCTACCGTAAAATCAAAGCAAAAGGAAAGGAGTCGTTTCAGTTGGTGCTTTCGCGTACACCGTTCTATGCTGAAAGCGGAGGACAGGTAGGTGACCAAGGTCGATTGGTTTCACCCAACGAACAGATTGCCATCGTGGATACGAAGAAGGAGAACAATCTCATCGTTCATTTTGCCGATGAATTGCCCGAGCATCCTGAGGCTGCATTTCGTGCTATAGTGAATATAGATCGCAGAACAGAGATAACAGCTAATCACAGCGCTACGCACTTGTTGCACGAGGCGTTGCGCGAGGTGCTAGGCACACACGTGGAGCAAAAGGGCTCGTTGGTGAGTCCTGATTATTTGCGTTTCGACTTCTCGCATTTCTCGAAGATGAGCGATGAGGAAGTAGAGCGTGTGGAGATGTTGGTTAACGAGCGCATTCGCAAGAATTTTCCATTGGAAGAAAATCGCGCGATGTCGATTGAAGATGCGCGCAAAACAGGAGCGATGATGCTCTTCGGAGAGAAATACGGCGATGTAGTGCGTGTCATCAAATTTGGAGATAGCATCGAGCTCTGTGGCGGAACCCACGTGCGCAGCACCGGTGAAATTGGTATGTTCCGCATTCAAAGCGAAGGTGCGGTGGCTGCTGGTGTGCGTCGTGTAGAAGCGATTTCCAGCAATGGTGCTTTCAATTACATCAACTCGGAGTTGGAAACACTCGACCAGGTGCGTCAGGTATTGAAGTCGAAGGATGTGTTGAAATCGATTGCCGATTTGCAAGCGCGCAATGCCGATCTGCAAAAGCAAATCGAAAAGTTCAATAAGGAAAAAGGTGCGCAAGTGAAGCAGGAGCTGAAGGCGAAGATTAAGCTTGTTGGTGATGTTGAGTTCCTTGCTGAACATGTTGATTTGGAAGCAGCCGAATTGAAGGATGTGGCTTTTCAGTTGAAAGGGGAGCACACCAAACTGTTTGGCATGTTTGCCGGAACTTCAAATGGCAAAGCGACAATAACGTGTGTGATATCTGAAGCACTTGCGACAGAGCGCAACCTGAATGCCGGAAATATCATTCGCGAGCTAGCGAAGGAAATCAACGGTGGGGGCGGCGGACAGGCGTTCTTTGCGACAGCCGGCGGAACAAATGCCGATGGTTTGGTGAAGGTGCTCGAGATGGCGAAGAGCTATATTTCCTGATCAGTTAATCACGATAGGAAAGTTGATTTCCACATCGGTGTCGCCCGGTGCGCATGTGCCATCTTTAATGCCGGGTTGATGTTTTAGCGAGATAGTAATTGAGCCACTGCTTGCGTTCGCACATGTCCACAGTGAATGCAATCCGATTTCAAATTGTCCATCGCTATCGCTTCGCGCAATGTTCAGTTGAGCATTATTCACATCAAAACAAAAGAGGTGATCAACGCCTTCGTTCAAGACTTCATTGGAAATCGTATCCACAACTGCGGAGCTCTCATCGAGTAACACAATGCGCATGTGGTATACTGAATTTTGCGTCAACCGAATCGTGTCAAATTGTGTGGGGGCATTTCCGCCTTCACCATCAGTATCACGAAATGATGCAATGGATTGAGCAAGCGTTGTAGTGTCTGTAAACGATAGGATGCAGGTTGTGATTAGTTCTCCCTCATTGGTAGTGGCTGGTGGATTCTTCGGGTCGTCGTTGTCTTTTTTGCAGGAAGCGAAACCGATTGCACTACTCGCAATAATCAATACAAAAAGTTTTTTCATGGGTGAAGGGAATAGGATAGCTGAAGGGTGAAGTTGCGCCCCATGCCATCTGCATAGTAGCGCATGCGGTCCATGTAATCGCGGTATGTTGTATTGAGAAGATTATCTACTCCTAATTGCAAGCGTAGCACTTGCTTGTTGATAGCTATGACTGCGCTGTAGTGAAGAGCAATCAGGTTGTAGGCATCAGGAGCAGGTAAATAATCGGTAGAGGTGTTTACACGCCATTGCTTTTGATGAAAAGTAGATTGCACACTGAGTTTTTGTTGGCTGAAGCATTTCCAGGTGCGCAGTTTTTTCGTGATCGCACCGTTGTATGTGTCGGAAGGCATTTGTGGAATGAATGCTCCTGTTTGCTGGTTGTATGCGCGCAGCAGAGCCGCATTCAACGTCAATTCGAATTGCGCGGGCAGCGTGAAGGATGCAGTCACATCGCATCCGTAAATATGCGCATCAACTTGCATGTATCGAAACGTCGGGAATGCGCCACGGATCGTGAGTGAGGCGGGTACTACGGGTGTGAGGTAGATGAGATTTTGGATGCGGTTGTAATAGGGCTCAATCTGTAATCGCCATTTTTGATATTGAAATTTGATTGCACCTTGATTACTCCAAGTGTGTTCAGGTACCAATGTTGTGTCGCCCTTTTCAACACTCGCAGCGCCATGGTGAAGACCATTGCTGTATAATTCATTTACCCCGGGTGCACGCCAAGCTATGCTCGAGTTGAAGGTAATGCGCAAGTGTTCATTCGATGAGAATCGATAACCCAAAGAGGCGGATGGGCTTTGGTAGTGGTGATTGGTTTGTTTCACTCCGGACGGCACAGCGGTGTATACGGCATAATCGTGCGAGTCGAATCGTGCGGCAGCTTCGAAGATATGCTTGCGCCACGATTTTTTAGAGGTGATGAATCCACCTAAACTATTGTGGATGTAGTTCGGAATAAAGAATCGACCTGCGTAAGTGTTGCCCTGATTTGTCCATTGCAAGCCAGCACTAAGGGATGAGGCATGCTCGCTGTGCACATCAAACCAGGATTGCACTTGGTGTGTGGTGATTTCCAAATTCATTTCGGGCAGGTTGAGAGCAGCGAGGCTGTCGTTGCGCGGACGATGCTTGTCGTATTCTTCACGCAAGTTGTATTGTCGCGCGTACTGTGTTTTCCAATGCACGTGATCTCCTATGAGGTAATTGATATTGGCCTTGACGAGCTCATGCGTGGCGTGTTGCATTGGTCTTCCAATGGCATAGTTGAACGTTGTGATATCGAGTGGAGTTGCACCGTTGATGATGGAGTAGAGATCGGTGAGGTTGCCGATATGAGATCCGGAGTAGATTCCAAGCTTTGTGTTGAACTGATTGTAGTACAGCTCTGCACTCCATTTGCGCAGGCTGATGTTGAGTTGTGCGCTTCCGTGCAGCGACGAGCTTCCGGTGTTGTCGAGAAAACGCTGCGGAGTTTGGATCGTGCCGCTGCGTGAGGCGGTGCCTTGCACGCGCCAAGAAAACCAATTCATTTTTGCTGGCGTTCCTTCGAGTTGCAACGAAGATTGAGCGCTGCGACCATTCGATTGAAGCGCGCTGAATGCTTGAACGTTCAGAGGTTGTGCGCTTATCGGATTGCTTTCGGTGATGATAGCGCCACCGATGCCATCGTGGCCGTAGCGCAATGCGCCTGGACCTTTGATCACCGTGATTTGACTTGTAGCAAACACATCGAGTTCCGGCGCATGTTCGCTCCCCCATTGTTGTCCTTCTTGTCGCACACCATGGTTCACCAGTATGATGCGGTTGCCATGTAAGCCATGAATGACGGGTTTTTCGATAGTGCCTCCGGTGCTAAGTATCGACACGCCAGGGATGGTGGAGGCAACTTCTGCTACTGAGTATCCGCGCAGTTTGTCCAATTGATTGCTATCGATGGTTTGACCGATGTCGGTGGATTGCAGCGTGTTTCTTCGTGCCGATATGTTGACTACTTCAAACATCTTCGGGTCGAAAAGAATGGTGAATGATAGTGCCGTATCCTTCTGAATATTGATTTGTAAACGCTCTTTGTTGAAGCCGATTCGGTGGAGCTCAGCGGTGTGTGTGCCTTTGCAGATTCCGGAGATATTGAATTGCCCAAGGGTGTCGGTTGAAGAAAGTGATATTGCACCATCCCAATCGATGAGCACATAAGAAACTGGTAGTCCACTCTGCGCATCCAACACCTTTCCACTCACGCTGATGTTGCACTGGCTTTGCCCAACTAGTGCGGTCATTAGTATTGAAAGGAATGGTATTAGATAGCGGCACATGTTGCTTAATGCAATTTTGTTGCAAATGTAATCAGCGCTTTCTTGTTGCAATATATTTGCAATAAGACATGGCGCAGATTCGTAATACACCGTCGAAGCGATTTATACAGCAAGCATTGAATGATGCCGGCCGTGCATTGTCATTATCTGAAATACAAGAAGCGACTTCAGGTATTTGTGATCGCGTAACCGTTTATCGAGTGTTGGAGCGATTGCTCAATGAAGGAGAGGTGCATCGCACGGTGAGTTTGGATGGCGTGGTTCACTATGCCAAGTGCAGTGCTTGCGAAACGAATGGTCACACACATGTACATGATCATCATCACGTTCATTTTCATTGCGAGTCTTGCGGTGATGTCACCTGTCTTGAGAGCGTGATCCCCGAGTTCAAGTTGCCGCGCAAGTATGAGTTGCACGAAACGAACTTCATGGTGAGTGGGCTGTGTCCGGGGTGTCGGTAGATTTTATTGGAGGAATGAACTGGAACTACAGAGGGTATAGTGAGCAAAGAGAACAATTAAAACTCTGTGTCTTCAATCCCATCAGGGGCTACAAGAAAAAATTCTCGACTGCGATGGGCATCACAAACACAACGTGCGTCCACCATCCACAGGCACATTGACGCCATTGATGTAAGAGGCCGCAGGCGATGCCAAAAACGCAATGGCGTTTGCTATTTCTTGTGGCTCTGCCAAGCGCTTCATCGGTACTTCGTTGGCCATTTCATGCGCAACGTCGGATGCTGATGAACCCATCTTCGTTGCTTTGTTTTGAATGATCTGTTCGAGGCGGCCTGTTTGCGTGGCGCCGGGCAACACGTTGTTGACGGTGATGTTGAACTGTCCCAATTCCATCGCGAGAGTCTTTGACCAGTTGGCCACAGCACCGCGAATGGTATTGCTCACTCCGAGGTTCGGTAGTGGTTGTTTCACCGAAGTGCTGATCACATTGATGATGCGTCCGTAGCCGGATTTCTTCATGCCGGGAACGAGCGCCTGTGCGAGAATCTGATTGCACACCAAATGCGCGTTGAACGCTTTGCGGAAATCGTCGATGTGCGCATCGATGGCAGGACCCGGCGCCGGACCTCCTGTGTTGTTCACCAGGATGTGCGCATGATCGTGCGCGGCAAAATGCTGTATGGCTTCTTCCACCGATTGCGGATGCGCAAAGTCGGCCAGCAAATAGGTGTGCTGTTGGTTGTGATTGGCATCCAATTGCGGTATGCACGCCTTCAACTTTTCTTCATCGCGCGCGACTAAGACAATACGTGCTCCCATCGATGCGAGTTCTTGCGCAGCAGCCCAGCCAATGCCTTGCGTGGATCCGCATACGACAGCGGTTTTTCCGGTAAGATTGAGATTCATGGCGCTAATTTAGGGGTTAGGGGTGAAGGGTAAGGGGTGAGTTGTGACGACAGGGTTGCCTTATACCTTACCCCTCTTACGAGATTTTACTCCAATCAGTTTTCTTCGCGCGAATGGACTTCAGCTGCTCCACAATCCTGCTGTTTTTGGGAAGTTGCAAGCTGTCGTCTTCATCTAGAATTTCGAGCGCTAATTCGCGAGCTGCAGAAAGCATGATTTGATCTTTGGCGAGATCGGCGATTTTCAAATCGAGCAACCCACTTTGTTGAGTGCCGGTGAGATCGCCGGGACCACGCAGTTGAAGATCCACCTCAGCAATTTCAAAACCGTCGTTGGTGCGTACCATAGTTTCCAAACGCGTACGACTGTCTTTGCTGATTTTTACTCCGGTCATCAGAACGCAATAGCTCTGCTCCGCGCCGCGACCTACGCGTCCGCGCAGCTGATGCAGTTGAGAGAGTCCGAAGCGCTCTGCACTTTCGATCACCATCACGGATGCATTGGGCACATTCACGCCAACTTCAATTACAGTGGTAGCTACAAGTATTTGTGTTTTACGCTGAATGAAATTTTGCATTTCGTAGTCGCGCGCATCGCTTTTCATTTGTCCGTGCACAATGCTAACGTGGTACTGCGGCATTGGGAATCGCCGCACGATAGACTCGTAGCCATCCTGCAGGTCTTTGTAATCCATCGCTTCGCTCTCTGCGATGAGCGGATATACCACGTAGATCTGACGTCCTTTCTTGATTTCATTTTCCATGAATTGAAAAACTTCCAATCGCTTGGCGTCAGTTTTCCATTCTGTTTTGATAGGCTTGCGACCGGGAGGCAATTCATCAATCACGCTGATGTCGAGGTCGCCGTAGAGAGTCATAGCGAGCGTGCGCGGAATAGGCGTGGCGGTCATCACGAGCACGTGCGGAGGCACTTCGGCTTTCTTCCATAATGATGCGCGTTGTGCTACGCCGAAGCGGTGTTGCTCATCGATGATGCATAGTCCGAGATTTTTGAATTGGACAGTGGGTTCAATCAATGCATGGGTGCCGATGATGAACGGCAATGATCCGTCTTCGAGTGAGGCGTGGATTTTTCTCCGTTCGGCTTTGGAGGTTGATCCTTTGAGCAGCGCCACCGAAATGCCCGTAGGCGCAAGCAATTCTTGTATCGATGCCAAGTGTTGCATGGCCAATATTTCGGTGGGCACCATGAGGCAAACTTGATAGCCGTTGTCGATGGCGAGCAGCGCGGCGAGCAGCGCTACAATCGTTTTACCGCTGCCCACATCGCCTTGGATGAGGCGATTCATGTGGTGGCCGCGGGCCACATCGGCGCGAACTTCCTTCATCACACGCTTCTGTGCATTGGTCAATTCGAAGGGCAGATGCTTTTGGTAGAACGTATTGAACACCTCGCCGACTTTTTGAAAAACCACACCGCGTTCGTCGCGTGTGGTGCTGAGCTTTTGTTTGCCCAGTTGCATTTGAATGTAGAAAAGTTCTTCGAATTTTAATCGACGTCGCGCCCCTTCAAGCTGGTGGACGGTGCTCGGTAAATGGACTTGTGCGATGGCTTCGTGGCGCGGCATAAGCTTGAAGCGATCGAGGATATAATCGGGCAGATTTTCAGGTATGTGCTGTCTGCATTCTTCCACCAATAGTCGTGTGAGTTTGGCTATACCGTTGCTGTGAAGTCCTTTGCCGGTTAGCTTTTGCGTGGTGTTGTAGACCGGCTTCAGTTCGCTTCCTTGTGTGATGCGAGCATCTTCAAGCAGTTCGAGTTCGGGGTGTGTGATGTTGTATCGTCCTTTGAACTCAGTGGGTCTTCCGTAGATTACGTAAGGTTGATTCAGTTTCAAACTATCCTTGAGCCATTTCACTGCCTTAAACCAAACGAGCTCGATCTCGCCGCTTTCATCGCGGAAAATTGCTGTGAATCGTTTGCCTCCACCCACGCCGATTTCGCGAGTAGAGATGATTTGTCCCATCAGCTGCACATTGGCTGCTTCACTTTGGATGTCGGCGATGCGCGTGATTTGCGAGCGGTCGATATAACGAAACGGATAGTACTCGAGTAGCTCTTGCCATGTGGAAATGCCTAGCTCAGCCTTCAGCACATCAGCGCGCTGTGGGCCCACACCTTTCAGATAGAGGATTTCTTTCCCGAGCATGCGACGAAGTTAGGCAGTTGATGCCAATGATAAGGGCATATTTATGCTATGGCGGAAGTGTTATTCTTTGTTGGCCGTGTCGATCCAAATGGTAACAGGTCCGCTGTTGTTGAGCTGCACGTCCATCATGGCGCCAAACCTGCCTGTGCCTACCGGTTTGCCCAATGATTTTTCGACGGTGTGAATAAAATATTCATACAGTGGAATTGCGGTTTCCGGTCGGGCGGCGCGGATAAATGATGGACGATTACCTTTTTTCGTCATAGCGTGCAAGGTGAACTGGCTTACGATGATGATATCACCGTCGGCTTGCCTGATGTCGCTATTCATTTTATCATCGGCATCAGCAAAAATTCTCAGACTGACAATTTTTTGAGCCAACCAATCGGCATCGCCCATGGTGTCGTTGTCTTCAATTCCGACGAGAACAAGCAGACCCGTGCCGATGGAAGCTACTTGGGAATGGTCGATGGTCACTGAAGCCTGACTTACTCGTTGAATGACGACACGCATGCGGTATTGGATTGATGGTGCAAGGATACTTCATGCGTGAATGGATTGGATATGTCGTCCAGTTTCAAAGCGTTTTTGAGATGATGATTTTTTTTAGTTCTTCATGAACCGTTTGCCTGTTAAGATGGTTTGACATTACTGAAGACTCACCCAAAGTGAAATGTGGGTAGGTTTTGGTTAAAGGTTTAGTGACATGGGGCTGCCAATGGGCGGCCTCTTGTTTTTGTGGATTGGCCACTTTTGATTGCATGTCTTATGTTTGTCTAAAATCCCCAAAGCCATGAGAATTGCATTTGTTGTTGTTGCGTTGTTGTCTGTTCAAACGATGCTTGCGCAGTGCTATACATTATTCACACTTACGACGATCGGAACAGATGCAGTTGCTGTGTTTGAAGGAAACGGCGCAGTGAATCCGCAGTACATTATTGATTGGGGTGATGGCAGCATCGACACTTCGATGGTTGCGGTTATGGAACATAGCTACCCTTCTGATGGATACTATGTGGCCACATATTATTATTCTGATTTGGACAATCCGACATGCTCATTTTACAGCTTTGAAGCCTTTATCATAACAGGTGGTTCATGCAACTTGTCTTTCACTGCAGGGAGCATTGCCAATGCTGTTTTTGTGCAGTCAACCGTTCAAAATGTTTCAGTTCCTTTTGTAACCATTAACTGGGGTGATGGCTCGCCGGATACCATGACTTTTGAAGGAATTCATGCCTATGCACAACCCGGTATTTATCAGGTTTGTTTATCCTTGCTTGATGCGGATCCCTTTTTGGCGTGCACAGATTCGGTGTGTCAGAATGTGGAGGTGATTGGTCTTGCTGCAGGTTGTGATTTGCAAGTGGATGCCAATGTTGATGGACAAACAACGTCTTTGCATATCGTGGGAAATGGCCCCGTGGATGCCTCTTATGTGGTAGATTGGGGCGATGGAAGTTTTTCTACTTCACCGGATACCAGCCATACGTATTCGGTTCCTAATTACTATACGATATGTGTTTATTATGGTGCGCCGGGAGATCTGTCGTGTCAAGTATCGACGTGTCAGGAAATCCTAATTGATCCTTTCGCTAGCGATTGTGTATTTCAATTTATTCCTGCAGTGAATGGAATGGATGTGGAGTTGCAGGTTCAAGCGGCTGGTGCTGATCAGCCGGAAATATTCGTAGACTGGGGCGATGGAAGCGCGGGGCAATTCGGTTTACCTGCTACGTATGCATATGGTGCTGAGGGTACCTATATTATTTGTGCATCGTACACTGATCTTTTGAATCCGATTGGATGCCAACTGGGCGATTGTCAAGAGGTGGTTATTGGGCAGTCTCCCACAAGCTGCGATGTTACTCTAAGCGTTAATCAAAATGGCTCCCAGGTAACTGCAATGGCTGCGGGCAGTGGCGCGATAGTACCCGGATATGTAATCGATTGGGGCGATGGATCGCTGCCAACGCTTGCCTCCGATGGCATACATGAATTTGTGAATCCGGGAGCTTATGAAGTTTGTGTCACTTATAGCGATGCGCAGAATGCACAATGCATGGCCACAGCTTGTGAAACGGTGAATGTTGTGGCTGATGTTGAAGAGAGTGGTGTCATGGCCTCGCTGCAAATTTCACCCAATCCGCTTGGTGAATACACAATGATTAGTTTCAGCATAATGAAGCCCTCATCAGTCCAAATTGAATTGCTTGACGCATCGGGTCGATGGGTTGAAACCATCTACAGCGGCAACGCCGGACAGGGTTTGAACCGCAAACCATGGGACAGCGCCTCTTTGGCCAGCGGACTTTACATGATTCAGCTAACTGCCGATGGCAAGCGCACAGGCGTTCGTGTTGCGAAGTGATAAATTACTGATGAGATTGAACCATCACGACATCATAGCGTCGGCGATACTCTTTTCGTAAAGTGTGCGGTAGTCTTCAATGAATCCGAAGTTTTCTTCATCAATGGTGATACGTCCTTTGGTGACATGACCAAGCAGCATTACTTGCACACTGCTGTCACCCACGAAGTCGAGGAATTCGTCTTCATAGTCTTCCACAACAGTCACTGCAATGCGGCTTTGCGATTCTCCGAAGAGGAATGCATCGCGGCGGATTTCACTATCGGAAACAATGTCGAAGCCGAGTGAGTTGGGGAGGCCCATTTCACACAAAGTCACAAACAAACCGCCATCGCTCACGTCGTGCGCCGAGCTGATGTAGTTGTTTTTGATAAGATCTTTCAAGCATTGTTGCAACTCAAACTCTTCGTTTAAGTCGAAGTAAGGTGCGGGAGAGTTTTTCACTCCAAGACACGAATACAAGTATTCGGAAGAATTGATATCGCTGCGCGGCACACCCAACAAATAGATGAGGTCGCCTTTGTATTTGAAGTCTAATGTGGTTTGCAAGCTCTTGTCTTTTAAGAGTCCGAGCATACCAATTGTAGGCGTTGGAAAAACAGGAGCCGCGGAGCCATCTGCGTTTACGGTTTGGTTGTAGAAGCTCACGTTACCGCCTGTAACCGGGGTTTGAAATTTAGTGCAAGCAGCACTCATTCCTTTGATGGCGCCAACGAATTGCCAATACACTTCAGGGTTGTATGGGTTGCCAAAGTTGAGGCAGTTGGTGATTGCGCTTGGTTCGCCTCCGGAGCATACAATGTTGCGCGCTGCTTCTGCAACGGCAATCATGGTTCCGACTTCCGGATCAGCTTGCACATAACGACCATTGCAATCCACTGAAAGCGCCAGTGCCTTGTTGGTGTTCTTGATATTCACGATTGCAGCATCCGAAGGTTTGTTGGTGCTCATGTTTACCGTGCCTACCATGCTATCGTACTGCTCGTAGATCCATTTTTTGCTGGCGATGTTGTGGTTGGCCATGAGTTGACGGGCCACTACGACATAGTCCTTGGGTTCGGCAATACTATCAATCTTGAATTTTTTCGCTTCGCTGTAATAAGCAGGCTCGGTGTATTCACGCTCATACACGGGAGCACCTCCGCCAAGCACCAGGCTTTTTGCGGGTAGTTCTCCCACGAGTTCTCCGTTCATAAAGTAGCGAAGTGTATTGCCTTCGGTTACATCACCAATGTGCACAGCGTTCAAATCCCATTTATCGAAGATGCGGTTGACCACTTCCTCTTGTCCTTTTTTCACCACGATGAGCATGCGCTCTTGCGACTCGCTGAGAAGTATTTCGAATGGTTGCATACCAGCCTGTCGCGTTGGCACTTTGTCGAGGTGAATATCCATACCCACATTTCCGCCGGCGCTCATTTCAGATGTGCTGCAGGTGATGCCTGCTGCGCCCATGTCTTGCATGCCCATGATAGCATCGGTTTCTGCGAGTTCCATAGTTGCCTCGAGAAGTAATTTCTCTTGAAATGGATCGCCAACTTGCACACTTGGCAAGTCTTTCGCGCTTTCTGCAGTGATGTCTTTGGAAGCGAATGACGCACCTTTGATTCCATCTTTGCCTGTTGCAGAACCCACAATGAATACAGGGTTTCCAACGCCTCTGGCTTTAGCAGAAATTATTTTTTTGGTATCGATAAGACCAACCGACATCGCGTTAACCAGGCAATTGCTCTGGTACGACTCATCGAAATACACTTCGCCGCCCACGGTCGGAATACCGAATGCATTGCCGTAGTCGCCGATGCCTTTTACCACGCCGGCCACGAGCCACTTCGTGCGTGGGTTGTCAAGTTTACCGAAACGCAACGAGTTGAGCTGAGCAACAGGACGCGCTCCCATCGTGAAGATGTCACGGTTGATACCGCCCACGCCGGTGGCCGCGCCTTGATAAGGCTCGATGGCACTGGGGTGATTGTGTGATTCGATTTTAAATGCGCAACCCATGCCGTCGCCGATGTCGACGAGACCCGCGTTTTCCTCACCGGCTTTCACCAGCATGTGCGGACCATCTTTGGGCAATGTCTTCAACCACTTGATGCTGTTTTTGTATGAGCAGTGTTCGCTCCACATCACTGAGTAGACGCACATTTCCGTGAAGTTGGGTGTGCGACCGAGGATCTCTGTGATTTTGTCAAATTCATCCGGGCGTAGGCCCATTTCACGTGCTTGTTCGAGTGTGGCTGTTTGAGTGGATGCGGACATGGCGTGCGATTTTGTAGGCTGCGAATTTAGGCATATTAGAGGTGAGGGGTGAGGGGTAAGGGGTAAGGTAGGAGGGATGAACTTGCGGAATTCATTCCAAACATCACCTCAAGCGTAGTTTCAA
>CANHPZ010000054.1 GCA_947462725.1 Flavobacteriales bacterium
ACGACGCGGCAAACAACACTTTCTTTATATGTAATTACTCCGGTGTATGTGCTTAAGTCCGGGTTTTCGCCTGGTCCGTGACAGCCAACACATTGGTTGTCCAGTATTGCTTTTACATGGGTGTTATAGGTCGATGTAGTGTCAGTGCATGATGGAGCATCAGGGTACAAGTATGCTTCATTGTCGTAATAACATGATTGAAACGTGCCAAACGTCAACGCCCCGATTATTAAACTGAAAATAAAAATGATTCTTTTGATACTCATGAAATAACCGTTAGTTGTTGGGGCGACCTGCGTCGATCCAGTTCTGAATTTGTTGGATTTGGCAATCCGGCAATCCTGTTGTGTTTTGCGGCATGATAGGCGACCCATTGATGCCATGAAGCGAATTCATAAAGCTAGGATCTGCTGCCGCTGCGCTGATTTGTGCGTAGTTCTCAAGTGAAGGACTGTTTGAACCATGGCAACCCACGCAGTAGGTCTCAATAATCGGAGCAACGTTGGTTGCAAAAGAACCTTGGGTTGGATCACAATCTTCCTGACAAGAATTGTTTTGCGCACCCTGCTGAATCCACAATTGGAATTGTGTGATTTGATCGGCTGTCAATGTGATGCCTGAACTCTGAGGAGGCATCGTGCCTTGTTGCATTTCTTCCAACATGTCATTGCGGTTACTTCGAATTTGGCTGTATGTTGTATATGGATCCGCCTCACCACTTCCATTGCTATCGTGACATCCGCTCATAGCGCAATTACTATTTACAAATGGCAGAATCGTGTTCTGAAAATAAACTGTGTCAGGTGAGCAAGGGTCTGGGTTTACAACAATAATAGTGTCCGGAATATTGCCGTTACCATTGGGGTTAGGCTCTATAATATCTGGTTTGTGATGGCAGGCAATAGCCATCGTTGTGATAACAAAAAGCCCAACAAATATGCGATGTGGTTTTATCATGCGATGTGGTTTTATCATAAGAATACCTGCGAAGGTGAACGAGAAATCGCCCGCAGGAATTGACTTAAATCAACACAAGCTGTTTTCTTAATGTGTCTTTTGAAAGTTAGCGCTGCGCACAATTTGTCCTTTCGATGCCAAGCATAACATGTAATTTCCTTCGTTAAGGGAAGTGATATCGAACGCAATGGCATTGTCTTTTTGAATCCATTGGTTTTTGCTCACGGTGAGCACTGTGCGTCCTTGCATGTCGATGATGTAGGCTTCACTTACTGTAGATGGAATATTGGATGTTGGGCAAAGAATCTGATCTGCCGATGGATTAGGATAAAGGCTTACGGAATTTTTACCGGTTATCACCTCTTCGAGACCAACTGCACCAGATGTTACCTCTTGACTGCTTGTGTAAATACGATCGCCTGCAGTGTTGCCATTACCATTGGAAGCCATGCCTGAAACGTAGAACATGATAGCACCCTCATCGGTTGCTGGCGCATTCCAGGTAAACGTAAACGTATGCGAATTGCTCGACGCACCTGTGTTGGTGTTGTGCGTGATAGAACGTCGAACCACCCCGCCAACTGTTTTGGTTTTTATTTGAGTCCCTGTGCCTGCGACTAGTGTGCCTGCATTATCACCGCTGGGTTTCAATGCCTCGAAGCATAAACCGAACAATCCAATATTTGTTTGAGCAACGGTTACTGAAATGGTGTAGGTGTTGCCGGGTACGTAATTCCAGTTGGTAAGATCTGCTGATGAAATGGTAACGCTGCCGGTTCCTGAATTTAAAGCATATGAGCTATGGCAGCCGGAGTCGGCACATGTGCCCTCGCCTGGAGCGCCGCTTACGCCGGCTTTGCCAGTCGGATTGTCATAATCGGAGGAAGCTGAAGTGAGGATGCAGATCCCTGCAATTGCAAAGGAAGACCAGAGTAATAATTTTTTCATTGTCATAGTGGTTATTTGATATTGTTCTTATTTCTTTATTCAGGTATGATGAATCCGAATGATGCAGTGCAATCGGTAAGTTGAATTATGTTATTCGAATTGTCCTCGTCAACTAAAGTAACATTAAATGATGCATTTAACCTAATAGCCGAATGGCCAGAGATTCCTGAGGGGTAACTCTCATAGCCTTTCAATGTGAAAAGGTTGTTGCCATTGCTATTCAAAGGAGTTACGGAAGTATATGTTTTTCCTCCAAAAGTATACTTGATAACAGCCTGTTCGAAGTTGGGTGTCGGTGTGATCCAATCCATGTGAATGTGTGGGGCGAATAAGTTTTGGTGATCACTGTTCGTTAAGTCTGAGAAAGGAAATGCGTCGGAGAATTCTAGGGCGTACGAACCTGTCAAGCCAATCTGATCGTTGATGTAATGCAACTCAATGCGATGGGCGGTTTCTGAGCTGAATTCAACATCCAAAATTCCTGCAGTAGCAGTTTCGCCATCGATGACCCAGTGCGTTGGTCTCAGCGCCGGATTGCTTGCCGGGAATTTGATGCGCAAATAATCTTCCTGCTCGTCATCTCCGCTCGTTAATTCATAAATGAATGGCGATGACAGAAGGATTTGTGCGCCGGAATACATGGTCTGTTCAATAATGATTTGATTGGTTTCAGACCCGATATCATCTAGAATGCTGTATTGAACTTGAATGTTTTGAACGTCATGTGTGGGGAAATCAAAGTTGGCTCCGTTTGCGGATGGAATACCGTTAATAGAATATTGGGGCACAGAGATGTGTTCATTTTCGGTACTTAGGTAGAATGCACCTGAGCTGAATTCGGAAGTGCTATCAGCAGAGGCAAAGTTGATTGAGCTGTTTTGGAAAAGGCCCAAATTCGCGCAGTCAGTGTAGCTTACTCCTTCCGCATCATGCAACACGAGTGAGAACTCAGGATTACAGTTTGTGCAGGTCGCATTCACGTAACTGCTATTCCATTCCATTACACCGAATTTGTTTCTTTCCAACGCGGCGGTTTGAATCAACCCATTATCTCCTGCTGAAATCGTAAACGGATCTCCATTGCGCAAACCTGTAATGCTAAATACAGGTGTTCCGGGTATTGGTGTTTCATACACCTCGCGTTTGCATGAACTCAAGATCGAGGCAGCAACGAATAAAAGAATTAGTGCTCGCTTCATGGGTAAAGTTTGATTCTGAAATAAAGTGACAGCATGGAGTTGCGGTCGTAAGTTTCTCCGAAATAGCGGTCTTTGGTCACATCCGTTAAGCCCAATTGGTATTGAGCGCCGATTGATTTACTCTTGCCAAGTGCGTACTCATAGCCGAGTATTATTCCATGCTGTAGTGATCGAAACCCTTGGGAGTAACCTGTCGTTTTTTGGCTCACCGAAGACGGATTTTCGAAACTTGAAGAAACGCCGGTCTCGATTCTGTTGTCAGTTGTTAGCAGGTAGTGTTCAACAAATCCAAGACTGACACCGTGTTTTTCGCCGATGCGATAGTTCACTCGAGCAGCTGCACCGCATTCATACATGCGGTCGGTGTAATAGCGATACGTGGTTTCGTTGAAACCTGTTCCGTAGACTTGCTGCACAACGGTATATGGATTAGCTAGGCCTGAGATGGTAGTGAATTGCGCTTGAATATCTGCTGAAATTGTGCGGTTGAACGCATAATTAATACCCAAACCTATTAACGCGTCGGGCTTCATTGGCCTTTGGTTGAAGCCATAATCAGCCCATAGTTTGATGCCTAAGCATGCGTAAATAGACATGGGGCGTTGGGGTATGGCCAGCGAAGGATGGCTAGTCGCCAAACTTTGTTCTGATGATAGAAGGCAAGTAAGACGAGTGGTTAGACCATAAGGCACTTCTAATCTTGGTGCTTCTAGATTGATTGTGTTTTCTTTTTGTTGACTGAGATCAACTTCTGCATTCTCAAAATCACTGGTAATTGCAGTCTCCGAATAATTTCGTGTTTGCTGCAAAAGACCTCGAGTGGTTGTCGTTACTTTGGAACTCTTATTTGACAGCTGACCGGGCAATCCTTCGCCACTACTCGTCGGATTACCCAAGTCAGTTGCCCTGCTAGACCGGTCCTGCGTTGCCTCTAAAGATTCAACAGCGGGACTTGGTCCATGCTCTTTAATATCACTTACACTCCTGTCGGATTCAATCGGAGCAGGAGAATTTTCGTTTTTTTCCAAATTCGGAAGCTGAACCTCTTCCGTTGTTTTATTCTCCGTAACCGGTGTTTCATTCATTCGGTTAAATGCGACAACTGCACCTAACAGAATTGCCGCTGTTATGCCCACGTAACCGACTCTCTTCCACAGTATAATTCTCTTGGTGCGTTTGTATGCACCCAAAGCTGCGTCGAGGTATTCCTGACGGAATTCCAATCCCTCGGGAATAGAATCCTGTTCGGTATGTACGTTTTGCCTACTCATTTTTCTGTGCCTTGGTCAGTCCTAAACCTTCGCGAATACGGCGCTTTGCATCGGAGAAGTGCCAGGCACTGGTGCCTTCACTAATTCCTAGCATTTCCGAAATCTCACCATGCGAATAACCATCTATGGCGAAAAGATTAAACACTTTCAACGTCATGGGTGGCAACTGAAGAGCTTTGGAGCGTATAGCCTCAAACATCTCTTGCTGCGCCGATGACAAGTCGCTCTCTTCGCTGCGATTCGCCGTGTGTTCCGGAAGTCCTACACGATTGCGGTCTTTCCAAATCTTGTTTTTCTTGAATTCGTTGATTATCGTGTTGATCGTCACTCTTCTCGCCCAAAGTTCGAAGGGAACTTCCTGCCTGTACTGTTTCAGATTTAACAATATCCTCACGAAACCAAGATTCAAATATTCGATGGCTTGCTCCTTGTCTGAGGCATAACGCCAGCATGTTCCAATTAACTTAGCGTAAAGGAGTTTGTACAACTCGCTTTGCGCGCGCTGGTCATCTTTCAGACAGCGCTCCAGTAGCATATGGTCTATGCGGTTTTCCAATGCAACAGCAAGCAGTTTGCGGGTACATGGAACGGCATTGAATACTCAAACGATGGTGTAGAACCTTCGAATACATCTTCAATTACATTCCACGGATTAATTTCCTTGGGTTTGGTCGTTTTTTTTGCAGTGGCAGTGCGAATGTAGTTGTAACCTTCAACGCTTGCACAATGAATACGACACGAATTCTTACCTCAGCGTTGCATTGCGCTGCAGAAGCCTATTTACTTGCAGTGGAGATAAAGGAAATTAGATGTCCCAGGAGAAAACTACTTTCTCCGATGTTGGATGAGACTGACAGCATAGCACGAAGCCATTGGATAATTCCTTGTCAGTGAGCGCATAATTAGCGTCCATTTTCACGGTGCCCTCTACCAATTTGGCCATACACGACGTACACACGCCTCCCTTGCAGCTATATGGAGCGTCAATTCCTGCATCAATTGATGCGTCTAGAAGACTTTTTCCGTTGGTGTCGAGTTCGAAATGGGTTTCGGTTTCGTCAATGATTGCAGTAATCTTAGCCATACAATGGATTTAATTGAAGTGTTTTTTAATGTTCTCTTGCTGCCAGTCGATGGCTTCCAGTTGCTTTTCGACTGTCGTTTGGTTTAGGCAAAAATAAGTTGCCGGTATGGTGTATATCCCGATATCTTTCAACGAACTGATATGAAGGAAGGTCATTGCTTCCGGCATGTTGCTTCGCATGACTTCCATTTTTTCCTGTGGGTCATCGGAAAGACAGTAAAATTTAATTCCGGAGTTGGCATACAAATGCCAGTTGGCTTTGAGTGAGCGAAGTTCCTTGAGGCAAGGTCCGCACCATGAAGCATAGCAAATAACTACTGCGCTGTCGGATAGAAGGGAGTCTAACTGGTGGATTTGTCGATTGGAATCCTCAACCTGGATAGCGGAAAGGTCGAGCTCGGGTGCTCTTCGGTAGCGCCACAAATAGAATGCGGTTACCACAATCAGTACGAACCAAAGAGTGTTTTTTGCTTTCACCGGTTTGTGATTTTACCCTAGAGATATTCGAATTAAAATTCCAACAGCTGGCGCATGGCCTGCGCCACTTTTTGCGGATTGGGCAGCATGGTGGCTTCCAATGTTGAATTCAGAGGTATGGCAGGCAAACACTCCGAACCTATGGTCATTACAGGTGCATCCAACGAAGTAAAACAGCGCTCGCTGATTAATCCGCTCAAGGCACGCGCAAAACTATTCTGAGCAGGCTCTTCAGTGACTACAAGGCATCGGTTACACTTGTTGACTGAAGCGAAGATGGTGGCTTCATCCAATGGATTTATCGAGCGCAAATCAACTATTTCAATTTGATCCGCGAATTCTTTTGCCGCTGTCTTCGCCCAATAAACGCCCATGCCGTATGTGATTACGGCCAATTTCACCTCAGCGGTAGCTTCCTGCACAATGCGAGCTTTACCGAGTGGAATGACGTAATCTTCGGAAGGGTCGATGGTGCGTGCGTCTTCTGTTCCTTTGACCTTACTCCAATAAAGTCCTTTGTGTTCCAAAACAACAACCGGATTCGGGTCGTAAAACGCGGCTTTTAGAAGGCCTTTCAAATCGGCGCCTGTAGATGGATAAACCACCTTGATACCTCGGATATTGGCCAGCACACTTTCAACGCTGCTGCTGTGGTAGGGACCGCCACTGCCGTATGCGCCAATGGGCACACGGATCACAGCGCTCACTGGCCATTTGCCATTGCTCAAATAGTAGCTGCGACTCACTTCTGTGAAGAGCTGATTCAAGCCCGGCCAGATGTAATCTGCGAATTGAACTTCAACGATAGGCTTCAATCCTGCGGCACTCATACCTACAGTGCTGCCAATGATAAATGCTTCTTGAATAGGAGTGTTGAACACTCGGCTATCGCCGAATTTTTCGGCCAATGTGGCGGCTTCGCGAAAAACCCCACCGAGACGCTTTCCTACATCTTGTCCGTAGAGCAATGCCTCAGGGTGCTTGCTCAAAATTTCCTGCATGGCAAAAAGAGCAGAGTCTACCATGACTGTAGCCTCTTTTCCCGCAGGCTCGCGCTCACCGCGCTCTTCGGTGATGGGTGTCGGGGCGTAATCAAAATTGAAGAGGTCTTCCGGATGCGGATCCTCAGCGTTGAGCGCTCGCTGGTAATCGGCCTCTACGATATCACGAGCGGAATCGACCAATTCCATCAATTGTGGTTCAGCAAAACCAAGACTTTTGAGTTGCTTGATAAACTTGGGAAACGGATCACGCTTTTGCGCGCTCTCCAAATCATCGCGATACCACTCTTTGCGAACACCGCTGGTATGATGTCCCAACAATGGAACTTTGCAGTGCACCAGCCAAGGACGACGCTGCTTGCGTATATCCCCAATAACTTCTTGCAATGTGTTGAAACACTCCATGAAGTCGGTGCCATCAATTGATTTTACACGAATGCCCGGAAATGCCTTTGCAAATGTTGAAGCGTCTGCAAATCGAATTTCACTGGAGTGCGCGCTGATGTCCCATTCATTATCCTGAACGAAATAGAGTATGGGTAGCTGCTTGAGCGAGGCCATGTGAAAAGCTTCACTTACTTCGCCTTCTGTCATGGCGGCATCACCGATTGAACAAACAACGATGCCGTTGCTTTCAATATCTGAGCTTAAACCATGTTGCTCTTTGTATTGCAGACCCATGGCAATCCCTGTTGTTGGAATGGCTTGCATGCCCGTGGCTGAACTCTGATGCGGAATCTTCGGCATGCCATCGCGGCGCAGCGAAGGGTGACAGTAGTAAGTGCGCCCGCCCGAAAAAGGGTCATCGCGCTTGGCCATCAATTGCAACATCAATTCATACGGCGTCATGCCTATGCCAAGCATGATGCTGTCGTCGCGGTAATAGGCACTTAAATAATCTTCCGGTTTGAGCTGCAGTCCTAATGCCAACTGACAGGCTTCATGTCCACGTGAAGTAGCATGAACATATTTAGAGGTCACTTTCGCATTTTCTTCATACAATTCGGCCATGCTTTTGGCAGTAGCCATCAGTTGAAATGCTTTCAGCAACATCTCGCTGCTGAGCGACTGGTTCTTCTTGAGATCTTTTGTTTCTGTGGTCGACATGCGACAAATTGTGATTGAGGCGCAATTTACATCGTATGCCCGAGTAGCCGTTCTATTCGGTGGGGCAATTATTTGCCTGTGGGTTGACGCTGTTTTTATCATTGGTTTAACTTGCGCCAATGCGAATTTCTTTCTCTAAGTATCATGGCACCGGCAACGACTTCGTTATTGTTGATGCGCGCGACGCTGCTTTCGCCATAAGCAAAAGTGAGATTGTACGTCTGTGCAATCGACACTTCGGCATTGGAAGTGATGGCCTCATCATGATACGTAAACACGCGACTGAGGATTTTTACATGGATTTTTTTAATCCTGATGGATCGCAAAGTTTTTGCGGTAATGGCAGTCGTTGTGCTGTCGCTTTTGCGAGAAGTTTGGGTGTCGTAGCCAATCATGGCGTATTTGCTGCGATTGATGGTTTGCATCCATTTGTTGTGCAGGAATCGATGGTGGATGGTTCAATAGAAATTCGCATTCACATGCGAGATGTTTTATCCATCGAAAAAATCAATGACCATTGCGTGGTGCAAACAGGATCTCCGCATTACATCCTGCCTTGCGATGAATTGCAGAGTCTCGATATCATTCCTGCTGCGCATGCTGTTCGTTACAACGAGCGATTTAAAAGCGAAGGCATCAATGTCAACTTTGTGAAATATGGGAATCATGAATTGTGGATGCGCACATACGAGCGCGGCGTTGAAGCAGAAACGCTCAGTTGCGGAACAGGCGTAACTGCCGCGGCGCTGAGTTTGGCTGAGCGGGAAAATGAGGGCGACTCCATTGATGTGCATACTTCCGGTGGGTCGCTTCGGGTCACGTTCTTGCGAAACGGTCTTGGCGGTTTCGAGGATGTTTGGCTTTGTGGGCCCGCACTAAAAGTATTTGATGGCGAAATAGAATTGGAGAATTGATGAAGGCAATATTCGTTTTTCTGTTGTGTGTCTTCATGAGCGTTGGTTCTGTGAACGCAACGAATCCGACATTGACCTCACGCGCTCGATTCTCGCTGCTGACGTGTTCGCCGGGAGCTGATTTGTATTCCTTGTTTGGTCACTCCGCTATTCGATTACAGGATAATATTGGAGGTCGTTGGTTTGATGTTGTTTTTAACTACGGCACGTTTCGTTTTGATGAATATTTCTATATGAAGTTTGCTCGAGGTAAACTCGACTATGTGCTGGAGACATCGCGCTACGACGATTTCATTTTGGAATATGAATATGATCGCAGGGGAGTTTGGGAGCAAGAAATATTACTTACTCCAATTGAGAAGCAGAAGTTGTTCGAATTGCTTCAAGAAAATGCACGCGAAGAAAACTGCACTTATCGCTACGATTTTTTCTACGACAATTGCTCCACGCGCATTCGCGATATGATTATGCGTTGTGTTGCAAACGAAAGCACCATGAATATGGGTTTTCGCTTTGTGCCGTTGCACGATTTGCTTCAAGTCAATCGCATTGATTTTCCGTATGAATTTCCGCAGGGCCGAACCTACAGACAATCCATTCAAACGTATCTCGATTATCAGCCGTGGAGTGATTTGGGTATTGACCTCGCGCTAGGTCTGCCGTGCGATGATGTGGCAGGTCCTTTTGGATTGATGTTCCTTCCGGATTCATTGATGCGCGAATTTGAATACGCAACAGTCGATGGTCAGTTGCTTTGCGCAGCTCCTCGTCAGATTTTGATGCCAACATTGAACACGCTACCAAGTGGATTTGGACTGAGTCCATTCAACATCTGTGTTGCATTGTTGGTGCTTCAGTTAGTTGTGATCGGCTGGAGAAAGAAGATCGGACCGAATGGCTTGGATAAATTCATGGTGTTGATTGCTGGGTTGATTGGCGTACTCATTGTTTTTCTTTGGTTCTTTACTGATCATACGACTACGCTTTGGAACTGGAATGTGCTATGGGCAAATCCGTTGCATCTGCTTATGCTACTCTTCGCAAATCGATTTACGGCATTCGCCAGGTACTATGCGCTTGCGATGACAGGATTGATTTCGTTGACGATAGTGTTATATCCGCTGCTGCCTCAGTCCTTTCATCCGGCGACATTTCCACTCATGTTGTTGTTGATAATTGCATTTGTTCAATATTACCGTAAAGCTACCTTTACCAAATCCAAGGTTTCCATGTTATGAGGAATTGTCGTTTGCTCATTGTCTTCGTTTGTGTTCTTTCTTTTGCGCTTGCCGGTTGCAAGCGTGAAGAGCCTACGACATGGGATAGCAGTGTGTTGGTTCCTCTGGCTCATGGACGTTTGACTCTCGATAATATTATTGTTGATTCGCTGCTGTCCGCTGATGAATCAGGTCTGTGGAACTTGCGCTTTAATCGAGATTTGGCAGATTTCAATCTTGATTCTATTGTGAATGTGCGCGACACGGTGGTGAATCTCGAGTGTAATCTTCCGATATCCGGTTCGTTCAATCCTGGTTTTGTGGTGCCCGTTGATTTTGGAGAAGAAATTCATTTGAATGTCCCCTCCGTGCAGTTGAAGCATGCCGTGCTCAAATCGGGTAGGCTCGAATACACCTTGATCAGTTCAGTAAATGGTGATTTGATTTGCAATTTCGAAATACCGGGGCTGAAGAAAAACGGTCAGCCGGAGTTGTTTGTAGTCTCTACGAATCTGGGTTCGTCCGCAGCTCCATATACAACCGGCGGCAGCATCGATTTGAGCGGCTACTCATTGGACTTAACAGGTGCTTCAGGAACAACTTTTAATCGCATTGCAACCAACTTCAATATTCTTGTTGACCCGCTTGCGCCCAATCCTGCACAAGTTATTGCCGGTGATAACGTGATCATGCAGTTGCATTTTGTGCATCCTGATTTGACCTACGCCGACGGCTATTTCGGCGAGCATCATTACAATCTCAATGAGCAATTTGAGGTTGGAGAGAATTTCAATTTGCCTTCGGGTGTTTTGAATCTTGATGGCGCACAAATGCATGTTGATGTGCGCAATGCTGTGGGCATAGATGCGCAAATGCACTTCACTAATCTAAGTGGTGTAAATGCTTCCGGAAATGCACTGATGTTGAATCACGGGCCTCTCTATGTGCCCCTCAACATCTCACGGGCAGTGCGAAGCGGCGATCAGGTAGTGGCCAATACTTACGCCTATGAACTCAACGCGTCGAATAGTAATCTCGATGCGTTCATGGAGTTTTTGCCGAAAACATTGAACGTTGCCGCTGATGTGGTGTTGAATCCAATGGGAAATATTACCGATGGAAATGACTTTATTTTCACGGCTGATGCTCTTGAAGCCAGTGTGAGTCTGGATGTGCCATTGCGATTAGGAATGCATGACCTCGCATTTGCCGACACCCTTGAAATTACAGCAGATGCTTTGGAGGAGGTGTTTAACGGCGATTTAGTGCTGTGGGCTAAAAGCGATTTCCCATGTGAAGCGAAGTGCGATTTGTTTCTAATCGACGGCTCAGATTCGCGGAGTATCGTTGAAAATGCAACGCTCCATGCGGCATCGCTCACCAGTGCTATGGGTCAAACTGCGGCCGCCGAATCTTTCATTCACTTGCCAATTGACACCGATATCATTACCCGCTGGAATGCCAATCATCGATTGGTTATTCGTGTCACTCTGAATACTCTATCGCAAACAGATGTAGTTGGCATTTATGATCACTTCGGAATCGATTTTAAACTCATCGCGAATGGCGATTACCAAATCCATATAGGCGAATGAGTATGTCAAGAAATTTCATTTTTGCAATAAGCGTTTTTGTGGTATCTATTCAAATGGTTCATGCGCAATTGCCTTCATTGTTGTTGCTTTCCGATGACTCGCTGTATCGACAATCCAACGCGTTGGTGCTGGCTACAGGCGAAGCTCGTTTGGGTTCCAACTCTCTGGATATTTCCTTCATGAAGAAAATGGTTTTGGGTGGACATATCGATAAGCAACAAATCAGTGATTTGTATTCTGCCATGGGCAATCAGAACCGTGCCGGCTATCAAGCGGCGGGCGAATTGTCGTTTTATAATTTTCGCGATACGCTGTTTCCTGATCCCACTTGGGGCTTGAAGGCCACATTGGGAACCAACTATCATGGCGCTGCTAGTTTTAATCCAACGCTTTTTTCTACCATCTTTCAAGGCAATCAATCGTTTGCAGGCGATACGATTGATCTAGGGCCGTTCTCATTGCAGACGCAGTCTTGGCAGAAGTTTGGTCTTGGGATTTTCAATAAGAAAACGTTGAGTGGTATCACGCTGTCGCTGGTTGAGGGGCAATCCTTCCAATCCCTTATCGTGCAACAAGCCGATATGCATACAAGCAACACAGGCGACACGATCACGCTTGCGCCAGCCGGTGATTATTGGCGATCCGACACAACGCGCAGCGGCTGGGCCAATGGCAGCGGTGTGGGTGTTGCGCTCGATTTAGATTACAACTTGCCACTTCAAAATGATATGGGCATGATCAGTATATCCGTGCGCGATTTGGGATTTGTAAAATGGAATGATGCTAGTGAACAATATGCGCTCAACCATAAGGCAGTGTGGACTGGATTGGATGTGAATCCGTGGTTGCAAAATCACGGAGATACTTTGTCCAAGCCGAATGTTGAAGACTCTTTGGTAACGGATCGCAGGCAGGGAGCTTTCGTCGCGCCGTTGCCGCTGGGCGTGCATTTGCGTTATATGAAGCGTTTTGGAAGAAACAATTATTACGAGGCGGGGTGGAGTATTTGGCCCAATCGCGCTGCTGTGCCGCAAGTGTATGCCGGTGTGTCACATAGTTTCAGCAATCACTTCATGATGAGCGGTCGCTTAAGTTTGGGCGGATATACACGATGGGGTTTGGGCGCCGAAGTGCAATGGATGCCTTGCGGAACTTGGATCGTAAGGGCCGGCACCAATGCCATTGGTGGTTTGATTTTCGACGCGGCGCATGGCCGCGATGGGTATGTGAGTATTGGTCGTAGTTTTTAAAACAGAATAGAAAATGATATCTGGGTTACATAATTTAAAGTTCGCTGAAAGCGGTAATTTCTTACTGCTGGCCGGACCTTGTGTTGTTGAAAGTGAATCGTTGGTTATGCAGGTTGCCGAAGAGGTTTGCCGCATATCCGATAAGCTTCAAATACCTTACGTTTTCAAAGCGTCTTATCGCAAGGCGAATCGA
>CANHPZ010000055.1 GCA_947462725.1 Flavobacteriales bacterium
GGAGTGCCATTCTTAGCAGGCCAGCAAAACACAGACATTTGGGGAAATCCCACCGGAGAAAACTTTGCGCTGAATGCCGCTGCAAATGGCTGGCTTGTGCAACTGCCGTCGCTCAATACGCAGTACAACGAAACGTATTCCGAAACATGGAATTATAAAATCAACCTGGAACCTATCAAAAGCTTCAAGGTTGAAGTCACCGCCAACAGAACAGAAGGCCGCAACCTCACCAGTTTCTTCCGTTTGGATATGGAAACAGGTACATACGTTTTTGATTCTCCAATGGAAACAGGCAACGTCAGTGCTTCTGTAATCACATGGCCAACTGCATTCCTCAAAGACGATGAAAAAAATGGCCACAACAATGCAGCCTTTGATGCCTTCCTGAACAACCGCTTGGCATTCTCTAAGAAACTAAACAGCGAAAGCTATAACGCCGCTTCACCGCAGGTGAATGGATACTACAGCGGATGGGGACCAACATCGCAAGACGTTGTAATACCATCATTCATTGCCGCATATACCGGGCGCAATGTGAACGAGGTAAGTGCGGATCCATTCAAGACAAAAGTGCAACCCAACTGGAGCATAACCTACGACGGCTTGTCGAAGATACCTTCCATCAAAAAGTACTTCAAGCAATTCAACTTGAAACATTCTTACCGCTCCACATACACCACGAGTTATGTGAGCAACCTCAACTTCAGACCGGATGATGCCGGATTGCCTACCACATTAGATCAAAGTGATTTCCCCAATTACATCACACACCGTCAAATCAACAGCGTGAACATCTCTGAACAGATTACACCGCTATCGATTGATATGACACTTAAGACTAAGAAGAAGAAAAACAAAGAGAAGACCAACGAGCCACAATTGAAAGTTGAATACAAGAAAGATCGCACGCTTGCTCTTGGCCTCACCAACTATCAAATCACCGAAACGAAGAGCAACTCACTTACGCTAGGGCTCGGTTACAAAATCAATGATGTTCCGAATCCTTTCCGCAAGAAAAACAGCAAATTGCCGATTAAGATGCTGGCCAACACTACGCTCAACCTGCGGGCTGATTTGACGGTTCGTGATAACGTGACATTGATAAGGAAGATGGTCGAACAAACCAGTCAGCCTACCGCTGGCCAACGTCTCTACAACATCAAAACAAGCGCTGATATGGCCGTAAGCGACAAACTCACCATTCGCTTCTTCTATGATCATCAGATAAACAAACCAAAAATTTCGACCTCATTCCCAACATCGAATATTTCGACCGGTATAGCCTTACGCTTTAGCCTCAACAGCTAAATTCTTTGGACATCCCGACCCCCTGTCATGAGTGCGATCCGCAAGACATTCCTTTCCAACCTCATGCTGATCATTGGGCTAAACCTGCTGATCAAACCACTGTATGTATTGGTCATTGAAGCTCAGGTTCAGGATCGCGTGGGTCCGGAACAATTCGGAATCTATTTCGCACTGCTTAACCTGTCGTTTATTTTCAACATAATTCCTGATCTAGGCATCACCAACTGGAATACTCGGGCAGTAGCTGCATCCGGCATTGTTGAATCCAATCGATTCAACCGCTTGCTAGGCATACGCGCAATTTTGGCGTTCAGCTATCTCGTCATCTGTTTGACACTTGCTGCATGGCTTCACTACGAAGCCATGCAACTAATTATGCTGATGATGTTGGCCCTTAACCAGATTTTAGCAACAGGTCTACAATTCATGCGTTCGTATATCGCAGGCATGCACCGCTTTCGTGCCGACAGTATACTCTCGGTGCTCGATCGTGCATTGCTCGCCTTATTTATGGGCACCCTGCTCCTACTGCAACCGTCGGATGCCATTTTTCCAATCGAGAATCTTATTTGGGGCCAAACACTTGCCTATGGCATTGCATTCTGTGTAGCATTCATCGTCGTGATTCGCCATAAAAAGCCCACGCTGCAATCAGATTCCTTGCGTTCGATTCATATCCTAAAAGATAGCGCGCCCTATGCGCTGCTCATACTGCTTTCGATGATTGCCAATCGACAAGATGGTGTGTTACTCGAACGATTGCACAGTCAACACGCTGCGGGTATCTACGCCATGGCTTATCGAATTGGCGATACACTGAATATGTTTTCTTTCTTATTCGCCGGATTGCTGCTACCTATGTTTACCCGTCAATTGCAACACAAGGAATCCATTCAATCACTCTTCGAAAGCAGTTTTCAATTGCTCTTCGTCGGAGCAGGAATCACATTAACTGCCTGCATCTTCTACTCTGAATATTTACTGCAATTCATTTATTCCCATCATGTGAGCGAAGCAGCAACTGTGCTACCCTGGATCATGCTCAGTGCATTTTTCTTTTCGTTGCAATACATCACCGGAACATTAATTACTGCATCGGGCCAAATGCGCTCATTAATTTTCATTGCTCTTGGTGGCTTGGTATATAACCTCATTCTAAATCTGTTTTACATACCCACACAAGGAGCTATTGGTGCGGCCAAAGCAGCCTGCTTCATGCAAGCCATAGTTTGGATAGCGCAAGCCATACAAGTTCAACAGCGATTTGAGGTCTTCAAACGCGCCATGATGTTTCGCTCTGCAGCGTTCCTTGCACTATCATCTACCATCGCAATTATTATCCTGCACATGCCCTGGGGCAAAGGAATACAACTCATCTTGACTATCATAGGAGCAACGGCAATAGCAATTGTTTTCAAGATGATTCACACCACTGAATTGCTTTCAGCGCTGCGCACGAAGGCTTCAGACGACTATCAAAAACACTAAATTTGTCACTTCTTACAACCTCACTATCATGACCGATAAAACAACAACAGGCAACGTCATTTCTCTCGAATCGACCAACTTGTTCATTCTACTTTACCGGTGGCGCAAACCTATTCTCTACGTTTCAGTAGCAGCTGCCGTGATTTCAGCCGTTGTGAGTTTACTTCTCAAAGAACGATATAAGAGCATGGTAGTGCTGTACGCCGAGCAGCAGCACTCTTTTGGAGCGCAGCTGTTAGAAGATGTGCAGAAGGAAGACTTGCTCACATTTGGTGAAGAGGAAGATGCAGAACGTTTGCTCCAAGTGATTAACTCCGATCAGGTGCGCAATAAGATTATTGAAAAATATCAATTGTGGGAGGTGTATGACATTATGCGCGACCAGCGCGGAGCCAATACACTCATCGCAAAAGAATATCAAGACAATGTATCGGCTCAACTCACCAAATTCGGTTCTGTTGAAGTAGCTGTTCTGGATGAAAAACCGGAACGGGCCCGTGATATGGCCAACGATATTGCACTCTTTGCAGACTCCGTTGCCAACCGCATGCGCAGCGAGCGCGCAATGACCGCATTCAAATATGCTGAGGCTTCGCTTCAAACAACACTCACCGAGGTACAGGTCATGGAAGACTCTATGAAGGTACTTCAAGAAATGGGGGTTTACAGTTATATCGATCAAATAGCCGCGCTAACAGAAATGTACGGAACAGCGATAGCGGAGGGCCACCCCGACCGAGCGCAACAACTGAAAACACAAATGGATTTTCTTTCTAAATACGGCACCACCTATGTGAACCTCGAGACTAATTTGAAAGAAGCCTATGAAAAACTGAACGTGTTGCGCAAGCGCTATGATTTGATGAAAATCGACGTAAGCAGCAACATATCCGTAATGCGAGTGGTCGACTACGCTAGCGTTGCCGACAAGAAATCGTTTCCCATTCGCTGGCTCATTGTTGCTATGAGCACGATGTCTGCTTTCGTTTTCACATTCATCATGCTCTTAATTATCGACAACTTCAAGCGCTTGCGCAGCGAAGGTCGTATTTGATGCCATGGTAAAAGGTACTCCTATACCATTAAAATGGGTGTACGCCCTATCGGGGTCATTTATAGCCCTCATGGCAGCAGGAATTTATTTCGAGCAATTTCTCGTGATGCTTTTGCCTGCAGCACTGCTCTTTTGCTGGGCTGCCATTTACCATCTCGAATATCTCATTCTCTTCATTGCCTTTTGCACACCGTTTAGCATCAATCTCGAAGAATTGGAAATCGGTAATGTAGGCATGTACCTGCCCACAGAGCCATTGCTCTTTGGAGTGCTCATCCTCCTGCTTTTCAAACTGCTTTCCGGAAAGAGCATCGACAAACACATCCTGCGTCATCCCATCAGCTGCATCATCTATGCTTATCTGGCGTGGATGGCGATTACTAGTATAACCAGCGAATATCCATTGGTGAGTATAAAATACCTCACTACCCGTTTGTGGTTTATTGCATCCTTCTATTTCATTGCCGTCCATATTTTCAGAGACAGACAAAAAATGCGTGCGTATTTATTGCTCTACCTCTTTACGCTCTCACTGGTTATTATCTACACAGTTTTTCGACATGCACAATATGGCTTCGACAAGGACTCTGCGCATTGGGTAATGGAGCCGCTTTTCAAAGACCACACAAGCTACGGAGCCGTGTTGGCTATGTTCTTCCCCATTGCTATTGGCTTGTTGATGCAGCGCAACATGAACCTACTCATGCGCGTGCTCCTAGGCATTGGTTTCTTTATTCTCACTACCGGACTAATTCTCTCTTACACGCGAGCAGCATGGATTTCAATTATTGGCGCTGCAGCCATACTCGCTGTTCTTTTATTGAAAATTCGTTTGAAGCATTTGCTTATGGGGACTGCTATAGTCAGCGCAGTGCTCGTCATCGGTTGGGATGATATCGTAATGAGTCTAGAGCAAAACAAACAGGAGAGTAGCGATAAATTGGATGAACACGTGAGTTCTATTTCCAATGTTTCAAGCGATGCGAGCAACCTGGAGCGCCTCAACCGTTGGCATTGCGCTTTTGAACTTTTCAAAGCGCGACCCATTGTGGGCTGGGGGCCGGGCACGTATCAATTTGTTTACGCCCCTTTTCAACGAGCAAAAGACCGCACCATTATTAGCACCAACCAAGGCAATGGAGGAAATGCACATAGCGAATATCTTGGACCACTTTGCGAACAAGGCTTTCTAGGCACAACACTCGTTCTCGCATTGCTCTATGGCATCACGAGTCTTGCCTTTCGATTGTTCTACTCGCTGCGTGAGCGAGACATGAAAGTTCTTGTAGCTGCGGCCTATTTGGGTTTGATGACCTATTTCATACACGGTGTACTCAACAATTATCTCGACACAGACAAAGCTTCAGTTCCATTCTGGGGATTCATCGCGATGTTGGTTGCCATAGATATCTATCACGCGAATTCACCTTCAACGGAGCGCACGTAGCACGGCCGACGATTTGAGCAAACACTCGTCGTATTCAGATTCCACATCCGACAATGAAGTTATTGCACCTCCTACATTGCTTGTAATCACAGGCACTTCCGAATTATACTGTAGACTTCGTATCACCACATTAAAATCAAAGTTGCCTCCAGGTTCTATATAGCCAAGAGCGCCTGAGTATATGCCACGCGATAAACGCTCATGTTTGTCAATCCAATTCATAGCGCTGATTTTCGGTGCACCCGTCATGCTGCCCATAGGAAATGTTGCCTGTATCAAATCAACCCAAGTGCAGGTTTCATCGACGTCGCAGCTCACGGTAGAAATGAGGTGATGCACGGTAGGAAAAGTATATAGTCCGTATAGCTCATCAACACGCACGCTGCCGCGAACGGCGCAGCGCGACAAGTCATTGCGCACCAAGTCTACAATCATGACATTCTCGGCGCGCTCCTTTTTACTGTGGGCAAGCGATACCTTTAATTGTTCATCTTCTTCAGTAGATGAGCCTCTGCGACTTGTGCCTTTGATCGGCTGTGATATCACTCGATTGCCTTCTCGCTTCAAATAGCGTTCAGGCGAAGCGCTGAGCACATGGTAAGCACCATATTGCGCATATCCCGCGAATGGAGCTTGTGTTAGTGCATTCATTTTTTTCCAAGTCATCACAGGATTTTCCAAACGTTGTGTCGATTGAAAATCGATGCAATAGTTGGCTTCGTATACATTACCCAATTGGATTTGATGCATCAAGTCCTTTGCGTGCCTGTTGTATTCTGATGCTGAAATTCCTGGCTTCAATTCTATTCCTTCGTTATGCCTAAGAATTGCTTCATCAGTTGAATCCGCCGTTAGCCAATGGTTCCATTCCTCTTTCCATTCTCCCTTGACCATTTCATAACCTTCACGGGTTATTCGTGCTACGTGTTTTGGCTTAACGAGCATGAGTGCAGGCATTGCAGAAGCGACCAGGCATTCCTCAGCGAACCGATGCAATGAAAGCCGTGCATCATAGCCAATCCAGCCAAATAGCCAATCCTTAGACGCGGCCATCCAGTCCTTCAATTCCTCCCATTGTATCTGCGCGCCATCTGCAACCACATAAGCATCTTCAACCCCTACTGCCAGCAGGGCATCCGCATCCGTGCGAGGAAAACGCAGATAAAAAACAGAATCGTCCGAATTGTGCAGCAATGCCATTGGCGCAAAGATAGAACTCCAATGCAGCCACCATTAGTGGTAATTTCGCGCCGTTTCCTACCCCGCCGATCATTCGACGGGGCTTTAATGCATTTAAAGCCGGTATATGTTCATCTCCGAATTGACCTCCCTATTTAGCCAATCCAAAAAGGTTGGACAACTCAACGATTCATTGAAAAAGGACCGTGCGCACGTTCATCTGCGCGGTGTGGTTGGTTCGGGTATGGCTTTAGCCGCATTTGCTTCCATACTGAAGACAGGCGGATATCACATCCTGATTCTTCCCGATAAAGAGGAAGCAGCATATATGCTCAATGACCTGGAAAGTGCTTGTGGCAAATTGCCCGGTGATGAAAAGTTCAGCGATGCCGCGATTCAACTTTTCTTCTTCCCGCGCAGCGCGCGCATGGCCTATGAAGTCGAAGCAACCGACAATGCGAATGTGGCTATGCGTGCTGAAGTTCTGAATGATTTGAAGCGCGCCATAGAAACGGGTACGCCTTCATCCAAACCAATTTGCGTCATCACCTATCCGGAAGCACTTGCTGAAAAAGTTATTACGCAAAAGGCACTCACAGGAGCCACGTTTGAGATAACGCAAGGGAATGATCTCGATATCGATTTTGTGGATGAATGGATGCATACCTATGGTTTCGAAAAAGTCGACTATGTATATGAGCCCGGCCAATATGCAGTGCGTGGAGGTATCATCGACATTTTCTCATACAGCTTCGACCACCCTTATCGCATCGAGTTGTTTGGTAACGAGGTGGAGAGCATTCGCAAATTCGAACCCGATACACAGTTGAGCGTTGCTAAAATGGTGAAGGCGACGATAGTTCCAAACATCACCCAACACAGCAGCGAAGAGTCTAGAATATCGCTCATCGATTTCATGCCCGAGAGCGCTGTGATTTGGCTGAAAGACACTGAAGGCTCATTGAATCGCATGGACGCAGAACTCGAGCGCGCACAGAAGCAATTCGAAAAACAGCAAGGACTGTTCGAGCGATTAAAACCCGAGGAACTGTATACCGATAAAAACACGTTTCAAAGTTTATTGCAAAAACACAGTATCGTTGAATTCGGTCCGCAGCGAAAATTTGTTGATGGTGAGACTATCACATTTGAAATGGAACCGCAACCGGCATTCAACAAAAACTTCGATTTGCTCAGTACCAACTTGGCCAACAATGCCAAAGCCGGTTATCAGAATGTGATTGCAGCGGGGCAACCCAAACAAATTGAACGACTGTATCAAATCTTTGACGACAAGGACCACGCAGTTAACTTCACTCCATTGACCGTCGAATTTTCCGAGGGATTCATTGATAAAGAGCACAAGCTCTTGGTATATACCGACCACCAGATTTTTGAACGATACCATCGGTTCCGCTTGAAAGAAGGATTCAAGAAAAGCAAAGAGGCGCTGACAATAAAAGAGATCATGTCGCTGCAACCTGGCGATTATGTGGTGCACATCGATCATGGCGTTGGCCAGTTCTCCGGCCTTCAAAAGATTGATGTCAACGGCAAAGAACAGGAAGCCATTCGCCTCACCTACAAGGGTGGTGATATACTGTATGTCAGCATCCACTCCCTTCATCGCATTTCCAAGTTTGTTGGCAAAGAAGGCTCAACACCGAGCATGGACAAACTTGGCAGCAACGCTTGGCAAACCCTGAAGCGAAAAACCAAAACCAAGGTCAAGGAAATTGCATTCGACCTTATCAAGCTCTACGCGAAAAGAAAAGCAACCAAGGGTCATGCATTTCAGGTTGACGGCTACATGCAAATTGAACTTGAAGCATCCTTCATGTATGAAGACACACCAGACCAATTGAAGGCAACCAATGCTGTGAAGGAAGACATGGAAGCCGAGGCTCCCATGGACCGCTTGGTATGCGGTGATGTTGGATTTGGAAAAACTGAAATTGCTATGCGCGCGGCATTCAAAGCGGCAACAGATGGCAAGCAGGTCGCTGTATTGGTGCCCACCACTATCCTATCGTTGCAGCACTATAAAAGCTTCGCCGCACGTTTCAAAGACTTCCCCGTTACAGTAGATTACATCAACAGGTTTAAAAGTGCAAAACAACAAACCGAGACATTGAAGCGCCTGGAGAAGGGAGAAATAGACATCATCATAGGCACACATTCGATTGTCGCTCCGAAGGTGAAATTCAAAGAGCTCGGATTGCTGATTATTGATGAAGAACAAAAATTCGGTGTAGCCGTGAAGGACAAGCTGAAAACCATGCGCGCCAACATTGACACGCTAACACTCACAGCAACTCCTATTCCTCGCACGTTACAATTCTCTATGATGGGAGCGCGCGATTTATCCATTATCCAAACGCCACCACCCAACCGACATCCGATTCAAACCGAGCTGCGTCCATTCAATGAAGAAGTAGTTCGCGACGCGGTTAGCTATGAAATTCAAAGAGGTGGACAGATCTTCTTTGTGCACAATCGCGTGCAAAATTTAAAGGAAGTTGCCGGCATGATACAGCGCCTTTGTCCGGATGCGCGCGTAGCAACTGCGCATGGACAAATGAAAGGCGAAGAACTCGAAGAGGTGATGTCGCAGTTTATTGAAGGCGCTTTCGATGTGCTTGTGAGTACTGCTATTGTAGAAAGTGGTATCGACATTCCCAACGCCAATACCATCATCATCAATGATGCGCATCACTTCGGCATGAGCGACCTGCATCAGTTGCGCGGTCGCGTTGGACGGAACAACAAGCAGGCATTCTGTTATCTGCTCAGTCCGCCTTTGCATTTGCTTACCGAGGAAGCTCGCAAGCGTTTGACCGCAATCGAACAGTTCAGCGACTTGGGATCGGGCTTGCACATTGCCATGCGTGATCTCGATATTCGAGGCGCCGGCAATTTGCTGGGTGGTGAACAGAGTGGATTCATCAACGACATCGGATTTGAAACCTATCAGAAAATTCTCAACGAGGCGATAGACGAACTCAAGCAAGAACACTTCAAAGATTTATATGAGGAAGAGATTAAGCGCACGCAAAATTTCGTGCGTGAAACTGTACTTGAAACCGACTTCGAAATTCTTATACCCGATCAATATGTAAGCAGCATTGCCGAGCGAATTGCCTTATACAAAGAGCTTGACGACATTGCCACGGAGGAAGGCATGGAACAATTCACAAGCAATCTGGTGGATCGTTTTGGTGAGATTCCGACACCAACTATTGCGCTGATAGAAACCATGCGACTGCGTTGGCTTGCTCGTGAGATAGGATTTGAAAAACTGGTACTGAAGAGCGGAAAAATGATTGGCTACTTTATCACTAAAGAAAATTCACCATTCTATCAGAGCGATAAATTCTCGCACGTTTTAGAATTCATTAAAATGAATCCGTCGAATGGTAAGATGTATGAAAAAGATGGAAGCCTGCGCATGTCCTTCGATCATGTAACCGAATTGAAACGCGCCATTCATATCCTAACCAGCCTAAAAGACGGAACCAAGATTTAGTTTTTACCCGGATAAATGACTTTGCGAAACTCCAGATCTGACTCGAGATAGCGCACTGTCACTTCGGTACCCGGCTCATACATTGGCTCTCCCTCACAGCGTTCTTCAGCACGAAAAAGTTGACGCTCAAAACCCGTCGGAGTATACTCTATCATGGGATAGTAATATCGCTTGCCGCCAATGACAGCCGACATCCAATTGACTATCGTTCCCTGAGCCTTTTTTCCTCTGAATAAAAACTTCAGCTCCTTGCGATACATCACCAAGCCTACAGCTGCCACCACCACTATCACTGCGATGTACAGAAATGTTTCAAACCAACTTTCTTGCATGGCACAAAGATGAAAAAAAAATGGTCTCGGCATATGCCGAGACCATTTGTCCATATCTATAGTTTATACGTTTATCTTCCCATGCGAATCAACGCTTTATCACCTGTGCTCATATCAGTGACTTCAATCAAGGCCTGCGAAGCATATCGACGATCACTGAACATAATGGTTTGCTTTCCATACACACCTACAATCGGTTCAATCAATTGCTGACCCACCACATTGTAAGCGCTAATTCTCAAACTCTTCTGCTGATCAAAGGAGAATGTCAATTGAACTCCATTGTCTGTCATGGTAGCCTTAATATCTCCGGCAAATTCTTCTGCGTGGCCTTGATCAGTGACAGCAACTGTTTTCGTGCTTACCGATTCGCAGTTATCATGCATGGCCTTGAGCATTACATCATACGTGCCAGCGGTTTGGTATGAATGCGTAGGTTGATCTTCTGAAGACTCATCGCTGCCATCACCAAAATTCCAAGCAACACTTTCAGCTTCATCACTGAAATTTGTGAACGTCACAGTTGCTTGTCCATTAACCAATTCAACTATTTGATTGGACACTTCGAATTTACTGCGCAATGCGCTTGCGGTTGGCAATTCGAATTCGAACTTACCGGTGCAGCCATTTTTATCACTAATCATCGCAACATATTTACCCGGAGTTGCATTTTCAATCATTGAACCCGTCGATCCATTGGCCCATGTAATCGTGTATGGACCATCGCCGCCGCTAATACTAATTGAAATGGCTCCGTCATCCGTATTTGCACAACTGGTTGGCATAACCACAGCAGATGCGGCAATCTTATTGGATTCATTTACAGCAAAGGCAACGGTTGTTGTGCCGCATGCGCCATTGTTGCTGATTTGAGCGGTGTAGTTACCACTAGCCAAACCCTTAATTTTTGCGACACCATTTGCTGGGGTTGTCGTGCTAATTAGAGTTCCATTTTCAGTATACCACTCTACCACCGACGTCGTATTGGCGGGCGTTACTACTGTAGCAGTGCCGCCATCGTTGGTTGAGCAACCGGCATCAGTAACAGCGCTCAATGATGTGCCACCAATGCGCAACTGGTAGCGCAACGTCTTATCTCCGGCTTCCAGGGGCATTTCAATAGGTGTGCTTTCATTTAGCACATATGTAGTTCCCGTAAAAACATCTTCAAGGGTTACACATGATCCTTGTGCGAAGGCATCCAACCCGGTTACTGCTAATGTATAGATTCCGGTTACACCAGCTTCGATACGAATAGGAATAATTGTTTCTTGCGACTCATTATTGATGGCATTGATTGAAAGATTATTGCCGGCATCGTCTATTGTGGCCATATAAGGCACTTCAGCAACAGGGCTGCGCAACTTCATGGCGTCATAAGATTCGTCAAACGACTTAGTCGTGAATGCAGTGCGAGCTATGATGGTCTGGTCCTCCAGATTGTTCATTTGCACATGCAGCGTCAAATAATCATTGCTCGTTTCCAAGGTACGGAACGTACCGTGCGACTTGGCCTTGCAACCTTCACGCACAATCAACTGCGGGCTTGCGCCATTAGCACGAATGCAGAATGATTGACCTGGCGCAATCAGTGGACTTTGATTCATCAGACCTGTGTAAGAAACATATTGGTTCGAATTCGAATTCCATACGTGTACTTCATTGGCAATATTGGTCTTTGTCCATGAAGAAGATGTCCAATCAATTGTAGCGGGGTATGGATTTCCAACCATATTCCATCCGCGTCCTGAGCCATTGTCGGTGTAGGTTATCGGCAATGTAATGTCGCCTGAATTAATCGGAGCTAGCACATCGATTGTAGCAGCTCCGGTTGGCATATACACCATATAGCCTAATCCCGGAACCAATGGATTCGTTACGTTGGTTGCTCCCACATAACCTTGTGTTTCATCGCCTGCTGCGGTCTCATTGTATGTTTGAACACTTTTGAAATTATAGCTAGGATAATCCGAACCCGGGAATCCTGTAGTAATGATATCATCATTCCAATCAGCAATTGTCGCATTTTGAACAGAGGACGATAGATTAACCCAACCAGCAGTTGACGCAGGGCGATAGCGATAAATCATCACCGAACCATTGATTGTTCCTTCGCTGAGTGATTGAATCTCTGCTGTATTGCTGCTATTCGAGAGTAAAACCAATTTGTTATTGGTGTTCAGAACACCGCTATAGGAAAGCCCAAGATTATTGGTAAGGCGCAATCCCAAGTTGTTTATAGTTACACCGGCAGAATTAGAAATGGAAACAGAATAAGCATTCAAGTATCGTGAACCGGATATGGTTTGCGCATCAGTGCCTTGCATATTAATCGTTGCGTATTGACCATTCCATGTGCCATCGCAAACAACATTACCATAAATAATTACATTCTGCGACGAGGATGCTCCGGAATTGAAGTTGCCCTTAACAGTGAAATTGCGGCATGACAAAGAAGCCCAATCATTATCTAAGGTTACTCCGGCATTGACTGTCAAATCCATCTTGCTGCAGGTTGCGCTCAATAAACCAGGTGTTCCATCTGGAGCCACTGCCCAAATTGCTCCGCTTGAAGGACCTGATACAACAGCGTAATAATGTGTATTTGCGGTGCAAAGAGTAAACTTCACATCATCGGGAAGGCTTACACCAGTTGCTGTAAAATAAGGCGCTGAATAACTTCCTGAAATGGGCGTTTCATCGTCATAACCGTCACCGTCACTATCAACCAAGACATGTAAATCATTTCCAGTAAATCCAGCGACGCCGGTCATATCAAATCTTAAGGTCACAGTTCCGCAATCACCAATATGATTAACCTTCCAATCGCGAGCCATCACACCGCTTATAGTGCAGTCAGTTCCTGTGAA
>CANHPZ010000056.1 GCA_947462725.1 Flavobacteriales bacterium
ACCTGTTGTCGAGCCGAACAAAGTCTCACCGCAGTTGATCACCGTAGGTGAGTCGCACGTTAACTGAGCGTTCACCGTGCCCCAACAGAGCGCGGAAACGATCATTAGAAATGAACCTAATCTCGTAAAAGTTTTCATCAAAAATCTGGTTTTGGTTAATACACTCATCAAAAAAATAAACTTAACTATAACTGAAGCCATTCGGCCATCGTTCCAATTTATTTCCACCACTAAATTTCGCTGGTAAACATCAATCCCATGACGGATATGATGCGTGAAGATTTAGGTTTGGTTAAAAAAAGTGAGCGCAAGATAGAAGACAAACGCTTGCTCTCACAAAAAACTGATGAAAAAAAAAACCGAACCTTGGAAATCACTGATATCGCTCAAAAAAAACGGTTAGCGCCCCCACATTTCAGCGTGCCAACTTTCTCCAAACGGCACTACCAAGGCTGTGCGCAACTGATCCAAGTTTTTCACTGTAGTATCCAAGACCTGCGTGGTTTCATTGATCAAACCCGCTTTGCGCTTGGCCCAGAATTCATGAATCGGGGCCTCGCTCCACTCCTCCCCCGCCTTGAAAAGCACAACCGTGCGCTGAAAAAAATCAACTCCCATACTCGCAGAAAGCTCTTGCATGATATGCACGGATTTATCGATTCCACAGCCGCTCGCTTGCGCCGCTTGCTCATCGGCGGCAATAACCACCAAACGATCATAGTATACACCGAACGCAGCATCCAAGCGGGCTCCATGTGAAGTCCATTGGACTATAAAATCAGCTAGCTCCTTGTGAAGTAAATCTTGCTGCTCATGGGTTAAGAATTGTGATGCCTGATACAGCCACACCCTGGCGTGACCTGGCATTTCATCAAGTGCTTTCATGTTGACGTTTTTGGATTTTCAGAAGCCATAAGGCCGGTACTATTATCATAGATGGCACCAAGGACTGCAATGCTCCGGTGACTTTTCTGCTCATCGCATAGGCTTGTGCGGTGTATCCCGATAAATGCCCAAAAACGTAAATAGAAAATGCAATGAGGGTCAATCCGGCATAAAAAACCACTACCCAGTGCACCATTCTTTTGTTATTGCTGACCAGCCACACAATGGACGCATTGATTAAGCAAAACAAGACAAGGAAAAATCCGGTAATCGACCATTTTAACTTCACCAATTGGGATTGATTCAAATTATAAATCCATGCCTCTGTTGAGTGATTGTGGTAATAATCAAAAGGTGCAAATACACGCTGCGCTTCAATTGCCTCATGTTTTTGGCTTGCACTCATCTGAAAAAATCCGGGAATGGACTCGCCATACTCCAACACGTAATTGACACTGATTTTGATTCGTTCCTGATAAAACCCAACAACCAATGCACACACAACCATTAACACGAGAATGACTGATTTCTTCATGTCGCTGTGTGCACCTTAGATTGATTCAAATTGGCGAACCATTTCACCCATATCACCCAAAGTGCAAATACGTAGGCGTATACCAGAATAGTGAACGTGTAATCGTGATTAAATGCGAGCCAGTCAGGATTGATACTGACAATTACAGCCAATGCCACAACGCGCAAGGCATTGATATAGAAAATAGATAAGGCACCCAAAGGCAAAAACCATAATTTGTGTTTCCAAGGCCCGGGAAATGCTGCAATGAAACAGACAAATAGAACATACAGAACAACGCCGTCACACGGGGCGCCGATGGTAACACCTAAAGAGTTAGCAATTCCCACATGCTGGCGAAACTCGCCGTCTACAGCTGTGTAGTCGGTAATAGACTGCCCACAAATTTCAAGTGTGCCTTCGGCAGTAACAACCAAAGCATGGATTACGGAGGCGTCGAATGACGTGCGCTTATGCAAATAGAACTCATACAACGCAGTCCACCCCAAATAGAGGATTGTACTTAAGAGAATGAAACGAAAGAGCTGATTTTTCAGGCTGAAAAACATTTATTCCTGCTTGCGGCTAATATCGTATGTTTTCTTACCGCCATAAGCCAAACCAGCTGCTACCAACAAACTGATACCGCCGTCTATCGGGCAAGCTGGTCCAAATGGACCACCACATGGCGGCCCCATCGGTGGACCCGGCTGAGCAAATACGGGTGTAAAAAAGAAGAGGAAAAAAACGGTGGTCAACAGAACCAAATAAACTTTTGGCATATGCGTAAGATTTTGAACAACACAAATGTAATCGAAAGTTGGTATGAGACTAAAATTTTATGAATAAGCGTCCAATTTAGGACAACGTTGGGTTTGAGCCATTCTGAGCCTATATTTGCCCGCCTACTAGAATCCTCTCATACGATACTATGTCGACCGCGACTCCGCAACCACAAAAAACCAACTTCTTGGACGCCGATGACTTAAGGCCCATTGTTAAGTTTATTAGCAAGAATTGGTACCTTTTGATTCTCTTCTCGGGTATCGGATGGATGTTCGCTCTTTTTTACACGCACAGATTGCCTAATATCTACGCAGCGAAAACAGAGATATTATTGAAATCCAATGAAACGTACGACTACCAAACGCAAATTTTCAAAGACATTGGTTATTACTCACTTATTCAAGACATAACGAACCAGAAGAGAATCTTAACCTCTTATGACTTGATTGGAAAAGTGATGGATCGCGTGGATTTTACCAAAAGCTATTTTTTGGTAGGCCGTGTAAAAACTGAACAGGTAGACCGTTTCGCGTTCTTTGATGTTGAATGCGATTGGCGCCGCATGGATAAAAAACTCTATGGAAGACCTCTTAACTTGAAAATCATTGATTTAAGCCATTACTCCATCAGCTATGAACTTGATGGTAAAAAGCTTACTCATGAATTCGAATTCGGAAAACTCAATGAAGATGTAAACTTCGTTATTCAAGTAAACCTCATGCCGCGGGTGGATGAAATTAGTCTCAAGAGCATTCAAGAGCAGAATTTCCAATTCACCGTTCAACACCCGGACATTCTCATTGACCGCTTCAGGTCTGGCCTTACCATTGAAAACCAAGAATTCACCAGTATTCTTTCATTAACCATGAAAGACATGCTGGAAAGCCGGTCAAAAATATTCCTGGACACACTCGCCAGAGTGTATATCGACTATACGCTGGAAAATCAATTGTTCGTCAACAAGAAAACAGAAGAGTATATCGACAAGCAGATCGACGGCTTGATGCACATGATGGATTCTTTGGAGAAAGAAATTGAAAACTTCAAAGCAAGCAAAGACATCCTTGACCTCAATATTGAGCAAGCGCAGGCTTTCAAAAAGCTAGAGCAAACTGAAACCGAAGAGCGCAAATTGAAACTGCGATCAAGCGCTTTAAGCAGTTTGGAAGAGTTTCTTACAAGAGAACAAGACATGTCCATCATTCCTCCAATGAACATTTTGGAAGCAGAAGATGCATCGTTGAACAGCCTCGTGATGGACCTTTTCAATTTGCGCCAAAGAAGGACGGAGCTTTTGGTAGACATGAAGCCCTCCGACCGCAGGGTTCAAAAGGTAGACTCGGTTGTTAAGACCATCCGCAACAGTATTTTCCGGTATACATCCGACAACAAACGCCAGATTGAGAAGCGCATCATTAGCATGCGTGAGCAACACATGGAAGCGGAGGATATTCTGAGAGATATTCCTCGATCACAACGCGATCTGTTGAGCATCGAGCGTAAGATGACCGTCAATGAGAGCCAGTACACTTTCCTGCTCCAGAAAAAGGCGAATACCGTTATTGCCAGGGCCGGTATTATTCCTCAGACAAGCGTTATTGAAGCTGCTCGCTCATTGGGTGTTGTTGGTCCGGAAAAGAAAAGTACGATTTGGATTTACATCGGTGTCGGTTTCTTCATTGCTTTGATCATCGGAATTGTGCGAGCGATTTTCTTTGAGCGCATAGAAAACACCCGCGAACTCAAATCGCTAACACGCATGCCGATTCTAGGTGGTATTCCGAACTACCAAGACGTTGATCTTGACCCTATCGTTATTACTACAAACCCACGTTCCAACGTTAGCGAAGCATTTCGTTCGGTGCGCACCAACCTTCAATACATCCTTATGGATGAAGGGCCAAAGAAAATCCTTGTAACCTCGTTGCATCCAGGGGAAGGAAAAACTTTCGTATCCGTCAATCTTGCATCTGTCCTGGCTAAGGCTTCTAAAAAGGTACTGATTCTCGACTTCGATATGCACAAACCAAAAGTGCACAAATCACTCAAGCTTGAGAATGTCAGCGGTATTTCTTCATTCCTTATTGGCAAAACAGATTACAAGCATAGCATAGTCGCCACCAGTGTAGAAAATTTAGATGCAATTTCAGCGGGTCCTGTGCCGCCCAACGCATCCGAATTGGTGCTCAATGACCGAGTTGATCAACTCTTCAGCGAGACGCTGCAAACCTATGATTATGTGATTATCGATACGCCTCCATTGCTCCTCATCAGTGACTCCCTTGTATTGCTGAGTAAGGTTGACCTTGGTATTTTCGTTTTGAATACTGAAAAAGCTACTAAAGCCGGTGTTCGCCACTTAGAGGATGTACTGTTGATGAATAACCTGCGTAAGAATGCGATTATTCTGAATAACATCAAACAGAAGCGCTGGAAATACTACTACGGCAAGTATGCTTATCGCTATGGATACGGATATGGATATGGCTACGGGTATGGCAACACCTATGGGGGGTATATGTATGGTAATAATTATTACACTGAAGATTTATCCGTGAAGTCTAAGCGTCGCAAAAAGTCTACCTAGCCATCACATTTATGGTTTCTCTTATCATTACCACATACAATTATGCGCAATATGTTGAGCGAGCCATTCGCAGCGCAGTTGATCAAAGTCTTGCACATGATCAGTTTGAGATAATTGTGGTGAATGATTGTTCAACCGATGGCACAAAGCAAATACTGGAAAACTTCGAACAGGATTGTCGTGTATTCAATTTGGAAGAAAACCTAGGACTCGCGGGTGCTAGAAACTTCGGAATTAAAAAAGCCAAGGGCCAGTTCATCGTTTTCCTCGATGCTGATGACTACATACATAAAGAAACACTTCGTCTACAGAAGTTATTTCTGGAAGAAAATACAAGTCTTGATGCCGTGTCGGTAGACTACTATTTAGTGGATGAACGCGGCAAGCACCTTGAACACGTAAACGCAGCAGAAAAACCCATTGCTTGCGGCGTTATGTTTAGAAAAGATTTCTTGTTCAACATTGGATTATATGATGAAGGGTTTCGTGCTAGAGAAGAGGAAGACTTGCGTATTCGATGGACAAGTCGGTACAACATTTACAACATTGTTCTTCCGCTATACCGCTACCGCATGCACGATAGTAACCTCACAAAAAATGAGACTGAAATGGAGAAGCATCTCGATTTACTGAATTCCAAACATGGCCGATGAACCGATTCATTGAAGGTGCACAGATTTATCTGCGTGCTATAACAGCAGAAGACGCTACTGACGAGTACCTATCGTGGATTAACGATCCCGAAACCACCAGGGGACTAGCCACGGGAGCATTCCCCTCAACGATTGAGGATCTTAAAAAATATATCGCCGAAGTGAGCAACGGCAGAAAAGCCATAATGCTTGCTATCTGCGACACGCATAATAATACGCACATCGGTAATATCAAGTTGGATCAATTCGATTGGATAAACCGCACATGCGAATTAGGCTTGCTGCTTGGCAACAAAACCTATTGGGGAAAAGGAATCGGCACGGAAGTGTGCCGGCTCACTTTGCATCATGCCTTTACTAAACTCAACTTGCGAAAGGTCGTGTTGGCTGTCTACGCCAACAACCCCGGGGCAATTAAACTTTATGAGCGCATTGGCTTCAAACACGAAGGATGCCTGCGCAAGCAAATTTTTTGCGATGGAGAATACATTGACAAATATTACATGGGTATTTTCAGTGAAGAATTGACTCGATGAATATCTGTATCATTCAAGCCCGAATGGGCTCCACACGATTACCGGGCAAAGTGCTTAGGTCTGTGCACGGAAAACCAATTTTGCTCCAATTGATGGATAGGCTGAAGCCGTCGCAAACCATCGATAAGTTTATTGTTGCCACCACTACCAATTCCGAAGATGACGCCATTGAAGAGTTTTGCATCCAACATCAAGTGAACTACTTCCGCGGCAGCGATTGGGATGTACTCGATCGGTTTCTTCAGGCCGCACTGCAAAGTGGCGCGCAAAGTGGCGATGCCATCATTCGGATTTGCTGCGACAACCCAATTCATTCATGGAAAGTGGTGGATTTCGTGGTGGGCGAATTTCATCGCTTTAAGGTGGATTATTTCTCCAATAGCAACCAAGAACCGAACTATCTCGAAGACGGATTTGATACAGAGGTCACTTCATTCGACGCGCTGAAATTTGCTGCCGAAAACGCCACGTTGATGAGCGAAAGAGAACATGTGATGCCTTACATCAAAAACAGCAGACACTTCAAACTTGGCTGGCGCAAAGCTCATAGTAATTATACGTTCAAACTTTCAGTTGATACCGAAAACGATTTGCGTATGGCCGAACGTATCTTTGAAGAACTAAAAGACATTCCTGATTTCAGCATCGCTGAAGTGGTGGATTTGCTGAAACGCAAGCCGGAAATTCTCGCCATCAACCAGGAAAGCGTGATCAACTCCGGATATAAAAAATCATTGCTCAACGACCGTACGATTTAAATCGAATTGATATGCCAACGCTTAACTCTAATCGCATCAACAACTTCAAGAACAGTGATGATTATCGCCAACACATTCATGACCTCATTCCGGGCGGTGCTCACACCTATTCAAAAGGTGATGATCAATTCCCTATCCTTTCGCCGGCGGCAATAACTCATGGCAAAGGAAGCAAAGTATGGGATCCTGATGGCAATGAGTATATAGAATGCCTCGGTGGATTGGCTTCAATAAGTCTTGGCCACGCCTACGAACCCGTTGTGGAGCGTGTAACCAAAGAACTGCTCAAGGGCAACAACTTCAGCAGACCATCTACTATCGAACGCGAAGTTGCTGAGCGCTTCTTGGCCAATGTTCCCGGACACGACATGATTAAGTTTGCCAAGAACGGCTCAGTAGTTACGACAGCAGCTGTAAAGCTCGCTCGCGCCTATACCGGACGTAAACTTGTCGCTCGACCAATCGACCATCCATTCTACTCCTATGACGACTGGTTTATCGGAAGCACCGATGTCAAGAGCGGCATTCCAAGCGACATTTCCGCACTGACGGTGTTATACAAATCAGACGACATACAATCACTCATCGATCTCTTCAATCAATATCCTAACGATATCGCATGTGTTATTTCGGAACCGGAAAAATTCAACCTGTTGCCGAACAACTACCTGAAAGACGCCATCGATCTTGCGCACAAACATGGTGCACTATGGATAATGGATGAGATGATTACTGGCTACAAAACAGCGTATCCGGGTTCAATGACCAAATACGAAGTGACACCCGACATAACCACGTGGGGAAAGGGTATCGCAAACGGCTTTTCCTTTTGCTGCATGACGGGCAAAAAGGAAGTCCTGGAATTAGGCGGTATTCGCCGCACGGGATCCGAAAAATTGTTTCTCGTAAGCACCACACACGGAGGAGAAACGTGCAGCATTGCGGCTGCCATTGCAACAATGGATGAATTCGAAAAGAATGATGTCATTGGCCACAATCAGCGTCTGGGTCAAAAGTTCATTGACGGGAGTCGCGCAGTAATTGCCAACCATGGTTTATCGAACCACATCCGCAACATGCAATTCAATTGGCATGCTTCCTTGGGGTACTTTGATCAGGAAGGCCAAAACTCTTTTGGACTTCGTACGCTCTTTCATCAGGAACTGATTGCCCGCGGCATTCTCTTCCAAGGCATTTTCTGTCCTCATTTTTCACACACCGATGAAGATGTTGACACCATACTACAAGCCATGGACGAATCCTGCACTGTATTCAAGAAAGGGCTAGAAGAAGGCTTTGAAAAATACCTAGTAGGCGAGCCCATCAAACCCGTATTCCGCAAGTACATCTAACACATTAATACTCCAGCCTTTCGACCTTTACTCATGTGTGGCGTTGTGTGAGTAGCCATGATTCTGCCGAAATTCACGGCAACAGAAGGCAAGTTGATCTTTATCTTCGCGCGCGCATCCGACTTCGGATTTACCTAATTCTTCGAACAACCTACAAAACGTTGGAAAAAACGATATGAAAACTACCGATCCATCCGTAATAGATTTCAGGAAAAAATTTGAACTCCATGATAAGGTCATTGTCATAAGCGGTTCATGCGGACTTATAGGTCGCGCCTTCTGTGAGGCTGCAGCGCAGTTCGGCGCTCACGTTGTATGTGCAGACATTCCAGCAGCCAATCCTGAAGCATTTGCAGAGGCATTGAGTGAAAAACATGGCAGAAAAATGCTAGGCTTTTCATTAAATGTCACTTCAAAACAAGAAGTTGAAGCTCTCAAGATTAAAGTCTTGGAAACATTCGGCCGCATGGACGGCTTGGTTTGCGGACATCAAAATAAAACGCATCTCAAGTTTGAACCTTTCGAATTGGTAAGCGAAGAAAACTGGGATACAGTGGTAGAAGTTAACCTCAAAGGAACTTTTCTGCTTTGTCAGATTATCGGCTCCTATATGGCTGAGCAAGGCAAAGGCAGTATTGTGAATATCCCAAGTACCTATAGCGTTGTTGCGCCTAACCAAAACCTTTACAAAGGCACATCCCTAGGTTGTCCTGCCGCATATAGCGCAAGCAAAGGTGGGGTTGATGCACTCTCGCGTTATCTGGCAAGCTATTGGGCTTCAAAAAATGTGCGCGTGAATATGATTACACCACACGGTGTTTGGAACAATCACGAAGAACAATTCGAAAAAAACTTCGCGCAATTTTCTCCCATGGAACGTCTGAGCTACAATCATGAAGTAGCCCCTGCATTGATTTACCTGCTGAGTGATGCAAGCAGCTACGTTACAGGAGACAACATGCTTGTTGAGGGCGGTTGGACAGTGTGGTGAGAAGGCGCTCAATCATAATTGAGTAAAGTAATGAAGCCAAAACGATCAATGTTTCGACCCTTGCCATCTTTTACTGTGAGGTAATAATCATATACCCCTTCTTTTACATATGAACCCTCAAAGGTGCCATCCCACCCGGGTTTAATCTGCGTAGTTTCATAAATCAAATCACCCCATCGACTAAAGATTACCATGTGATAACTCTCGACTGAGGCAAAAGAGATTTCCGGAAAAAAGTTAGGATTATATCCACCGGCAACGATGGTGTTGGGCACCCAGATTAATGGTTGAATGGACAGGCAAATTTCATTGGATAGTGAAATAAACGGCGTCCTTCCGCTTTCACTGCGCTCTACGGCCTCAATATGGTAGCAAAACTCTCCACTGGAACCGGTCAATTCAGACACATCATCTTCATAAAACAATAGCTCCCCACCACCTAACTCATTGATGAGTTCAAATGGTCCCTTATCAATGCTTCGATAGATGTTATAGCGCTCCACACCCTCCGACCAGTCTGCATATGGAGACCACGCCAGCGTGTTAACCAACCGCTCCTGACTGGCCTCACCATCGAGAAGAATAGTCCTTCCGATATTGGTTGTATCCACAGACATGCCACAGGAATTGTAAGCAATAACACGATACGTGTATGAAAACACATCCGCAGCCCGCTCACCATCCAAGAAGGTAATTGACATAGCCACGCTAGTATCCCTCACCACTACCTCCTCCCAACTGTCAGTTGATTCACTCAAGCGTTGAAGTTCGTATCGGAAGGTATCAACAGTTGGTTGCATACCTAGCGTGATCTGCACGGTGTCATTCGAAATAACTGTAGCTGTCTCAACTTCTAATCGCTCCGGCGGCGCATAACTATTCACAAAAGCACCATCAGCGTTTGAGGTAGCCCTAAATCCTGTAGCGGTATCTACAGCCTGTATTTGATAATGATTGTAGCCTCCAAACTGCAATACTGGATCGTAGTAACTTAATGAGGTAACCGTGTCGATGGCTATGAAATCCAGATTCGCATATACCGGGGTAATTGAGAAAGATTCATAGATGATGTAGTACGTTGGATCGTTGGACCATCCTGTGTATGGCGTCCAATTCAACCCAACACTTTCGTCACACGTAACATACGACTGAACACTCAGATTCATAACCGAATAGCAAACAGTGGTATCATGGTTCCAGCAACGATCAACAGCTGCAATGGTATAGCTTCCAGCATTGACGTCATTCGGGTTGTAAGTCATATCCAAATACCAATTGGGCTCTGCAACACTCACGCTATCGATAGAATCGGTCCTATCCGGCTCACAATAATAAATGCAGTAATAACTGACATCTGGTGATACACTTTCTTGCCATTCGATTACCACATCATCATTGGTGTCGATGGATAAACCCGATAGAATACCTGTTGAAGGAAAGACACCGTCCCAAAAAGAATCGCCATCTACATTACTCACGAATTCACATCCTTGTGGCATCACTAACTTGATTTGAAAATCCATTTGCTCATGAGCACAATTGTAGATATAATGAAGGTATTCATCCGTCTCCGGCGCGAGCGTCGCAAGCAATTGCATAGTGCCACTCGGATAGTTACAATAGATTTCCACCGTAGCACCTGCTGACTCTGCAGGATCAGCAAAAGGCAAATTCCAATTCAACAAAGGAATGCCTTCACAATTGACGCAACTGTTGGTGGCGATGATTGACTCTAAATAAATTGTACTCAACGTATCCGATGATGCTGCAGTCAATCCTCCACTCCCATCGTCGTACCATGCCAAAACCGTGTAATAAATATTATTGGTTAAACCGATATTCGAGAGGTGCGTGTAGGTATTGAGTGATACAGGGGCAAGGTTATTCGCTAGCGAGTTAAATGTCACAGCCGGATCAACACTATAGAGAACCTCATAATGATTGAAGCCGACTGTATTTGTGGGTATGGCCCAGTTTAGAGTTACATCACCATTTACATTCACCTGCAGACATTCAATTGCCGGGGCGTCTTGCCCATAGCCATGCATTGGCCACGCAAATAGGACCAATGAAACTATGTATATAAAATAACGATTATCCAAAACTCAAATACTGTAAAAGGCTGCCGTCGAACGGAGAAAGTGAACACTTATTACACGCAGTACAGGCTATTTTGGTTGCATGCTAATTCATTCTTCTGCTCAATGTCAATCCATCCCGCAAAAGTTGGTTCAAAAGACAATCAATCCGAGCTCTGTAATTAGAGTTCTCAACAAATGAACTTGAATGTGTTGGGGCCAATTACCGCAAATCGCTGAACTTGGAAAAGGTATGCAGACAATCATTTATCATGCGCTGCACGATGGTGGCTGCCGGTAAAATTTCCTTGAGTTGAGAAGCAACCTGCCCTATTTCCAATTCACCCTGGACCAGGTCGCCCTCGAACATCCCCTTCTTGGCGCGGCCTCTTCCAAGAAGTGTTTTCAATTCATCAATTCCGGCTCCGCTGCTATAAGCTTGCTCAACCTCCAAGTAGAATGGATTCTTGATGAGTCGAACGGGGGTCAATTCCTTAAGCGTAAGCTGAGTTCCCCCTTCCTGAGTGTGAATTACGGTATCCTTAAACCCTTGGTGAGCGGATGCCTCTTGCGACGCCACAAAGCGACTTCCCACTTGCACGCCCTCTGCGCCGAGCGTGAGAGCGGCAGCCATAGTTCGTCCATCGCAAATGCCACCTGCAGCAATTACGGGAATCTCGACGGTATCGACTACCGCAGGAATTAAGCAAAGTGTAGTGGTTTCTTCGCGGCCATTATGACCACCGGCCTCAAAACCTTCAGCTACAACAGCATCGCATCCGGCCTCTTGCGCTTTGAGGGCAAACTTAGCACTGCTCACCACATGTACCACGGTAATTCCATGCTCTTTGAAAACCGGAGTATATGTCTTAGGGTTACCCGCTGAAGAAAAAACGATCTTTACTCCTTCCTCGATGAGGATGGATATATGATCAGCAATCTGAGGGTAAAGCAGCGGAAGATTCACTCCAAAAGGTTTGTCAGTGGCGGCTTTGGTTTTTCGAATGTGATCACGAAGAACATCTGGATACATTGATCCTGAGCCCAAAAGCCCCAAACCTCCCGCGTTACTCACGGCAGAGGCCAATTCCCAACCCGAGCACCAAATCATTCCTGCCTGTATGATGGGGTACTCAATCCCAAAAAGCTCCGAAATCCTCGTTTTCATAGGCGCCAAATTACACAGACCTCTATAAAAACCCACTGTGATTCAGGCAAAGCCGACGCAATTCATATTGGAAAATTAATTTTAAATTATCCAAAATTGAATTTACATTAGCGGCTTGGCAGCTAGAGCCTTAATCTATCAACATGAAGAAACTACTATTTATCCTGTTGCTCTTCGCCTCAGTTTCCGCATCGGCCCAATACCAATGGGATTATGGTGTGCGCTTGGGTGGTGCAAACTATCTCGGCGATATAGGCGGAAAAGAACAACAACGCAAGGATTATTTCTGGGACATGCACCTTGGCCAAACACGCTATGCTCTTGGAATTTATGGCCGTTACAAGTTTTCGAA
>CANHPZ010000057.1 GCA_947462725.1 Flavobacteriales bacterium
GGATGCAAGTCTTCCTGCGCAGGTAGTTTCTTGTTCAAACCGGCCTCGATTTTTTCAATGGCCTTGGCCTGCATCTCAGCCGGCAACATCAGTAATGCGAGATAGAGATCACGAAAGCGATTGAAACTCTCGAATAAGATCTTCTCGTATTTCACCATGTCGGGTTGATCTTCGCTGTAATAAGCGAAGATGATTTGCATGGATTTTATCCTAATCTGACGTCGGTTGAGCATAAATAGTATTTACAATTTGCAGTTTAAAGTTCAGTTTACATAGTCGCCTTGATCTTGGCAATAGAAGCGATTCGCGCTTCAGCCAATTGATTTGCGGCCAAGTATGTTGGAATATTTTTCGTCTTAGATATATTAAATATGTTGAGAGCAGTGCTATAAATGCCCTCTGCTTGAGCCAATGCGGCATTGCGATTATAGCCTACAATTTCCCAATAGCAATTGATAATACCACCGGCATTCACTAAATAATCAGGCGCATAGAGTATTCCGCGGTTGAGCACCTCAACACCATGCACCTTCTCGTCTTTCAGCTGGTTGTTGGCTGCACCGCAAACGATGCTGCACTTCAGGCGTTCCAGGGTTTCATCGTTGATGGTAGCACCCAATGCACATGGGCTATAAATATCCATCGGCAAGTCGTAAACGTCTTTCGGATCTACTGCCTTTACGCCATATTTCTTGACTACAGCATTCACACGATCCTCGTAGATATCACAGATTGTTACGTCAGCGCCTTCCTTTACCAGATGTTCAACCAAGTATTCGCCCACGTGGCCAACACCTTGAACAACAACTTTTTTTCCGGTGAGTGAGTCGTTACCACTCAATTCCTTTTGGCTGGCCTTCATTCCCATGTATACACCATAGGCCGTAACAGGACTTGGGTCGCCACTGCCGCCAAGATATTCAGGTAAACCAACCACGTGTTTGGTTTCCAAACGCACGTATTCCATGTCGCGTGTGGAAATGCCTACGTCTTCGGCAGTAATGTACTTACCGCCACAGTTATTGACGAACTTACCGAAGCGACGCATCAATGCCTCGCTCTTTTGGGTGCGTGCATCACCAATGATGACTGCCTTTCCCCCACCGATGTTCAAACCGGCAAGTGAGTTTTTATAGGTCATCCCGCGCGACAGACGCAATGCATCTGTTATGGCTTCCTCTTCAGTGCCGTAGGCCCACATGCGTGTGCCGCCAACTGCTGGACCGAGCGTAGTATTGTGAATGGCGATAATTGAACGAAGACCTGTTTCGTTGTCCTGACAAAATACAAGCTGTTCGTGATTGAAGGTCGACATACGACCCGTGATTGAGGCTTCAGTAACATTGACTGCGGCCTTTTCCATGGTTTCCATCAATAGGTATTTTTCGTTTTTGGAAGCCTAAGCAAATCGTTTTCGCCGGTTCCAAAGTGCAAGTTTATTTCCTTCTCTTATTGTAAAATCTCATCAATTGCCAATGCCAATTTGCGATCGCGATCCGTAATAATATCACCGGCATCGTGTGTACTCAATTCAATACGCACATAATTGTATACGTTGAACCAAGCAGGATGGTGTCCCATTTTTTCGCTTAAAAATGCCACACGGGTCATGAACGTATACGCTTCTTGGAAATCCTTGAAGCGGAATTCACGTACCAGTTTATTATCAGTTTCTTTCCACATAGGGGCAGCGGTAGATTAAGGGCGCAAATATAATCTTTTCGGCTTCTCCCACCTTATCTGTGTCACTAAGAAGTTAGCCCTTCTCACTGAGTGAACGTTCAGATTTAATCAATCCCACGCGAATGCGACTCAATGCCTCCGGTGTAATACCTAAATACGATGCAATCATTTTTTGAGAAACTCTGCGCTGAATGCTGGGATATGTAGCGGTAAACTCTTGATAGCGTTCCTTGGCAGAAGCACTCATGAGCATGAGCACACGCTTTTGTAACACGCCAATGCGGCGCAGCAGCCTATTCAGTTCAAGACGCGCAAAATCGGGGTGGCTTCCGATGTGATTTTGCACCAATTCCTCAAACAGGTCATCACGAATCAGTTGAATCTCTGCATCCTCCAGAGCGTCGATATACAACGCAGCCGAAGAGTGCACAGCCGTTGACTGGATATCGGAAATGATCCAACCTTCAGGTGCGAACATGAAAATATGCTCTTTCCCCTTTTGATCAATGCTGAAACTGCGCAGCAACCCTTGCTTCACGAAATATGCGTGCTTCTGCTCATCACCGCGCTGTTGCAAAACATCACCCTTTTTCACACGGATAGTTTTTACCTGTTTGAGCAAAGCCTCCAATGTAGGACTATCAATATCTGAATCGCCTTTGAAGAAATAGTTGAAGTCATGCATACTGTTTGTCTCTCATTATTCTATTGAGCATCGTTCTATCGACCAAACCAACCTCGATCACCCTTTTTAATGTCGTAAAACCAATTCCAATAACTCAAGTGATGGCTTCGTACAAATCCCTTCTTGGCATAGTCGGGAATAAACAGGCGCCCTCCTTTTTCAGTCTTCAAATCTTGGAAACCGGCCACCGCACATTGTGGAGCTACACCGTCCTGCCGACACGTAATATCTGCTCCCGGCTCAAATCGATCGCTTCCATACTGCCACACCTCTTCAAAACGATTCCAATCCATGCCACGCACACCGGGACTTTCAGGCGCCATAATCAGAATTTTCCCAAGAACAACGTAAGGCTGAACGGCATCTACAAAACCCAATGCGTAGGCATAACCCATGCTATGGCAAACGATGTCCAACGTATCGTGCACACCCGTTTTCAAATATTGATGCGTAAAATTTTGTCCGCATCGCCGACCATTTTCAAACCGTGTATCAAATCCCTCTTGATTTGGCTCATCATTAAAGCCCCAATTGCTTCGTCCAATCCATCCGAAGCGTGTAACAAACCACGACCAAAAACTCCTTCCCTTGCTGCGGTGCATGGAAGTCGACACGGGATGATGTCCATCAATGTACACCGGAGTTGTCGGTTGGAAGCGCGAGATGAGCGTATCATCCATATCGAACCAATACCCTGCAGGCGACATCCCTCCTGCCGGGGAAATTGTATAAATCTCGTTCGTTGTGGTTACAGAATCAATAGGCAATCCGCGGTATCCGTTTGAGAAAATGAGATACCGTTGCTGCGCGCTTATTGAGAGCGATGGCAGCAATGCGATTGTAAGACAAACTAATAACCTATTCACCATATTGATAGAAGATTCCCTCGGCAAAGCCCGTCCATAAACATGCGCGCTGACCTGAAGCTTTTAACCCATTATTCACCCAAGTATTGCACGTGTGTATCATGCTGTAGGTTCCATTGGCATCGTAATAACGGTCATGCTCAAAATTAATTCCGGGTAATAGCGGCTCGAGCATCACACGATGGCCTTTGGCATCCGCAATCAACGTCTGACTCACGTAATTGCACAGCCGAGTGTATTGATTGCGATTCAACTGAAGATGAATGATGGGGCGATCTACAGGCACGGTGAAATAATATGAAGCGTGAATGCCGGCTGTTCCCAGTCCGGTAGCCGCTGCAACTGCTGTGCTTACTGTCAAATCACCCCAGGTCGGAGTATTGAGGTAAAAATCCTTATCTCCCCAACCAATGGCCAACCAAGGAAGAGAAGTATCCGGATTCGCATTATTGCTGTATGGAAAATCAATGGTCCAATTGTGAACGTCCGTATTCGCTCGAACGAAAAAATCCGTATGCGGACCCGATTTGAGCAAGTACACATCGTATGTCGATTCAGATTGGCTTTGCGTTTCAGCAGGGACTGAAAGTAAAACGCTGAAAACAGCAAAAATCACATAGCACAACAACCCATATACAAACAATGAAACGACAATACGAATGAACCTCAGCAGCATATATGCTATTCTCGCGATAGGCTTTGATGATTCGATTTGCTTTGGTGTCATGAACTACGAACTTATGAAACGAACAATGAAAGTAAACCTTAATTTTTCATATTGTCAACGACCAACTTTAATCAGGATCTGCGGTTGATGATTTCTTCCAAATCAGCAATATTACGTGTTAGGTCGGTCTGTATGATCTCCCAAAGCACTTCATCGTCCACATCAAAAAACTCATGCACAAGAAAGTTGCGCAAGGCCAAGATGTGGTTCCAAGGCAATTCCTTGTGCTTGCGTTGAAAATTGAAAGGCACATGCTTCACGCTTTCTCCCATGATTTCGAAATTGCGCAGCACCGCATCTTTCACCAATTGGTCTCTTGTAAAATCACCATATGACTTACACTTCGCGGTATACGCATGAATCTTCTTCATGGCTTGAAGCAATGCATCCAAAAAAAAGTCGTAGCGCGATAGGTGGTCACTCATACAAATTCTATAGCAGCCATTATCTCATCCTTGAGCGCCGGCTTAATAGCGCGCGGCGTAAGAATATCGATGTGCACCTCTAACTTCTGTTCGAGGTACTCTTTCAACTCAAAAAACTTCCAGCCCAATGGTTTTTCCAACTCCACATACACATTGATATCGCACAGTCGATTGTGGTGATGGTCAATAAAACAATCGAAACAACCCAAACGGGTTACACCATAGCGTCGCTCCAAGTCGTAGCGCATGCGGGTCAATTGCTTTGGAATTCGCGGATCCATGAAGTTATTTCACAATGGTCATCTCTTGCAACAGGTAATCGGCATCAGCATACACGTCGATTACCCAAAGCACGTAGCGAATATCGACCATGATGTTTCTACAGATCTCCGGATTGTACATGATGTCGCTCATAGTGCTTTCCCACGAGCGATCGAAGTTGATGCCCGTGAGCTCACCCTTAGCGTTCAATGCAGGTGATCCGCTATTGCCGCCCGTGGTATGATTGCTTCCTGTGTAACACACATTCAACTCGCCACCGGAACTGTAATTACCATAGTTACGCGTTTCGAGCAATGACTTCAATTTGGGACTGATTTCAAAATCGGGATTTCCGGTGTAGTACTTCTGCAAGATCCCATCGGCTGTAGTATGCGGCGTGTAATGCTCGCCATCACGCGGGAAGCTGCCATCCACCTTGCCGTATGAAATTCGCAGCGTACTGTTGGCGTCCGCCCAATAATTACCCGGGAACATCTTCATCATGCCTTCGGTGTATTTCTGCATCCAGAAGTCAATTTGCTTATTGAGGTCGCCAACTTGAGGACGCAAACGCGTATTGTAGTCGTTGAACATTGCCACAGCATGCGAATAGAAATAATCGCTCTTCATCTTCTTCAACATGCCTTTGCCGGGTTTATCGAGCAACTTAAATAGCAGGGTTGAGTCGCAGAATACGCTTTTGTTGAAATACGACAGCATGTCAGAATCTGAGACCAAGCCAACATTGTCAATCACATCATGAGTATTGTATTTCGTTTCATACAACGGTTGAAGACGAGCATAGATCTGCATTTCAGTTGCCAAGTCAAAGTCCTTGAAGAACGCGCGTGCGCCTTTCTTCAACTCGTCAATGGTTGATTGCAATTTGCCTTGAGCCTTCAGCGTATCGAAGTTGGCGACCAACTCCTGGAAGCGATAACTGAAATTGAACAGCTCAGGACCATAATACATATACTCCACAAACAGCTGGGCTTCGAAGTTGAGGTGATTGACCTGACTGTATAATGATTCGAGCTTGGGCAATACTTCAGCGTAGGTTTTGAATTCCGTCTTGGTGCACTGGGCCAGATACTGTTCTTCGAACTTGCGCTTCTGTTCGAGCGCACGGAAATTGGTGAGACCGATTTGTTGCCCTTTCCATTTCTTCCAGGCATTGGCTACATCGCTTTGCTTTGCAGCGTATTTGATACGGATCTCATCGCTCGCGCGCATTCTCTCTTGCAACACGGCGATGGTTTGGTCGCGCATATCGATACGCATCGGGTTCAGTTTGTTTGTGATGAAATCGACGGCGTAGCTCGTAAGCAAATGCTCGGTGCGGCCGGGGAAGCCATAGACCATGCTGAAGTCGCCCTCTTTTACGCCACCGATATTGATGGGCAAATGATGAAGAGGCTTGAATGGCACGTTCGACGCGTTGTATTTCGCAGGTTCGTTGTTGGCATCGGCATAAATGCGAAACACACTAAAGTCGCCCGTGTGGCGCGGCCAAACCCAGTTGTCGGTATCGCCACCAAACTTACCGATTTCGCTTGGAGGTGCTCCCACCAAACGCACATCGTTGTATGTTTTGGTAATGATAGCCAGATACTGATTGCCATAGTTGAAGGACTTGAGCTGTAAGCCCAAAGCCGGATTCTCTTTCTTATATTTCTCTTCTAGGGTCTTCTTGTTTTTCTGCAAAAGTGCGTCAACCTCTGCAGGCGACATGGCAGCTGTTATGCCCATGCGCATCGCTTCGGTTACATCGTCCATGCGCACCACAAACACCACGCTCAGTCCATCACAGCGCAACTCCTCTGCCCTGCTCTTGGCCCAAAAGCCATCGCGCAGGTAGTCGTTCTTCAATGACGAATGAAATTGGATATAATCGAATCCGCAGTGGTGGTTGGTAAACAGCAAACCATCGTTGCTCACAATTTCGGCCGTGCAACCGCCACCAAACAGCACGATAGCGTCTTTCACACTTGAGCCATTGGCATCATACAGATCTTCTGCGGTAAGCTGCAAGCCTTGTGATTGCATGTCGCCATAGACGACGTTTAACAACGATGGAATCCACATGCCTTCTTTGGCCATTCCGACTTGGGTAAGAAGCACTAGCGCTGCGATTATTCTTAACTTCATATTGATTTCTTTTGTTGGGGGCGAAAGGTAATAAAGGATTGCAGCATTATCGGATTGCAGAATTTCAGCAACAAAAAAGCCCCAACCTTGCGGTCGGGGCTTTTCAATTATTTTACGAGTTCAATTACTTGCCCTCTTCGGTAGCTTCGCCACCTTCCATTTTCTCTTTCAAATTGGCCAAAGCGCTGATGTCACCCAAAGTTGATTTCTCAACCTGTGAATTCACCGCTTTCACAGCATTCGAATCAACTCCTTCCGGCTTCTTAGCACGTGGAGCTGCTTTTCTTGCTGCTTCTGGACTTCCTGGCTCATCTTCTTTCCAAGTACCGGTATGGCTCACAGAAATCTTACGTTGGTTCTTGTTGAACTCAACGATAACGAAATCGAGTACATCTTCTACTTTGGCAGTTGAACCATCTTCCTTCTTGAGGTTCTTATTCATGCAGAAACCTTCCAAACCATATGGCAATGCCACGATAGCATGTGAACCTTCTTTACGAATGATAGTACCCTGGTGCTTCGAACCTTCAACAAATACAGTTTCGAATACATCCCATGGGTTTTCCTCAATTTGCTTGTGACCAAGGCTGATACGACGGTTGTCTTTATCAAGCTCAAGTACCACCACTTCGAGATCATCACCAATGTGACAGAATTCGCTTGGGTGCTTGATTTTTTTGCTCCAAGAAAGATCGCTGATGTGGATTAAACCATCAATGCCTTCAGCCAATTCGCAGAATACACCGAAGTTGGTGAATGCGCGAACTTTAGCCTTGTGCTTGCTGGTAACAGGGAAACGAGTTTCGATGTTTTCCCATGGATCTTGTGTCAATTGCTTCATACCTAAAGAAAGCTTGCGCTCGTCTTTGTCTACGCTCAAAATCACACACTCCACTTCCTGACCTACTTTGAGGAAGTCTTGAGCTGAACGCAAGTGCGTGCTCCAAGACATTTCGCTCACGTGGATCAAACCTTCTACACCTGCAGCGATTTCTACAAATGCACCATAGTCAGCCAGAACAACTACTTTACCTTTCACCTTCTGGTTAACGTCCATTGTGCCTTCGATAGCATCCCATGGGTGCGGAGTAAGCTGCTTCATACCAAGTGCAATGCGCTTCTTGTCATCGTCGAAATCGAGGATTACTACATTGATCTTAGAATCAAGCTGCACCAATTCTTCCGGATGCGTTACGCGGCCCCATGACAAGTCGGTGATGTGAATCAAACCGTCTACGCCACCAAGGTCTACGAACACACCATAAGAAGTGATGTTCTTCACAACACCTTCGAGTACTTGTCCCTTTTCGAGACCACTCATGATGAGTTTCTTCTGTTCTTCGAGTTCGGCTTCGATCAAAGCTTTGTGCGATACAACAACGTTTTTGAATTCGTTGTTGATTTTCACAACTTTCAACTCCATGATTTTGCCAACATATTGATCGTAGTCGCGGATTGGCTTCACATCGATTTGTGAACCTGGCAAGAATGCCTCGATACCAAACACGTCTACAATCAAACCACCCTTGGTGCGGCTCTTCACCTCACCTTTGATGATCTCGCCGCTTTCCAATGCAGCGTTCACATTGCCCCAAGCGCTAAATACGCGAGCAGTTTTGTGCGACACATTGAGCTGGCCATTTTTATCTTCTGTTTGTTCGATAAACACAGGAACCAAATCACCGGCCTTCAGGTCGGGATTGTAGCGGAACTCACCTGCAGGAATAACTCCCTCAGATTTGTAGCCAATGTTTATTACAACTTCTCTTTTGTTGATGCTTACAACTGTACCATTCACTACTTCACGCTCTCTGACAACAGAAAGAGTTGACTCGTACATCTTGTCGAGCTTGTTGCGCTCATCGTTGCTGTAACCACCAATTGCCTCATAGGCATCCCAGTTGAACTCACCCTTTTCATCAAGGTACATCTGCTCATCAACAGTACTGAAAATTTCGAGCGGTTCTTCCGCACCGATTTCTTCATCCTGCGTCAAATCATCAGCGCTTGCTGCTGTTTCAGGAGTTCCCTCATTCTGAGTGTTGAGGTTTTTGTTTTCGGCTTCTTCAGCCGGTGAAAGATTTGTATCAGCCATTTGGCTTTGTTTTAATTGTATCCTGTCTCTTGAAAAAATCAAGGCATTCACCAAGACAGAAGGGGTTTTACTGTGTTGTTTCTCGCAACCGGAATGCTGAAGCTGCGACCACCTACCTTTCGGAAAGGGGCCGCGAATATAGTCACGGACGACTGATATTCAATGGTGTCAGAGAAAATAAATACAATGATTCATCCCTTGTTGCGGCTCGCATCGATGCCGCATGAGACTTTGGTCGGATGAGGTCTGTTTTCAACACAATTCACTTCAGCAACCACTGTATGTCATGTTTCATTCCGATTCAACACCCTAATTTTCAGTGAGCATATTACACTTATGAACACTGAACTCACAAAGAGCGTGTGCACAACTTTACCGTGCTTAAAACCGTGAAACGCTTTGTTCCACTATACTTTCGTAGCGTTCCACGGCAGAAATTTCAACCGTGAAACAATCAAACCAGCAACTTACACAACCATCCAAACATGGGTAAAATCATAACCATCGCCAACCAAAAGGGCGGCGTAGGAAAAACAACCACAGCTATCAACCTAGCAGCTGCCTTGGGCGTTTTAGAATACAAAACACTTTTGGTAGATGCCGATCCGCAAGCCAATGCCACTAGCGGTGTAGGTGTAGATCCCAAAAACATCAAAGCAGGTATTTATGAATGCTTGGTGAACGACATACATCCGAAAGACCTCGTGCTCAACACCGAGAATCCGAACTTGTTTCTGATTCCGGCCCATATCGACCTTGTTGGTGCTGAAATCGAATTGATCAACGCCACCAATCGCGAGTATATGATGCGCAACGCGCTTGGCAAAATACGCGATGATTATGACTTTATCATTGTAGACTGCTCTCCATCCTTGGGTTTGGTAACTGTAAATGCGCTCACAGCCAGCGACTCGGTCATCATTCCGGTACAATGCGAGTACTTCGCTTTGGAAGGCTTGGGCAAATTGTTGAACACCGTTAAGATTGTTCAGCAAAAGCTCAATACCGACCTCACCATTGAAGGCATCCTACTTACGATGTACGATTCACGTCTGCGCTTGAGCAACCAAGTGGTGGAAGAAGTGAAAATGCACTTCCAGGAAATGGTATTCGACACCATTATCCACCGCAATACCACATTGGGCGAAGCGCCAAGCTTTGGTCAGACCATCATCATGCACGACGCCAGCTGCAAAGGTTCAGTGAATTACCTCAACCTCGCCCGTGAAGTGCTGCAGAAGAATTCCATGACCAAAATGAGTAACGAAGAGAAATACATCAACATCGAAAATGGCTAAGAAACCCGCTTTGGGTCGCGGATTGAGCGCCCTGTTAGAGAATGCATCGAAGAGTGTGAAGGATGGAGCGCCTGCAAAATCTGCGTTAGACACCGCCATTGCTGAAATTCCGGAAGTCATGCCAACCGCCGAGGTTGGTAACGTTGCCGGCCCCATCTCTGTTTTGCGCATATCGCAAATAGAGGCCAACCCATTCCAGCCCCGTCAAGAATTTGATCCTACTGCCCTGCGTGAGTTATCGCAGAGCATCAAGGAATTGGGCCTTATACAGCCCATTACGGTTCGTAAAGTATCGGCTCAGAAATTTCAGATCATCAGCGGTGAGCGCCGTTTCCGCGCCTCGCAAATGGCCGGACTTGAAGAAGTACCGGTGTATGTGCGCACCGCCAACGACCAAAACATGCTCGAGTTGGCATTGGTCGAGAACATCCAGCGTGAAAACCTGAATGCCATTGAAGTCGCCATCAGCTACAAGCGCCTCATGCACGAGTGCAGCTTAACCACCGAAAAGCTTGCCGAGCGTGTAGGTAAAGACCGCACCACAGTGACCAACTACGTGCGCTTGCTGAAGCTTCCACCCGAAATTCAAATTGGCATCATTGAGAAGCGCATCTCGATGGGGCATGCCCGTGCACTCATCAACTGTGCGCCTGAGGCCAAGCAATTGAAAATCTATAAGCTCATCCTCGAGAAGGACCTCAGCGTTCGTAAAGTGGAAGAGTTAGCCAAAGAAGATGACGCGCCTAAACTCTTCAAAACCGAGAAGGTTGTGTTGTCGCTCGAATTCCAGAAAATGCAGGCCGACTTGCGTTTGAAGTTTGGCAAGAAAGCCAAGCTTGCGCGCAATGAACACGGCATTGGCAAACTCGAGATTCCTTTCGCGACCGACGATGATCTGGTGAGGATCATCGATATGCTCGATTTATAATTTTTGATTTACCGCAATGACGCAAAGAATTTTCTTCTCTGCGTCTTTGCGGTTTTTCTTTATCCCAAGTTTTTCCACTTTTCCAACTCTGCATTCAATCCTACCATCCGTGTGCGAGCTGCAGCTAAATCCATCGGAGTTTCTGAAGTTTCCAAGCGACGGATATGGTACTTTTTCCAATCCATCAAAATCTCACGTTTCGACTTTGGAAGGTTTGGTTCGATTTCCCATAACTTAATTGCCTCAAGGGCTTTCATCCGAGCTTGTTCTTTCTCCGACAACTTTTCAATGCGTCTGTTGATTTTAATAATTTTCGAATTCAATTCGCTCAATCGCTTTTGAATATCCTTCGGTTGAAATGCCTTTACTGCGGATGGAGTCTTACCCTTTTTACCGGATTGCGCCAATGCCAATTGGAGTGAAGATGAGACAAGGTATGCATCTTTGGGCATCGAGCGTTCGTGTTTCTCTATCAAGTGCGCATGAGACCTGCTTATACCTAACATCTCAAGCAGCTCACCCTTTTTCATCTGAAGGTCTGATGCCAATGCCGATAATCCGCGATTCTGTTTTTTCATTGCGATATGTTTATGTTTTTGAAGTTAACATTATAAATGTACACATAAAAAGTATATACATTTTAAATCTCGCCAAAATGTTAACATTGTTTACGTTAACACTTAGAATGTAAACACAAAAAATATTTACATATCTTTCAAATAAACTGCGCCAATAAAAATCGTAACGTTGCTGCGGATAAATGACATCTCAATCGCTCAACATGAATTCACCTATTAAAATCACCGTAAGCGCTCTCATTCAAGCTCCAATCGCAAACGTTTGGTCCTGTTGGAATGAACCGCAGCATATTGTTCATTGGAATCATGCCAGCGACGATTGGCACTGTCCCTTTTCAATAAATGACCTGAGTGTTGGAGGGAAATTCGTTGCCACCATGGCAGCCAAAGACGACAGCGTGCGCTTCGACTTTGAAGGTTTTTATGATGTGATTGAACTTCACAAGAGAATCATCTATCACATGGCTGATGGTCGTGTGGTTGAAATAACTTTTGAAGCTAAAGACGGCGGCACATGGGTCTCCGAAACCTTCGATGCCGAGAATGAAAACCC
>CANHPZ010000058.1 GCA_947462725.1 Flavobacteriales bacterium
AAGGTTGGTAACTCAGAGAATCCGAAGGTTGGTACCTGAGCAAAGCCGAAGGTTGTATATTCGCAACCGAAATTTTGCACCCATAGCTCAGACGGTTAGAGCAACTGACTCATAATCAGTGGGTCCTTGGTTCGATCCCAAGTGGGTGCACTGCTCAAAGAAAAAGCCCCGCAATCGCGGGGCTTTTTTTATTCAATCCAAAATTCAATATCAATTAGTTCGCATCCCACCACACTTTCGTGGCCAAGAGGTCAGGACCTTGCTGAGATATAGCGTTGCTGTAATTGCTGCCATTCACCAGTTGCTCATCTACGGGATACTTCAGACGGTTTGGAATTCCATCGCCATCCAATTCACCATCAGCAGGGCGTTGCAGTAATCCAAAATCCAAACGGCGCCACTCGGTCCAGGCTTGCATGCCTTGCGTGTATAGCGACAACCACTTTTGAATCCCGATGATTTCTTTCCACGTCTTACCTCCGGCAGCTAGTTGCGCGTAACTCACACCCGGCTGAGCAATGTAAATTGCTGCAGCATCAAGCGCCGTGTCATCGGTGGCCCAATATTCAAACGAGCTTGTTATACCCGCGTTGTAATATTCTTCTGCGCTACCTGCAATGAATCCGCGCTCAACTGCTTCGGCCAGCAAAAACTGACACTCGGCGTTTTGCATGTAAATACCGGGGAAATCAGCTGCCAGCATTTTTGTGCTGAACTGTGAAACCGTGTTATTCAATGTAGATGCTGCATTGCCTTCACTCAAGCCATACACTTCGCCATTGAACTCGCCTGTTGCTGTCGCCGGATTCACAAATCCGGGAAGACGATAGTCGTTCAGCGCCTTCATGGTGTCTACCAAAATGTTGCTACCCGAGTAATCGCGACGACCATCGAGATAGCGATTGAAGTAAATCATGTTGTAGCTGGGCGCTACAGTTGAGTATGGGAACAATGCGTTATCTGCATTAGAAGTAAATACTCCACTTGCCACCGCCTCATTCACAGCCGTAGAAGCCACTTCAGGCTTGCGATCGGCAATACGCATGGCAACACGCAACTTCAATGAGTTGGCAAACTTCAACCACTGACTCATGTCGCCGTAATAGATAACATCACCGGTAGGACCAGCGCCCAAGTTGTTGATCCCGGCAATAGCCTCATTCAAATCAGACAAGAGATACCCGTAGATTTCTTCTTGACGATCATACTTTGGTGTGCTGGTGTTCAGCGCATCCCAAGCCTGAGAATAAGGCACGTCGCCCCAGATATCGGTTACCTGTTGCATGGTCCAAACCTTTAGGATTTTCGCAACGGCAATTTGATTGGCCGGATCACCATAGTTGCTGTATTTATCAGGATCTGACTCGCATAAATCAATGATGCGCATCAGATCAACAACACCACCTACTTGATTGCCGGCGTCGTTATTTCCACCTGCATACAACAGTGTCCAATAACCATTGGTTACACCAGTGCGGAATTGATAACGACTCTCTGAAGAGTAGTTGTTCGAAGACCAGTGCTGCGCCAATTGGCCACCAACCTGACATCCCCAAAACGCATCAGATACGTTGTCCATCAAACCCTTTTCCGCAGCGGTCAGCAAATAGCTCGTTGGCGCGTCTGCCGGGCGATTTGGATTGTCGTTGATGCTATCAAAATCCTTTTTGCATCCGGCGATGAACACTGTCACCGCGAGCAAAAGAAAGCTTATTTTATATGTTGACTTTTTCATCGTGATTTCAATCTTTAGGTTTTAGAATTTCAAACTAATCAAGAAGGAAATGTTTCTTGCCGTTGGCAATTGACCGCTTTCCAAACCTTGCACATTGCTTGTGCTAAGTCCGGCTTCCGGATCAATATGCGGTACGTTCTTCTTGATGATGGCTAGGTTACGACCGGTAATACCCACTGTCAAACCGCGGATTGGAGTCTTCGATAAAAGCGAAGGATTGAAATCATATGTCAAACGTAATTCGCGCCACTTGATGAACGAAGCATCATACACGTCGGCGGCCGCAATTACATATCCTTGATTCACGAAGAAGTGATCGATTGCAGCAATAGTGTCGCTAACCATTGTTCCATTCGACAAGGCATTGCCCTGTTCATCATATCCGGTGAAATCCGCGCCTTCAAGCACAACACCATCTTCGCGAACATTGTTTTCAGCCGTTTCAGCTAGTGTGCCACTGTACTTACCCCATGTGTTGTTGAGTGAGAACAAATGACCGCCCTTCTGGAAGTCGAACAGCGTATACAACTTGAAGCGCTTATACTTCAACGTAGTGCTCAAACCACCGGTGAATTTCGCTAGGTATGATCCCAATGGCTGCACTGTTGCAGTTGGCACATAAGCACCACCATCGATAATCTTCTGGCCATTGTAATAAGAGTAATCTGTACCCATAATCTGACCATAGGCCATGCCCTCTTGAGCAGTAACAGAAACTGCAAATGGTGCTTGTTGAAGAATGATCGACTCTACTCCTTCGGCAAGTGAAACCACTTTGTTTTCGTTGTGTGCCCAATTCACGCCAATGTTCCATTCGAAACCACCTTTGGTGCGCACAGGTGTGAAATCCGTCATGACTTCCCATCCCTTGTTTTGCAAAGTTCCGGCGTTGATATACATCGAAGAATATCCGGTTGAACCTGAAACCTGCACAGGGAAGATGTTGTCTTCCGTTGTTGATTGGTAGTAGGTCACATCCAAATGCACGCGGTCTTCAAAGAAGAACATTTCAGTTCCTGCCTCCCAGTTCTTCACGGTTTCAGGACGAAGGTTCGGATTGTTGAGTGTGTTTGGAATGGTGTAGGCCGGGTAGTCCCCGAAGTTTTGTACCGGTGATAAACGGTTGTCGATGTTGTAAGGATCGGTATCGTTACCAACTTTAGCAACGCTCAAACGAACTTTACCAAACGACATTTTCGGGATCTTCACCAATTTAGAGAAAACCAAACTGGTTGAAGCCGAAGAATAGAAATAAGAATTGTTGTTTGACGGAAGTGTAGAGCTCCAGTCATTGCGACCCGTCAGGTCAACAAACAGAAACCCTTTATACCCGTATGAAACACCGCCAAACACAGAGTTCACACGCTTGGTGCGGTAGCTCTGAGAAAACAACAACGGACCCGCTGAGTTTGTCAAGCTGTAGAAGCCAGGAACATTAAGTCCGCCCTGCGTCTCAGAATTGTTGACGTCGTTTTTCAAATCACGACGGTTCGCACCAGCAAAAGCGGTAACATCATGGTTTTTGGAAAAGGTGTTTTTATAATTCGTAATGAACTCGTAGTTCATTTCGTTTTGCAGAATATTCTGTTCTGAAAACTTGGAAACCGATAAGCTGCCCACCGCCACGCGCTCTTGGCGCTGGTCGATGTAGCTATCTTTCATCACTGTTCCTTTCATCGAGAGGTGAGGCGTTACTTGGTATTGCAAGTAGGCATTGCCATACAAACGATCGCGACGGTCGGTCTCGTAGTTTTCATACATCACCCAATAGGGGTTGTCCCAAAAAGGAATTGATGCATCATCCTCAGCCGAGCGGTTCCAACTGCGCTGGCTTCCATCCGGATTTTTGTAATCCTGCAGCTCGGTAAAATCCAACTGGCGTTGGAACCACTGCGTGAAGTTACTGCTCAAGTTGTTGTAACCTGTTTGCGGACGTCCTTTGCCCTTGCTCGTAATTACGTTGACACTCGTACCGGCAGTGAGTTTATCATTGAACCGATGCGTGCCATTGAAGCCAAGTGTATTTCTCTTGAGCGAGGAGTTTTCGAAAGTACCGGTCTGGTTCAAGTTCGAAAGCGACAAACGGAATGTAGAACGATCGGTAGCACCATCAAGCGAAACGTTGAGGTTTGATGTAGTTCCCGTTTTGTAGAAATTCTTCACGTTGTCGGGATGCGCTTCCCATGGAGTTGCTTTTCCATACAAGTCAGGATGGTAGCGCTGATCGAATGCGTACCACTGCAACACAGGCTGACCATCCAATTTCGGACCCCAGCTAGCATCTGTGTAGTAATCATGCACGAGCAATCCGGGGAACAATGCTGAAGAATCAAACTCAGCAGCACCGCCGCCATAGGTGTTTTGATAGTTCGGCAGTACGTAAACCTTGTCAAAACCATAGTTTTCTGTTACTGTAACACCGATTCCACCTGCACCCTTGCCTGTAGACTTTCCTTTTTTCGTAGTGATGAGCACCACGCCATTGGCTCCGCGTGAGCCGTATAGCGCGGCAGCCGGACCTTTGAGAAATTGAACGTCTTCAATGTTGGATGGATCGATATCCTGTATGGCATTGCCATAGTCGTAACCCAGAGCGCTGCGCGATTGATCACTTGTGGCATAGTTGCCATTCTCAATCGGCACACCGTCCACCACAAAGAGCGGTTGGTTGTTGCCATACACCGACTTGATACCGCGCATCAAAATGCGCGATGAACCGCCAAGGTTTGAAGAACCCGTGATTTGCACACCGGCCACTTTACCTTGCAGTGCGTTCACGATGTTGGTCTCACGTGCCGTAGACACATTCGAACCTTCCACCTTTTGTGTTGCATATCCCACGGCTTTTTTATCGCGGGGAATACCCAACGCCGTGATGACAACTTCATTCATCTCCGTGGTCATTTCCATGGCCATGTCGATTTTAGTTTGCGCACCTACGCTTACTTTTTGAGTTGCGTAGCCTACGTAGTTAAATACCAACACCGCATCGGTGCCGGGAATGCTGATGGTGTAATTACCATCCACATCAGTGAACACGCCTTGGCCCGTACTTTCCACAGCGACTGTCACTCCAACGAGTGATTCGCTATTGGATTTGTCCGTTACCTTTCCTGAAACTGTGCGCCCTTGCGCAAACAACCATGTTGCAGAACACAGCATGATCACGGTTAGAAGTAACCGTCTTTTCATAGTGTAATTGTTTAGGGTTAATAAATTGGTTAAGGTGCATCGTGCGTAACACGACCAAAACAAATGTAAAAGAATTTTTTAACAGTGCAAGTTTTTGTTGTCGGAGTGCTCAACAGCATTAATCATACATTACTGCATCATCATATGACCAAACTCACAATTTTCTCTTGCAACGCACACATGCGTCCCACCGGCCGAGCGAATGCGCCCAAACCAAAATCATGCATGCGCTGCTCTAACTCAGCGCATGAACTTTGCGGCACGGCGATGAGTAAGCCTCCACTCGTTTGTGGATCACACATCACCAATAGCTGAGGCAAACTGAGCTGATCAATTTTTGAAGCATAGTATGAATAATTCTTCATCGTCATGTCGGGATAAATGTGACGGGCAACATAGCTCTCCAAAAAAGGATACACCGGCAATGCACTAAAATCAATCGATGCGCTCAAACCGCTGGCCTCGCACATTTCGAGCAAATGCCCCGCAAGACCAAAGCCGGTTACATCGGTCATGGCGTGCACTTTTACATGACGCGCAATGCCTTCTCCGAATTTATTGAGCGTGCTCATATAAGACACACATGCATCGAGATGCGCAATGTCATCCAACTGACCACGCTTCATAGCTGCTGAAATAATGCCTGCACCGAGCGGCTTGGTTAGATACAACACATCTCCCTCTTGCGCGCCACTGTTGCGCAGCAAATGTTCTTTGCGCACTCGGCCATTCACCGACAATCCGAAAATGGGTTCTGTGCTTTCAATGCTGTGCCCGCCGGCTAGTGGAATACCCGCCATGCGACACATGTATCGCGCACCCTCAAGCACCTGAGCCGCATACGCCGCAGGAATTTTCTCTATCGGCCAACCTAGAATAGCCAAGGCCATCAGAGGACTTCCTCCCATCGCGTATACATCACTCAGCGCATTGGCGGCGGCGATTTTTCCAAATGTGTAGGCATCATCCACCATCGGCATGAAAAAGTCGGTGGTACTGATCAATCCCTCTTCATCATTCCATGCAAACACAGCAGCATCGTCGTGCGTTTCGTTTCCCACCCATAAACGCTCATCGCTGGGGAAGTAATCGGTGGTGTGCAATATCTCCTTCAACGCGGCCGGCGCAATCTTGCATCCACAACCCGATCCCTTGCTGTACTGCGTCAGCCTAATTTCATTACTCGTTTCAGACATAATCAAAATTTCATTGTCAAAAGCAAATCAGCAAGCTGCGTTACTGTCTCTTCACGCACGGTGATGATACGTTCGTACTTTCCTTCTCGCTGTTGTATGGAGTGATCGTAATTACGATCGTAATAATCCAGCAGAGGCAAAACCCAACCTATCATGTCGCCTGCCTCGAGTGCTGTCAAGCTCACCTTCACGCGATCGCCACCCATTCGTTTAGTAATGCCTTGCGTTTTCTCTGCCAGCGCAGCCCGATCAAAATTTCCATACTCGGAAATAACGCGTTCTGCGCGATGAGTCAAATCTCTATCGATGGTGACCATAGGACGCTTTTTCATTTGAATAAAAAAGTCATCCGGAATTCGCAAGCGACCAATAAACCTACTTTCATTCTCCACCCAAATCTGCGATGCGCCATGCTCATCACCTAAGTGCCATGCCAGCGTATTTTCAAAATCTTCCTGCGTGGGTTGATTGGGTAAGCCAAGCGCACCAAACGCAGAGCCGCGATGAGAGGCTAATTTCTCCAAGTCGATAACAACTCCGCCTTCTAATTTCAAGGCCTGCAAAACCTCGGTTTTGCCCGCCCCGGTCCTTCCCGATAAAACAACCAATGGCCATTCATGGCGAAACTCGTCGAGACACCAATTGCGAAAACGTTTATATCCACCTTCCAACACATACACTTTGAGTCCAACTGAACTAAGCAGCCAAGCCATCGTGTTGCTGCGCAATCCTCCGCGCCAGCAATACAAACAAACAGCACCATCAACCGCATGCATCTGAGCCGCCTCGATGTAGTTGATGAACTTGTGTCCCACCAGTCTAAAACCTAGTTTCACGGCTGCATCATGCCCCTCGTTTTTGTATGTAATCCCCACCTCGTGTCGCTCGTCATCATTGAGCAATGGAAAGCTTATCGCGCCTGGCATATGGCCAAAGTTGAACTCCTTGGGACTTCTAACATCGAACAACGGAACTCCGCGCTTCAACTCAGCAATGAATGCCGCAATTTCAATTCGTGTTACCATGTCTTATATGCCATCGCCATCAAGCAAATTGCCTAGGCCACCTAAAATACCGCCTTCCTCTTTTCTTCCACCCACGCTGGCGTACGAAGAAATGCGCGACGCCAATCGTGATATAGGCAGTGTCTGTAGCCACACTGTACCAGGGCCGCGCAACGTGGCAAAGAAAAATCCTTCGCCACCGAAAAGCGTGTTCTTCACTCCACCTACAAACTGGATATCGTAGTCGATGGTTTGTGTATAAGCCACAACGCAACCGGTATCAATCTTCAACATTTCGCCCGGCTTCAAATCGCGCTTCATGATGTGCCCTCCTGCATGGCAAAACGCCATACCATCACCCTCAATTTTTTGCATGATGAATCCTTCACCTCCAAACAATCCGGTGCCTAGCTTGCGCTGGAATTCAATGCCGATTGAAACACCCTTGGCAGCGCATAAAAACGAATCCTTCTGACACACTATTTTTCCACCTAACTGTTGCAAGTCGAGCGCGATTATTTTTCCGGGATATGGTGATGCAAAAGCAACTTTCGCTTTCCCCATGCCGAGATGTGTGAACATGGTCATGAACAGACTTTCGCCCGTGAGCAAGCGCTTGCCTGCCCCCATCAACTTACTGAAAAAACCGCTACCGGTTTGTTGACTTCCATCGCCAAAAACGGTTTGCATTTGAATACCATCATCCATATACATGAAGGCTCCTGACTCTGCCACAACGGTTTCTTGTGGATCCAATTCTATCTCTACACATTGCATCTCTTCGCCGTAGATGCGGTAATCGATTTCGTGATTTGTTCGCATGAAAGAAGTTTTTTAGTTGCAACAAATGTAAAGGTATCATCAGGGTATAATCAGATAAATAGGGACGTGACTGTGTGACTGTCCATTGTGCAAATCGATTACATTTGATTCACCTTGACTCTTTCTGCCATGCTTAAAACCTTACTATCGATTAGCCTTGCGTTGATATGGACATCAGTGTGCTGTCAATTGCCGGTGAGACCATTGGCGAGCAACAATTACACACCAGCAGAACATCCATTCTTCTCGAACCGCAGCGCATGGATTGAACACGTTGAATCTCGGGATGAACATCAAACCATTTGGAAACATGCTGATGGCAGAGTGATGATTGAAACCAGTCATCGCCCTCTTCATTACAAGTGCGAGGGTGCGTGGCAACGCATTAGCGCTTCATGCAAAACCACGGCAAGCGGTTGGTTGGCTGATGCGCAATCACATGCGGTTGCCATCGGCCGCAATGGAGCTATAACAACGGATGCCTTAGGCAATAACCGATTCACGCAGGAAGCACAATGCACGCTGAATGGCACACCACTAACATTTGAAATGACCGCGCAATCACCGACAACCTTTCAAAGTGATCAAAGCAACTCATCCATTACCAAAACGATTGATGTTTTTGAAAACGCAGCGAAATACAACTATGTGCTGCAACATGCTCCCGCAGATACTGATGACTACTCCACTTTCACCGAAGTGTTCACCACAAACACACCATGCCGCATTGTGACTCATGCCAATGAAGGCAAATGGGAAGGCGACAATTGGCTTGGGCCGTTGCATGTAATCAACGAATTCGATCAACAAGTTGCTTCGGTTCAACCGGCATTGTGCTTTGATGAAAACGAAACATGGACCAGCGACACCCATCGAATCATAGCCGGATATTCATGGCAAACTAAAGGCAACACACTGCGCATTACCATGCATGTCCCGAATGCGTGGTTGCAATCGGCACAACGCAACTATCCGGTAACGGTGGATCCGCTCATTACAGGTCCAACCGCCCTCTTCGGCGACAACGTGATGCTCTCCTGTTTCATTCCGCAATTCAACGTAGATAGTTTGGTTGTCACCATACCCGCACAAATCAGCATTACGGCCTGCTATATGACCGCGAGCTTTTACGCCGATCCGCTGGCGCTTGCCATGATGGGCGATGGCGTCATGTTTTTCAGCACGAATTGCGATACAACCGAATACTTTGAAGTAGCGCCTCCCAATGATGTGCTGGCAGGAACAGCATATCTCCAAAATCTCGACTTCCGCGACCCGCTGATGTGCTGCTTCGCACCATCATGTCAAGACCGCACCATGGCTTTGCGCATGCACCTTGGGCGCTACTATCCTGATGGCGATTGCAACTACGCATCTATCTATTATTCGCCGAACACTACACTTTGGCCTTTCAGCGCATACATCGAAGGGCATACCGTTGAAACATACGGACTCGAATGGACCGTGTCCAACGCGGCGATCTGTTCTAGCACATGTTCATTCGAAGGACAGATGCGCGCTAAATATGGCGTGCCGCCGTACACCATTACTCACCCGTGGTTGAGCGGCTCATTGGTTGTTGAAGAACCTACGCCGTGCGATCTTGCAGGAAAAATCATCACTGTGCCGATGGAATGGCCGGGTTGCCCTCAGTTTTGTCCTGAGCCATTTTCACTCGACGTGCCACCACCCACTGTCACTGATGCATGCGGCAACATCATCACGGGAATCAACAACGAAACACTCAACATCAAAGCGGCACCCAACATTCTGGATCCATCGCCTGTTCAAGTATGCAGCGACATTACTGAAAATATCACTTTCCAATCATGCGCTCCTGATTACACTATATCATGGAGCAGCAACGGACAATCAGGCAGCGGCTATAACGTGCCTGTGCTCATCACCAACAACGACACAGTCATCAGCAACACTTCCTATTTCGTGAATACCAATTGGAACGGTTGTCCATCTGATACGCTTGAATTCCACGTTCAGGCGCTTCCATCACCACACGCCGACTTCAACATAGCTCCTAACCCGGCCATGCAAAACATTCCCGCATTCTTTATCGACCAAAGCACTGTTCCCACAGGTAGCATCAGCTCGTGGTGGTGGACATTGGATGGTGAACAACCACAATACGGCGATGTTACCGACTATGCGATAATTGATCTTGGATTTCACACCGTTTGCCTGGAAGCGATGAGCGATGCCGGTTGCCCGGATACCATTTGCAAGAACTTTGAAGTTGTGACGCCACGCCTTAAAGCACCCAATGTGTTTACGCCAAATGGCGACGACGACAACGCCAAACTGGTTTTTGATCAACTTGAATTTTTTCCAACCAATACCCTGCATGTTTGGAATCGCTGGGGAATGCTGGTCTACGAGCAAGACAATTATCAGAACAATTGGGATGGTGATGAGTTGCCTGATGGAACCTACTACTATGTGCTGGAAGTAGAGTACTTTGGAAAACTATCAAGCTACTTCCAAATATTACGCTAAGCTAGTCATCACTTGAGCGCTCTCACCTATAGATTCGCAATCCAATTCAAACCCCATGTTTCAACGCATTTCGCTCAGCATTTTGATTGCAGTTGGATTATCATCCAATGCCTGTGCGCATAATTTTGAAACCACCAACGACACAACAATGACTGATACCATACACATAGAAATCTGGAGCGACGTGATGTGCCCTTTCTGCTATCTGGGCAAACACAAATTCGATGACGCACTCAAGCAATTTGAACACAACAGCAAAGTGAAAATCGAATGGAAGAGCTTTCAGTTGAACCCTGAATTGGTGACAGATACTTCTATGAGCGTAATTGATTATTTGTGCAACGTGAAACACATTTCGCGCGAGCAGGCTTTGCAAATGAATGGATACATAAATCAAGCAGGAAAATCCGTGGGTATCGATTATCACTTCGATGATGTGGTACTCTACAATACCATGCTCGTGCATCGTGTGTTGCATTATGCGAAAAGCATCGGTCAACAACACGAAGCGGAAGAACGCTTTTTCAAAGCGCACTTTACGGAAGGAAAAAACCTGGATGATGCGCAAACACTGCTCGACATTGCCGAGGAAATGAAGTGGGATAAAAGCGCAGTGCAGCATGTGATTGATACGGATGAGTACACACACGAAGTGCGCATGGACATGTACGAAGCACAACAGCTTGGCATCAGCGGTGTTCCGTTTTTTCTATTCAATGAAAAATTAGCGGTGAGCGGTGCGCAGGACACATCTGTTTTTCTGGACGCGCTGCGACAATCCATCCCGTAGGGGCACCCCTACGTGGGTGACCAACCACAACGTGGGTGCCCAACCGCAACGTGGCAGTGGGCCGTCCAAGGCGCCCAAAACAAAAAATCACCACATTTCCACGTGACTAAATATTTTATTGGTTGCAACCTCGCGATGTGGTATTATGATCCCCGGGTGCCAAAAAACCGTACAAGGTTTTGTACAAGGTTGCTGCTGAAAGCAGCATTTTACGTGTAAAAAACAAGAGATAGAATTGTGAGGCAGAAAAACAAAAAACCCTGCAAACACTAAAGTTTACAGGGTTTTCACCGCTCCTCAGCCTGGGCTCGAACCAGGGACCCCATGATTAATCCCGCACATGCGGGACTCTAATCAGCTGAGCTAAAACCCCGGTCCCTCTAAACTTCGAGTCTAACATTCTCTCAAGTAGATTTCTACTCTTTTGTCGCTTTATAAACTTCTCAATTTTGTCGGCTTCACCTCGTATGGGTGAAACCTCAAATACAGCCTTCAATTTCCAATCGTCATAGCTCCCCGTGTATTTAACCCCGGAATTGGCCAAGTACTGCTCTAGCCTTTTGAAAGGATCTTGAGAATGTCCCACATAATACTTGTCGGCTGCTTCCGAATAAAGAAAGTAGATATAATACACGGTAAATTTTTTAAAATAAAAAAGGCCATCAACAAATAAATGTGATGGCCTTCGCTCCTCAGCCTGGGCTCGAACCAGGGACCCCATGATTAATCCCGCACATGCGGGACTCTAACCAGCTGAGCTAAAATTCCTGTTCCCATAAATTGTGGGAGTAGCATATTCTCGAGCAAGTTTCTACTCTTCTGCCGCTTGATAAACTTCTCAATCTTATCGGCGTCTCCCCTCACACTTGAAACTTCAAATACAGCCTTCAATTTCCAATCATGAAAACTACCTGTGTATTTATC
>CANHPZ010000059.1 GCA_947462725.1 Flavobacteriales bacterium
TGTTGTATTCGCACTCAAGTTGCGGTCTTGCGGATTTTCAAAGTCACGCACCAATTCCGGATCGAGTCCTACAAAGTTGGTAATCACAAAAAGATTGGAAGCAGCAGCTTGCACGGTGAGGTTGCGAATTGCACTGCTTTCTTTCATCTTGAAATTGTAGCTGAGGCTCATGTTTTTCAAACGCAAGTAGTCTGCGTTGTAGATAAACAAGGTGGTATTCCACCATGGATTACCCGATTGCAAACCATAAGTGTTTTCCAACAAAGTTTGACGCGGGAATTGCGCATCATCGCCCGGCGCCTGCCAGCGATCAAACTTATCGGTGCGCATGTTCCAGTCGGTGGTTACACCCAGCTGACGCTTGGCCGAAGAGTCGAAGATTTTTGCACCCAAACTGTAGGTCATGAATACGCTGAGCGACCAACTGCCGTACGTGAAGCTGTTTGTAAGACCACCGTATCCTTTAGGTATACCTGCACCAGCAAACTGGCGGTTGTTGAGGTTGTAATCATATGTTTTGTTGCCTTGTAAATCGTAATACATCGGGCGTCCATTGGTGGGGTCAACACCAGCGAACTTAACGAGGTAGTATGAGCCAACCGGATTGCCCACTTGCACGCGAGAGTCGTTGGTTCCGCCGCTAAGTGCATCGGGAGTGAAATTCCCAATACTAATCACTTCGTTCATGTTGCGTGAAATGTTGAAATCGGTAATCCATTGCAGTTTAGACTTTGGACCCAGGTTGTTGGATTTGATGTTGAATTCCACGCCTTGGTTAACAATTTCACCGGCGTTGGCCCACACGTTTGAGAAGCCAGTGCTGGTTTGCACGTTGTATTGCAGCAATACGTCTTTGGTGTCTTTTTGATACACGGAAATCGTACCGTGGATGCGGTCGTTGAGAATGCCATACTCCAATGACAAATCCAGAATTTGCGATGTTTCCCATTTCAAATCGGGGTTACCCAATTGAGTTTGGTAGCGAATTGGATTGCCATAGTAACCGCCTGAACCCTGCGACCATGTCTCGTATTGCGCAGTGCGCGGAATGTCGGCATTACCCGTAACACCCCAGCTGCCCCGTAGTTTCAGGAAGTTGATGACTTTGCTTTCCTTGAGGAAGTTCTCTTCGCTCATGATCCAACCTACCGAAGCAGAAGGGAAGTTACCCCACCTGCTGTTGCTACCAAACTTTGACGAAGCATCGGCGCGAGATACCAATTGGAAATAATACTTGTCGGCAATCGAGTAATTGAAACGACCGAAGAAACTCACGAAGGTGGTTACTTCTGCATATGAGTTGCCGTACTGCGGCGTAATCGTGTCGTTTGAAACTTCTGTAGCAGTTGGCAGAGCAGCCAAACCGGGATAGCGCACTTGCGAATAACCACGAACGGTGGATTTCTGAATTTCACTACCAGCAAGGAAAGTCACGCGGTGATTCTCTTTGTAGGTGCGGTTGTAGTTTATGGTACCATTCGAGTTCCAGTTGGTTACCCAAGTTGGGAATTTCTCGGCGTAGTCTTGCGTTTGACCTACGTTGATGCCTTTTGGTAAATACTTCATTTCGACCTGGTCGAGGTAGTCGAGTGAAGCGGTGGCGCGGGCCGACCAATAATCATTGATGAGGTAAGTAAATGAATGATTCGTGAGCACACGCTTCTCAAAATTTATCCATTGGCGCTGTTCGCGGTAGGCAATCGGGTTGGAATATCCATTATTCCACATGAAGTATTTACCCGTAGAATCATACACGGGGAAATAGGGAAGGGCTGTCGACATGGCTTCGCCGATACCACCGCTCCATGCGGCATCCACACGCTGATTGACACTTTGTGTAAATGATCCGCCGAGATTGTAGATGAGCTTTTTGCTCAGATTGATGTCGATATTCATGCGTGCACTGTTGCGCACGAAACGATTGCCGATGATGTAAGAACCATTGTCATCATTGCTCAAACTTGCATACATCTTGGCCTTATTGCCAACATAGTTGATACCCACATTGTATGATTGCTTCATGCCCACGCCTGTGAGTTGATCAAACCAGTTGGTATTGATTTTTTGTGCGTCTTTATACTTCTGCTCACGCACTTCCGGTGAGTCGAGTGCTCCGGATAGACCCGGCAACCACACGTATCCGGTGCCACCATCGTTCTCCCAAGCTTCCTGACGCATTTGCAAATACTGGTCAGTGTTCATCATGTTGGGTTTCGATGCTACTTGCGATGATCCCAGGCGCACATTGAGATCTACACTCAATCCTTTTTTGTTGCCGCGCTTGGTTGTGATAAGTACTACACCATTTGCACCGCGTGATCCGTAGATACCTGTTGCCGCTGCATCTTTCAAAATGTCGATACTTTCAATGTCGTTGGGATTGAGGAACGTGAGTGGGTTAGAGTTCATCGCCCCCGAGTTGCCGCGAAGAAATGGGTTCTGTGTGATCGGAATACCATCCACAACGTACAACGGATCACCGCCTGCTGAGATGGAACTTATACCACGAATACGCACCAACGAACCTGAACCGGCAAGTCCGGAACCTTGTGACACCTGAATACCGGCGCCACGGCCTTGCAGCGCTGCTTCGAAACTAGGCACCGGAACTTTAGTCATCTCTTTACCGTCGATGTGAGTGATGGAACCTGTTACATCGCGCTTGCGTTGCACGCCGTAGCCGACAACCACAACTTCTTCAGTCATTTTCTGGTCTTCCTCGAGTGTTACATCGAGCACCATTTTCTGACCTGCAGTAAGTGTGATTTCACGCACTTGATTCACATAGCCAATGAGTACGAATTCGAGGGTATGCTTGCCGGCCGCTAAGTTGAGTGAGTAGTTGCCATCGATGTCGGTGGCCATTCCATTACCGCTTTGTTTGTCTTTCACAACAACACCGGGTAAGGTTTGCTTGGCAGGATCATATACTTTACCTGTAACCGTTTGGGCATTGCTCCAAAAGGAAAGCAGCATACATGCAAGAACTGCAAGCGAAGAGTAACATTTATTCATCGCAAAGATTTGTTTAGGACTTGGTTAATGTTCGGGTCAAACTTAAAACAAAACGGGAAAGTGTGGTTTATACACTTTCCCGTTTTTTATTATTCGCTGAGTATGAGCGGACGTGTTATCGTCTGCTCCTCATTGCTTACGCGCACGAAGTACATTCCACGCGCAGTGTTCGCCGCATTCCATTCTATGGTTTGGATACCTGCAGGCAATTTTCGTGATGCGATGCGCTCGATGACTTTACCGGAAAGATCGAGAATATCAATATTCACTTCTTTGTGGTTGTCGTTGTGGAAGCCAATAGTCACGCGGTCGCTGGCCGGGTTTGGGTATACCATGAAGTCGAGTCCAAACAATTGCATGGCATCTTGCACATTCATCGTTGTGTCTTGTGCGAAAATGGGTTGATCAAAATAAACGTGATATTCACCCGGTTCGTAGTAGAATGCATTGTTGAGGTCATTCTCTTGGAAGGTTGTTCCCGAGAAGAAATCATACCAGGTGCCGGTGTGCTGGAAGCCAGGGACCATGCTGATTGGTGTGACGTTGAAGTTGCCTACCACTGTGGCATTGAGTGCAGCGCTATTCAAATGCAAGCGCTTGCCCAATCCACCCAAATCGATGTTGAAATCGTTGGTCGAGAATATGGGATTGGTTTTCTTGATCTCATTGAGTGCGCTCAGCACTTTGTATACCCGGTAGCGCTGCGGCACGTCGCGATAATCCCAACGCACAGGCTTGGCGTATGTGCGGCAATCGGTATTGATGGTTCCATCCTGCTGACAGTAATTTATGGAATAATCGTAGCCGAGCTCAGCAAATTGCAAGATCATTTTCGGGCCTGGAATGGGAATGAGCATCGTGTGTGTGAGCTCCTGACGAGCAAGCGCTGTATTCAAGGTTTGGATGTCATATGATCCACTGCTATTGCCGTAGTTCAGGCTCTTGTACATCAATCGCTCTTCATCGTGGCTCTCGGCATAGGTCACCAAACGTGGTGTACTCCAGCCGCGTGATGTATACACCCCATTGGATAGGTTGGAATTGGTGTTGTAACCCATGCTCGATTGCTCGTATTCGGTGGTCATTTTTCCCCAGAGCATCAGGCCGTTGTTGGCGAGCACAATCTCTTCGCTGTTGTCGGCGAGGTGTTCCAGAATCACATATGCACCGGGCTCATGCGATTGGATTTCGTTGTAGTAATCGGTGATGATGTTGACACGACTTTGATCATATGCCGACCACGCGCCGATATTACCCAACGTGTAGTTCTGAGTCAAACCCTTCGATAAGTCGAAGCGATAGCCGTCGATGTGGTATTCATCAATCCAATGACGCATCATGCGTTTGAAGAAGTTGCGCGTGAGTGAACTTTCATGGTTGAAGTCGTAGCCCACGTTGAAGTCATGTCGCGGCGTTGGGTTGAACCAAGGGTTTTCTGCTGTCGGCTGACCGTAATCGCCGGCTTCGGGATCGAAGTACATGCGCACCATAGGATTTTGGCCGAAGGCATGGTTCACCACAATATCCATCAATACGGCGATGCCGCGTTCGTGACAGGCGTTGACTACAGCCTTGAATGATTCTTTTGTACCATAAGCTTTATCAAGCGCAAGGAAAAACGACGTGTTGTATCCCCAGCTGTCGTTGCCTTCAAATTCATTGATAGGCATCAGCTCAATGGCCGTAATGCCAAGGCGGTCGATATAGTCGAGGGTGTCGAGCAGTGTCTGGTAGTTGCGGGCTTCGGTGAAATCGCGCATCAGCAATTCATACACCACTAAGCGCTCTGCCGGTGGACGTGAGTAGGATGCATCGGTCCAATTGAAAGCAGGTTGATTGATGAGGAATGTGGATGCGATTTGTGTGGTACCACAACGCGGATATGCCGGAATGTTGGGGAACGTCGAAGACGGAATCCATGGGTCATTCCATGGGTCGAGGACCATTTCGGTATAGGGGTCTGCTACGCGCAAATCTTCCAAATCGATGCTGTACTGAAAAGCGTATGCTGTATTGGCATCAAGTCCTGTAATGTCGAGCCAATACTTCGAACCATCGGGAGTGCGGTTCATCAAGTAGTTGGCATTGAATTGCCAGTTGTTGAAGTCACCAATTACGTAAACGAAATCCTTGTTGGGTGCATGCAGTTGCAAACGCACTGTACTATTGTCGACGATGGTGATACCATCTTGTGTACCCACAGGAGCAGCAAGAACGGCAGGCTGCGGATTGATGTTGATGAGCATGGTTTCGCTCGCGCTATTCACGCCGTCGGAGGCAGAAAGCTCAATATTATAACCACCATTGGTAGTTTGATTGAAGGTGTAGTCGAGTGAAGTGGCGTTATCGGCGGTGGCCACAACAACTCCGTTGATGGTGAGCGTGAGTGTTGCCGGAGATGATGATGCACAATGCAACGGAATGTTCTGATTGACATTCGCAGTAAGCACTTGCTGATAGGGCTGCACAATTCCTGCGTGAAATCCGGGCTCATAAAGATCCAGGTAAATGTCGGAGCCATCCGCATTACGACCTACAATGGTTCCATTCGCATTGCGAAACACAAACATCAATCGCGCAACATCAGTACCCGCAGGCATTTCATCATAAAATGTCGAGGGTTGTATTTGGATGCTGTGCGTATTGCTGCCCTGTGGTGTAAGCAGGAGGGATGTGCTTGCAGTGCCCCAAACGTTGTCGGGGCCTTTCACATATTGCCAGTTGTTGACGCAGTTATCGACGTCGTTTTGCGTCACAATTCCGGTATGCGCATAAACTGGAATCACGCCATTGAGCGCGGCGTTGCCGGAAGTTGCATTATAGGTGATGGTAATTACATCGGTCTGCGTCGGAAAAGGCGGATTGGTTGTGAGAATTTGTCCGCACACGTGCAATGCAGCAAGCACCGCCGCTGCAGTAAATAGAATTGTTTTCATGGTAATCTTAACGATTGTAGGTTCCAAATGTAAACAAAGTGTATTGTGTACACTAAGTTTTTTTGACACAGCGAAAAGTAAGGCGAAGTGGCAGCAACACAACAAAAAAAAACTCTGCGTTCTCTGCGTCCTTGCGGTTAAAATAAACCACCAAGAACGCCGAAAACGCAGAGTTTAAATATCTATCAGAACAGCTTACTGCTGCTGAAACTGCTTGGCAAAACGCTTACGATCGTTTTCGTTGAGGTACACCTTACGCAAGCGAATGCTCTTAGGTGTTACTTCCACATACTCATCTGCGCCGATGTATTCCAATGCTTCTTCCAGGCTGAAACGGATTGGCGGTGCCATCACGTTTTTCGCATCGGTACCCGAAGCACGCATGTTGGTGAGCTGCTTAGTCTTGGTTACGTTCACAACCAAGTCGTTGTCGCGCGAGTGTTCACCAATCACCTGACCTTCGTATACTTCATCCATGGCATCCACGAAGAATTTACCACGATCTTGGAGGTTCGAAATACTGTAAGCCACGGCATTTCCGGTTTCCATGCAGATGAGTGAACCATTCAAACGACCAGGAATTTCTCCTTTCATCGGTTGGTATTCTTTGAAGCGGTGCGACATGATAGCCTCACCTTGAGTGGCGGTAAGCATGTAGCTGCGCAATCCGATGATACCGCGCGATGGGATTTCAAACTCGAGCACGGTGCGATCGCCTTTGGGCTCGAGGTTTTTCATTTCACCTTTACGCTTGGTCACAGCTTCAATAGCTGTTCCGGTCATATCCGTAGGCAAGTCGATGGTCAATTCTTCAATCGGCTCATGCTTCTGTCCGTCGATTTCCTTCACCAATACGCGTGGCTGACCGATTTGCAATTCATAGCCCTCGCGACGCATGGTTTCAATCAATACCGACAAGTGCAGTACACCGCGGCCGAATACCATGAAACGGTCGGCTTTATCAGTCTCTTGCACACGAAGCGCAAGGTTTTTTTCCAATTCTTTTTCCAGACGTTCTTTGATGTGACGGCTGGTAACGAACTTACCTTCTTTACCGAAGAATGGTGAGTCGTTGATGGTGAATAGCATGCTCATCGTTGGCTCGTCAACAGCAATTGTTGGCAAAGCTTCCGGGTTTTCGTAGTCGGTGAATGTGTCGCCGATTTCGAAATCTTCCATACCGTTGATGGCGCAGATATCACCAGAAATTACACTTTCCACTTTGCGCTTGCCAAGTCCTTCAAAAACGTAAAGTTCTTTGATACGGCCTTTTACCACACGGCCATCACGCTTTACCAATGAAATCGGCATGCCGGCAGTCAATTCACCGCGGTGCAATTTTCCGATAGCCATGCGGCCGGTGTAGGCTGAATAGTCGAGTGATGTTACCAACATTTGTGGAGTACCCTCACGCTTAATTGGACCAGGGATGTGTTCCAACACGAGATCCAACAAAGGCTCGATGGTGTCGGTTTTTACTTTCCAGTCGAGGCTCATCCAACCGTGCTTGGCAGCGCCATAAGCAGCTGGGAAGTCGAGCTGGTCTTCTGTAGCACCTAGGTTAAACATCAAGTCGAATACGGCTTCATGCACTTCGTCCGGTGTGCAGTTTTCTTTATCTACTTTGTTGATTACAACGATCGGTTTCAAACCGAGTTGAATCGCTTTCTGCAATACAAAACGTGTTTGCGGCATTGGTCCTTCGAAGGCATCTACTAACAACAAAACGCCTTCTGCCATGTTCAACACACGCTCTACTTCACCACCAAAGTCACTGTGGCCTGGGGTGTCAATGATGTTAATCTTATGGCCTTTGTACTGAATGGATACGTTTTTTGCCAAAATGGTGATACCACGCTCACGCTCGAGGTCGTTGTTGTCGAGAATGAGATCGCCGGTTTGCTCGTTCTCACGGAAGAGCATGGCAGCATGAAGCATCTTGTCTACCAGAGTTGTTTTTCCGTGGTCAACGTGAGCGATAATCGCGATATTCCTAATGTTTTGCATATGAGGTTTTTAAAATCGGGTGCAAAAGTACGTCGGGAAGTACCTTATTCAATCGCGAAGTTTTACAAAAGGCCGAATAGCGAGGAAAGTTTGGCAACCTTCGCCCTTCGCCCTGCATCCATTGCTCTTTTAAAAAGGGAATCCAATGCCCAAGTTGAATACGGTAGTTGAGCGCAGTTGGATCTTATCTGCGGCATTCCCGGTTGAGGCCAAATAGGCCAAATATTCTTCTTTGGGTTGCCACAGCCAACGCTCTCCTTGAATCTTGGCCGGATCTTTTAACTGCATACCCACGTCGAGGCGCACGAGGAAGTAGTCGAAGTCGATGCGCAGTCCGAAACCACCACCAATAGCTATCTCGCTTAGGAATCGTTCGGCTTTAAAATCTGCACCCTTATGGTTGGTGTCTTCGTTGAGTAGCCAAATATTTCCGGCATCCACGAAGAATGCCCAATTGAGTGTCTTGGTGAATTTGAATCGGTATTCGAAATTGCCCTCAAGTTTAACTTCACCTATGTTGTTGAAGGTTTGAGGTGCGCGAGGGTCACGCGATGAACCGGGGCCAAGTGTGCGCGCTTGCCATGCCCGCATGCCATTGGCACCCCCACTGAAAAAACTTTTCTCGAAAGGCATCGCCACTGCATTTTTCCTGGGAACGCCAATGCCTCCATAAGCCCGCAGCACGAAGGCATTGCGGTCGTTCACGTTGGAGTAGTAGCGGAAGTCGGTTTCGCCTCTGAAATATTGAGCGAATCGAATGCCGTATATGCGATGACTATTGAGTGAGTCGACGGGCTGATTGGTGAAATCCATTATGCCATTGAGCAGATTTCCCGCCGCACTTGCTCCCATGCGCATGTAGATGTATTGCTTTTGGTACTTGGCCTTTTGTGTGTTGAGCGTATAGTTGATGTTGGTAGCCAAAATCAGGTGATCCTGATAACTATTGGTTAGAAATGCATCCTGCCAAAGCTCGAGAAAGTCTATAAACGCTTGACTTTTCTGGATTTTAATGATGCTGAACTCTACTACATCGAGTGAGATGCGCGAAATGGCATCCGGGTTTTCAATCCAATTGTAAGAGTATCGCAACTGCGAAAGTGTGCGCTGATAGTCGGGCCTGCGTTGATAGTTGTAAATGGCGCTCAGAGATGTTTGCGGATCACTACTCTGCGCGGTGAAGTCGCACCCGAATGGCCACAGACGTGGCACGCGATACGTCACTTCCGGACCAATCTCAAACGTGTTCAGGTTGAAGTTGCTCTGAAGTTGTGTCGTTGAATTGTCGTTGGATCCTGTGGTGAAAGCCAAATTTTGAGAAGCTTCTATACCGGTAATGATATTGAAGTCTAATGCCTCGGCGCCTCTGAACAGGTTGCGGTGTGTATAGGTGAGATTTCCATAGATACCCATGTTGCCGCTGCGGTTGGTAACGTGCGGATAGAAATTGAACGATTGCTTCGCCGCTGGCATGAGTCGAACATGCGTGTCGAGCACGTGGATTTTGTGATTGATCGGGTTTTCACGCGGCAATAGCTGAATGGTTGTCGATTTGAATACGCCCATTTGCGAATAGCGCTTGTATGTGCGGTCGATGCGCGAGCGCTGATACATGTCGCCCGTGCGATAACTCTGTACGCAGGAGATTAGGTCGGGTAAAATATCGGGCTCACCATAGCTGAGGATTTTTATGCCGTCCAATTCTAGCGTATCGGTTGGCGCGTAGTCGGGATTTGTGATGTCGAAGTGCGTGTGCACATAGATGTCGCCAATGAAATATCGCTTGTGAGGTACGCTAATCAAGCTATCGGGAAATTCTGTCGATGCGACTTTGGGCAATTCAAGGTGCATCACCAGATTTACATTGTTGCCGCCAGCGCTCGTATCGGCCTCGAAGAAAATGTATTCCTTGTTGAAGTCGTAATAACCTTTTTCTCCAAAAAAAATGGCAATAGCCTCACGTTCGGCATCCAAGGCATCTACATCGAAAATCATGGCTGAGTCGATAGTCGAGATGCGCCTCAATGCGCTCTCACTCTTGGCCATTTCCTCATCGGCAATTTTATAACGCAGCGATTGTATGCGATAGGGATGACCGGGGTAAACATGAAAATAAACTCGGCACTTGCTGCTGTCCGAACTATACGCGGCTTCTGCTTTCACATCGGAACGGAAGTAACCTTTCTTCTGCAGAAAAATGTTCATTTGCTCGGCACTTTTGAGCATCTTGGTTGTATCGAGCAATGCCGTGGGTTCTCCCACCGTGTAGGCCCAAAACATGCGCCAGCTCTTGCACTCAACTGGAGTTTTATTGTTGGCCGCGCGGCGGTTGTTTTTATCCATGCAACGAATCGAGGCCTTTTGTTCACTTGCACTGAGTTTCTTTTTGTTGACCATCAAATACACCGTGTGGTTGAATCGAAACCACAGAATGCGTTTGTTGGGCTTGAGCTTGGAATAGGTAAGAATTTCGTCACTGGGCACTGTGAAATCAGTCATTGGCGACATCGGTAATGCGCTCACATTGAAAGCCGTGTTCTTGTCCGCTCGCGTATGAATTACGACATCTTGCCTGCGCATGAACGCCTTTCCATCAGGCACATTGCGCAAACGTGCGCAACCTGAGGGTACTATGGCTAGCAACGCTAAGCAAAGCACTATGTATATCGACGAGAGGCTCCTCATTATCTTGCAGCGCAATTTTGCTCAGAAAACGGTTCATCCGTGATATACTTCTAAAAAATCATCCGTTGAAAAAGGACATCAAATGGGTTCGCTCCCTGCAGCAGAAGAAATTTCGCCATGAAAGTGGTTGCTTTGTTGTGGAAGGCAAAAAGGGAGTGGAAGAGGGCTTGAAGTCAGCTTTTACACTGGATTCGGCATACACAACAGATGCCGAATGGGCCGCAGCGCATAGCGATGCCATCGTGGTGAACGCACGCGAAATGGAGCAGATGAGCTCACTCAATACACCTTCGCCTTACTTGGCGGTTTTTCGTCAGGCAGTAAAAACAGGCGATTGGACCACCGAACCGTGTGTGCTTGTGCTCGATGGTATTGCTGATCCGGGAAACATGGGAACTATCATCCGCACGGCGGAGTGGTTTGGCATCACCACCATCTTGTGCACACCCGATTGCGTTGAGTTGTTCAATCCGAAGGTCATTCAATCGACCATGGGCAGCGTTTTTCGCATGCAAGTGCGGGTATTGGGTGAGTCGGAAATGCAGCAGGTCTTAAAGCAAAACGATTATTATATTGTGGCTGCAGATCTTCACGGCAAGAGTGTTTACCAATTCGATTTTAAGCAAAAGCTGGCCATTATTATAGGTAGTGAAAGTCATGGCGTGCGATCAGCCGCTCGGGCAATGGTAGACGAATTTGTGACCATCCCCGGCAGTGGCCAAGCTGAATCGCTCAACGCTTCGGTAGCGGCCACTGTGTTTATGAGTGAGTCTTTCAGAGCTCGCAAATCGTAAGGTTTTGCTCGAACATTCTTTTGTTGTTGGTTTTCATCTTCAATCTCTCCGTCGCTTGTGCTCGTGAGGTGTCAATGGTAACGCTCATTCTAGTGGTCAGTGAGCGTAGTTGAACAGCGGGTCAGTGAGCGTAGTCGAACAACGGTCATTAGCGTAGTCGAACTGCTGGTCAGTGAGCGAAGTCGAACTGCCCTCGACTGCGCTCGGGCAGCGGTGCTTTTGACGGATAGAGGCGGCTTCGGCTTCGCTCAGCCGTCGCCTGCGCGAAGGCTGAGCGAAGCCGAAGCCGTTATTACAAGCGAAATGCTCGTCGCCCGAGCGCAGTCGAGGGCAGTTCGACTGAGCTCACCGACCACGTTTTGACTGCGCTCACCGACCACGTTTCGGCTGCGCTCACCGACCACGTTTCGACTGCGCTCACCGAACACGTTTTGACTGCGCTCACCGACCACGTTTCGGCTGCGCTCACCGACCACGTTTCGACTGCGCTCACCGACCACGTTTCGGCTGAGCTCACCGACCACGTTTCGACTGCGCTCACCGACCACGTTTCGACTACGCTCACCGACCACGTTTCGGCTGCGCTCACCGACCACGTTTCGTATATGTTCATCGACCGTGTTTCATTGGAATATTTTGTATATATGGTTTATTATACTCAATGATAGTTATGATTTCATGCTAAACTCGATGACTTACAA
>CANHPZ010000060.1 GCA_947462725.1 Flavobacteriales bacterium
GCAGCGTCGGTCGTGAAGAAAATCACGAATACAAAATTCGACGCTTCTGTAGACATCGCTGTTCGCCTCGGTGTAGACCCGAAAAAATCCAACCAAATGGTACGCGGCACAGTGTCGCTTCCACACGGAACGGGAAAGACCGTGCGTGTTTTGGTACTCTGTACTCCCGACAAGGAGGCAGAAGCCAAAGCTGCAGGGGCTGATCACGTGGGTTTGAACGACTACATCGAAAAGATTAAAGGCGGATGGACCGATGTGGATGTCATCATCACCACACCCAACGTTATGGGGCAAGTAGGTGCACTGGGCCGAATTCTCGGACCACGTGGCCTTATGCCAAACCCGAAAACGGGTACTGTGACTATGGATGTTGGAAAAGCTGTAACTGAAAAGAAGGCAGGTAACATTGATTTCAAAGTCGACAAAACCGGTATCGTACACGCAAGTGTTGGCCGCGTTTCTTTTGATGCGAGTAAACTCGCTGAGAACGCCAATGAATTGATCCAAACGATCATCAAGTTAAAACCTTCTTCTGCTAAAGGGACTTACATTAAGAGCATCTCTATGAGCTCTACCATGAGTCCTGGGGTAAATGTTGAACCAAGATCAGTGAACTAATCGCTGGTAAAATCGGAGGACTCTTTATATGACTAAAGAACAAAAGAACCAAGAGATCACCGAATTGGTAGATGCACTCAAAAACACTGAGATCTTCTATCTTTCGGATACTTCTTCTTTGAATGCCGAGGCTACCAGTTCACTTCGTCGCGAATGTTTCAAAGCTGGTATTCAGATGCGTGTTGTAAAAAACACACTTCTCAAGAAAGCTATGGAGCGCGTCGAAGGCAAGGACTATAGCCCACTCTATCCTGCTCTTCATGGCAACACTGCCGTGATGATTTCAGAAGTGGGTAATCTTCCTGCACGACTGATCAAGGACTTCAAAAAGAAGTACGACAAGCCCGCATTTAAAGCGGCTTTTATTCAGGACGACTGCTATGTAGGTGCTGAACAACTCGAAACACTCGTTGCGCTGAAGAGCAAGAACGAGTTGATTGGAGATGTGATCGGACTGTTGCAATCTCCTGCCAAAAACGTTATCTCTGCGCTTAAAGGCAATGCAGGTGATAAGGTGGCCGGCCTCGTTAAAGCTCTCGAGGAAAGAAAGGGCTAACCAACAATTAATTATTAAACAACCTTTTAAAATCCAATAAAATGGCTGATTTGAAAGCAATGGCAGAAAGCCTCGTTAACCTTACAGTAAAAGAAGTAAACGAGCTAGCCACAATTCTGAAAGATGATTATGGTATCGAGCCAGCTGCTGCTGCACCAGTAATGGTAGCAGGTGGTGGTGGTGCTGCTGCCGTAGAAGAAAAGACTGCATTCGACGTTATCCTTACCGCAGGTGGTGATAACAAACTCGCAGTAGTGAAATTGGTGAAAGACCTCACTGGTCTTGGCTTGAAAGAAGCTAAAGACGCAGTAGATAAGGCTCCATCTCCTCTCAAGACAGGTGTTACCAAAGACGAAGCTAACGCTTTGAAAACACAACTTGAAGAAGCAGGAGCGAAAGTTGAGATCAAGTAATCTTACATCGCATTAAAACAGTTGAGGCCCCCTTCTACACTTGGTGTAGAGGGGTGGCCTAAACTCGTTTAAGCCCGGCCCTCTTTAAAAAAGGCCTCTGCCCTGCTCACGCTTGGCCGTCGGATGATCCTTACGACGTAAAACATTCGGACCAAAAAAACTGTCCCAAAGCGGGACCACACTGCAAGAAAGCAAAGTCGCTTGGTATTAAAGAAGCGAGTTGAATAATTAAACACCTTAAGGACTTGGCAACACTTAAAAAATCAGACGAGAGACACAATTTCTCCTCGACAAAAAGCTTCTATGAATATCCAGATTTTCTGGAAATTCAATTGGCTTCATTCAAAGAGTTTTTCCAACTGGAAACTAACCCAGAGAACAGAAGCAACGAAGGTCTCTACAAAGTATTCTCAGAGAACTTCCCCATCACCGATACACGTAACCAATTCGTGTTGGAGTTCCTCGACTATTTCGTGGATCCACCGCGTTATACTATCGAAGAATGTATCGAACGCGGTCTTACGCACAGCGTGCCGCTGAAAGCCAAACTTAAGCTGTACTGTACCGACCCGGAACACGAGGACTTCGAAACCATTGTGCAAGATGTGTATTTGGGAACCATCCCTTACATGACTCCACAAGGATCATTCGTAATCAATGGTGCCGAGCGTGTGATTGTATCACAGCTGCATCGCTCACCGGGCGTATTCTTCGGACAAAGCCGCCATGCCAATGGCACCAAATTATATAGCGCACGTATCATTCCTTTCCGTGGATCATGGATTGAATTTGCTACTGACATCAATAATGTGATGTATGCTTACATCGACCGTAAGAAAAAACTTCCGGTAACAACATTGTTGCGCGCAATCGGTTACGAAAGTGACCGTCAAATTCTGGAAATCTTTAACCTTGCTGAAGAGGTGAAGGTTTCTAAAGCAGGTATCCAACGTGTACTCGGACGTCGTTTGGCGGCTCGTGTGCTCAAGACTTGGATTGAAGACTTCGTGGATGAAGATACCGGCGAAGTTGTATCTATTGAGCGCAATGAAGTGGTACTCGATCGCGAAACAGTGCTCGAAAATCATCATATCGATATCATTGTAGAAAGCGGTACGAAATCAATCATCCTGCACAAGGAAGAGTCAAGCTCAGCCGACTTTACGCTCATTCACAATACACTTCAAAAAGATACTTCCAACTCGGAAAAGGAAGCTGTAGAATATATCTACCGACAGCTGCGTAATGCTGAACCACCAGATTTGGAGACTGCTCGCGGTGTAATTGACAAACTCTTCTTCTCAGAACAACGTTATGACCTCGGAGAAGTTGGCCGTTTCCGTATCAACCGCAAATTGGGTAATACCAATTCTCAAAGCCGCACACTCACCAAAGACGATATCATCCAAATCATCAAGTATTTGATTGAATTGGTGAATTCTAAGGCTGATGTCGATGATATCGACCACTTGTCGAATCGTCGTGTACGCACTGTTGGAGAGCAACTCTACAACCAATTCGCAGTGGGTCTCGCTCGCATGGCTCGTACCATCCGTGAGCGTATGAACGTGCGTGACAATGAGGTATTTACACCAATCGACTTGATCAATGCAAAGACCTTGTCTTCGGTGATCAATTCATTCTTTGGTACCAACCAGTTGTCACAGTTCATGGACCAAACCAACCCGTTGGCTGAAGTGACTCACAAGCGCCGTATGTCGGCTCTCGGACCCGGTGGTCTTTCGCGTGAAAGAGCAGGTTTCGAAGTCCGCGATGTACACTACACTCACTATGGTCGCTTGTGTACTATCGAAACTCCCGAAGGTCCAAACATCGGATTGATATCCTCACTTTGTGTTTATGCGAAAATCAACCGACTTGGATTCATTGAAACTCCTTACCGCAAAGTAGAAAACGGAAAAGCGGTAATGAATGATAGCGGCGTTACTTACCTCACTGCAGAAGATGAGGATACGATGGTAATCGCCCAGGCAAACGCCGAACTCAGCGATAAGGGTCAATTCTTGACCTCAACCGTGAAAGCTCGTATGGAAGGTGATTTTCCGGTTATTGCTCCTGAAAGTCTCCACCTCATGGACGTTGCCCCAAACCAGATTGCTTCGATTGCAGCATCGTTGATTCCTTTCTTGGAACACGATGACGCCAACCGTGCACTCATGGGATCAAACATGATGCGTCAGGCTGTGCCTTTGATGCGTCCGGAAGCACCAATTGTTGGTACCGGCCTAGAAGGTCGCGTAGCCGCTGACTCACGCGTATTGCTGTCAGCAGAAGGCGATGGTGTAGTTGAGTTTGTTGACGCTACTGAAATCCGTATCCGTTACAAGCGCAGCGAAGAAGATGAATTGGTGAGCTTTAACTCTCCGGTTAAGTCTTATACCATTCGTAAATTCTTGAAGACCAACCAAAGTACTACCGTGAACCTGCGTCCACTAGTGACTAAGGGTGAGCGAGTAACCAAAGGCCAAATCATGGTGGAAGGTTATTCAACCAAAGGTGGTGAGTTGGCCATTGGTCGTAACTTGAAAGTGGCATTCATGCCTTGGAAGGGATATAACTTCGAGGATGCTATTGTTATCAGCGAGCGTGTAGTTCGCGACGATATCTTCACTTCTATTCACGTAGATGAATACACGACAGAAGTGCGTGATACTAAGCGTGGTGTTGAAGAATTGACCGCAGATATTCCAAACGTAAGCGAAGAAGCAACTCGCGACCTCGACGAAAATGGTATCATCCGCGTTGGTGCTGAAGTAAAAGAAGGTGATATTCTCATTGGTAAAATCACTCCAAAAGGAGAAACGGACCCAACACCAGAGGAGAAACTCCTCCGCGCCATCTTTGGTGACAAAGCCGGCGATGTGAAGGATGCATCATTGAAGGTTCCACCAAGCGCTTCGGGTGTGGTCATCGACAAGAAATTGTTCTCGCGTACAGTGAAGGATAAGAAGACCATCAAAACCAATGAAAAAGCGGTTGTTGAGGCTCTTGATAAGGAGCACGACAAAGAAGTAGCTGACCTGAAAAAAGTACTAGTAGATAAGTTGGTAGCCATCTTAAAAGATCAAACTTGTCAAGGCGTATACAACTACTTCAAAGAAGAGCAAATAAAGAAGGGAACCAAGTTCACCGCTAAGTCATTGTCTACAATCGACTATAGCGTTGTGAATGCTGATTCATGGACCAAAGACGATCCAACCAATTCTATGGTGAAGCGTTGCATCCACAACTTCAATATGCGTTACAATGAATTGCTTGGTTCATACAAGCGTCAGAAGTTCCAATTGACAGTGGGTGACGAACTACCAACAGGTATTGTGAAATTGGCCAAAGTATATATCGCGCAGAAGCGTAAGCTCCGTGTGGGTGATAAGATGGCCGGACGTCACGGTAACAAGGGTATCGTAGCTCGTATCGTTCGTGATGAGGATATGCCATTCCTAGAGGACGGCACTACTGTCGATATCGTGTTGAACCCACTTGGTGTACCTTCTCGTATGAACCTTGGACAGATTTACGAAACTGTTTTGGGTTGGGCCGGCATGAATACAGGCAAGCGTTTCGCCACTCCGATTTTCGACGGTGCATCACTCGACGAAATCATGCAAGAAATGAAAGATGCCAATGTTCCTGAATGGGGTGTAACTTACCTCTTCGACGGTGGAACAGGTATGCGTTTCGAGCAACAAGCCACAGTGGGTGTGATCTACATGATCAAACTGAGCCACATGGTCGACGACAAGATGCACGCTCGTTCTATCGGACCATACTCGCTCATTACACAACAACCATTGGGCGGTAAGGCTCAGTTCGGAGGTCAGCGTTTCGGGGAAATGGAAGTTTGGGCACTCGAAGCATTCGGTGCAGCCAATATCCTTCAAGAAATCCTTACGGTGAAGTCCGACGACGTTATGGGTCGTGCCAAGGCATATGAGAGCATCGTGAAGGGAGAAAATATGCCAGTACCTGGTATACCGGAATCCTTCAACGTATTGCTGCATGAATTGCGTGGTTTGGGTCTCAATATAACATTGAACCAAAACTGATAAAATACCACGGAACGGGAGCCTAAAAACTCCCCTTCCTACTGTCCATTCATTGAATTGTTTATACCTGAAAAGAAATAAATCACAATGCTTCAAGCAAAAAAAATAGTCCGTCCAACGAGCGATTTCAGATCGATCACCATCAGCTTAGCTTCTCCTGAAGAAATTCTCGAGCGTTCTCATGGTGAAGTGTTGAAGCCGGAAACGATCAATTACCGCACCTACAAACCGGAGCGAGATGGTCTTTTCTGCGAAAAAATATTTGGTCCAGTTAAGGACTATGAATGCCATTGCGGTAAGTACAAGCGTATCCGTTACAAGGGTATTGTTTGTGACCGTTGCGGTGTAGAAGTAACTGAGAAAAAGGTTCGTCGTGAGCGCACAGGTCATATTACACTGAGCGTTCCTGTAGCCCACATTTGGTACTTCCGCTCATTGCCAAACAAAATCGGTTACTTGTTGGGTCTTCCTACCAAGAAGTTGGATCAAATCATTTACTACGAGCGCTATGTCGTTGTGAATGTTGGTCCTGCTACAAAGGCCGATGGTTCAAGCCTAGCTGAATTTGATTTTCTTACCGAGGAAGAATACTTGGACATCCAAGAGAAGATGCCTAAAGAAAATGCTTATTTGGATGACAAGGATCCGAATAAATTCGTAGCAAAAATGGGTGCTGAGGCATTGTATGACCTTCTCGCTAAAGTCAAGCTCGATGAGCTTTCTTACGATTTGCGTCACAAAGCCAACGTTGAAACTTCACAGCAACGTAAAAACGAAGCGCTTAAGCGCTTGCAGGTTGTAGAAGCCTTCCGCGATGCAAATACCCGCGTGGTAAACCGCCCGGAGTGGATGGTAACTAAAGTGGTTCCTGTTATTCCGCCCGAACTGCGCCCATTGGTGCCGTTGGATGGTGGACGTTTCGCTACTTCAGATTTGAACGATCTCTACCGTCGCGTAATCATACGTAACAACCGTTTGAAGCGCCTGGTAGAAATCAAGGCTCCGGAAGTAATCTTGCGTAACGAAAAGCGTATGCTTCAAGAAGCGGTAGACAGCTTGTTCGATAACTCTCGCAAGTCTTCAGCCGTAAAAACGGAAAGCAATCGTCCGCTGAAATCTCTTTCCGACTCTTTAAAGGGTAAACAGGGACGTTTCCGCCAAAACTTGCTCGGTAAGCGTGTCGATTACTCTGCACGTTCGGTAATTGTTGTAGGTCCAGAATTGAAGCTCCACGAATGTGGTCTTCCAAAAGATATGGCAGCCGAGCTCTTCAAACCATTCATCATTCGCAAGATGATTGAGCGTGGTATCGTGAAGACAGTAAAGTCAGCCAAGAAAATTGTAGACAAGAAGGAAGCGGTAGTTTGGGATATCCTCGAAAATGTATTGAAGGGTCATCCTGTTCTTCTCAACCGTGCTCCTACCCTTCACCGTTTGGGTATACAGGCATTCCAGCCGAAGCTCATCGAGGGTAAAGCTATTCAGTTGCACCCATTGGTTTGTACGGCATTCAACGCCGACTTTGATGGTGACCAAATGGCCGTTCACGTGCCACTAGGTCCTGGAGCAATCCTCGAAGCACAACTGTTGATGCTTGCCTCACACAACATCCTCAACCCTGCCAACGGTGCACCAATCACGGTTCCATCACAAGACATGGTATTGGGTCTTTATTATATCACCAAGTCACGCAAAGGAACTCCTGAGCATCCTGCCTTGGGTGAAAACAAGACCTACTATTCTGAGGAAGAGGTAACGATTGCTTTCAACGAAGGCAAACTCGATTTGCACGCCAATATCAAAGTTCGTTGGACCGATGTAAGTGGCGAAGCCAGCATAATCGAAACAACTACCGGACGTGTAATCTTCAATCGTGTTGTGCCACGTGAAGTTGGTTTCATTAACCAGCTTCTCACTAAAAAAGCACTTCGCGATATCATCGGTGACATCTTGAAGCACGTAGGCATTGCCCGCACTTCCAAGTTCCTCGATGACATGAAAGATCTGGGTTACTATTGGGCATTCAAAGGCGGATTGTCGTTCAAATTGACCGACGTTGTAATTCCCGCCGAAAAAGATAAACTCGTAGCTGATGCTACTGCCAAAGTGCAGGAAGTATTCGATAGCTACAACATGGGTCTCATTACCAACAACGAGCGTTACAACCAGGTTATCGATATCTGGACGAACACCAACTCAAAGTTGACCAACATACTTATGGATCGTTTGAAGACCGACCAAGAAGGATTCAATAGCATCTATATGATGTTCGACTCCGGAGCTCGTGGTTCGAAAGAGCAGATTCGTCAGCTTGCTGGTATGCGCGGACTGATGGCCAAGCCTCAGAAAAACGCCGCTATGGGTGGTCAGGATATCATCGAAAACCCAATCCTTGCGAACTTCAAGGAAGGCTTGTCGATCTTGGAGTACTTCATCTCTACCCACGGTGCCCGTAAGGGTCTTGCCGATACGGCTTTGAAGACGGCTGATGCCGGTTACCTCACTCGCCGTTTGGTGGATGTGGCTCAAGACGTAATCATCAATGAAGTAGATTGCATGACCCTCCGTGGCATTGTAGCTTCAGCATTGAAAAAGGCTGATGAGGTAGTTGAAACTTTGCAAGACCGCATCATGGGTCGCACAAGCGTGCATGACGTGGCGAATCCTGAAACGGGTGAAATCATTGTTGAAGCTGGCGAAACAATTAACGAATTCACAGCTGAAGCTATCGAAGCTGCGGGAATTGAAGAAGTAGAAATTCGCTCTGTTCTCACTTGCGAAACCAAGCGTGGTGTATGTGCAAAATGCTACGGCCGCGACTTGGCAACTGCCAAGCTTGTTCAGCAAGGTTTGGCTGTTGGTGTTATCGCTGCACAATCCATCGGTGAACCTGGTACACAGCTTACGCTCCGTACCTTCCACACGGGTGGTGCTGCCGGCGGTGGTGCAATCGATGCCGATATCCGCGCGAAATACGCAGGTACATTGGAAATCGAAGAGCTACGCAGCGTAGAAAACATGGGTGATAATGGCGAAATGCGCACAATCGTAGTATCGCGTTCATCTGAAATTAAGATTCTAGATCCGAAGTCGGGTGCTGTACTGACTAACGCTAATATTCCATACGGTGCTACGCTTACATTGAAACCTGGCACATCAGTAAAGAAAGGCGATTTAATATGCGAATGGGATCCTTACAACAGTGTGATCATTACTGAAGAAGAAGGTACTATTCAATTCGACGCATTAGAGGAAGGTATCACATTCAGAACCGAGCTTGACGAACAAACCGGCTTCTCTGAAAAAGTGATTATTGAGACCAAAGACAAAAAGAAAAACCCAGCAATTGAAATTGTTCGCAACAAGGAAGTTGTAAAGGTTTACTCATTGCCTGTAGGAGCTCACTTGAATGTTGAAAATGGAGCCAAGGTTGGCAAAGGAACTATCCTCGTGAAGATTCCTCGTATGTCGGGTAAAACAAGCGATATCACCGGTGGTCTTCCACGTGTGACCGAATTGTTTGAAGCTCGTAATCCATCAAACCCAGCTGTAGTAGTTGAAATTGATGGTATCGTAGAATACGGCAAGATCAAGCGTGGTAACCGTGAAATTTCAGTGAAGGCTCGCACAGGTGAAGAGAAGAAATATCTCATTCCGCTATCGAAGCACATCCTGGTTCAGGATGGTGACTTTGTACGCGCAGGTATGCAGCTTTCTGATGGAGCTATATCTCCTGGTGATATCCTCGATATTCAAGGTCCAACAGCAGTTCAAGAATATCTTGTAAACGAAATTCAGGAAGTATATCGTTTGCAGGGTGTGAAAATCAATGACAAACACTTCGAAGTTATCGTGCGCCAAATGATGCGTAAGGTTGAAATTACCGACGCAGGCGATACACGTTTCCTTGAAAGTACCAACGCTGACAAAGCTGAATTCTTGGAAGAAAACGAGTTACTCTTTGATAAAATGGTCGTAGTTGATAACGGTGAAAGTGATCGTTACCAGATAGGACAAATTATAAGCGTTCGCAGTCTCCGCGATGAGAATTCACAATTGAAGCGCAAAGACAAGAAGGAAATTGAAGCGCGCGAAGCAATCACTGCTACCGCTCGACCGATGCTCCAAGGTATTACACGTGCTTCGTTGCAAACCGACTCATGGATTTCGGCGGCATCGTTCCAAGAGACAACCAAAGTGCTCAATGAAGCTGCTGTTCAAGGTAAAACAGATTACCTCATTGGTCTGAAGGAAAACGTAATCGTAGGTCACCCAATTCCAGCCGGTGCCGGTGTGCGTAGATTCCAGAAGATGATTGTAGGAAATAGTGAAGACTATGTGAATCTCGTGGCCAAGCGCGGCGGCGGTTCAAATGCAGAACGTGAACAAATCGTATAGTACGACAATTCAATATTTACTTAAAAGCCCCTTTATAGGGGCTTTTTTTTTGTCTCAATAAATTCGAATTTCATCCGTTCGAATGCTAAATGACGCTATCACCAGCTAAGAATTCAAGCCAGGATAATCAAGCTGTATTGTTATTCCCTACGAATTCTAAATAAATCACCCATCAACAAATAGCATGCGTATTTGAAAATATATTTGCCCTTATGTTGGTATCCCACGATAGTGTGCTGCATCAAAAAGCCTGGCTTTTCAATAAAAAGTGTATTTGATTGAGTTTGCACCACTACATGAATAAATCGCTTTATGCATAATCAAAATAAAATACTACGCGTCTTCCAGCTAATCAACCTTCTCAAAAGTGAGCCGCCAAAATCGCTGCGCCACTTGTCGGAAACACTAGATAGCACTGAAAGAACCCTATACCGATACTTCAATTTGCTTGAAGAATTAGGATTTCACCTTCAACGTGATGAACAAAATCGAGTTTATATTCTTACGGAAGAACGGAATAGTGAATTGGAATTTACACGTGATGAAATAGCCTTCATGAAGAAGCTACTGAACTCGGTAGGAAAACATGTGAAGCTAAAAGATGCGATATTAGGCAAGCTACTGGTGCATTCCGATATACAAATAAGCACGCGTGTTATACTGCAAGCGCACTTAGGCAAAATAGTAGAAAGTATTTCACAGGGATTGAATACCAAACGACAAGTGGTTTTGAAGAAATACCATAGCCTCAACTCCGGTATTGTTTCCGACAGACTTGTGGAGCCTATAAGCTTTACCGAAAACTATGCGCAATTGGTGGCTTTCGAAGTCGATACCAAACAAAACAAACTCTTCAATATTGATCGCATTTCATCGATTGAAATCACGCGTCATCCCTATCGGAATGCTCGTTTGCATCAAGTAAGCGAAATAGATGCATTTGGTTTCGCCAGAAATGATGACGAGTATGAAGTTGAACTTCAGTTGACCATGCGTGCGGCTCTCCTGTTAAAAGAGGAATATCCAGCATCAGCACCCTTTATCAAATTAGCAGAAAACAAAGCATACTACCATTTCAAGACTGTGGTATTCGACTTAAAACCAGTCGCGCGATTCATCATGGGATTATCCCAAGAAATCAATGTAATTGGATCGGAGGAACTCTTAAGTTATCTTGAACATCAAATAAGGCATGTATTCTCCAGCAAAAAACTGGAAAGCGCCATTAACAAGAGTTCTAAGCGAAGCGCGAAAAAAATTACTACGCCAAAAAATAAATAATCACGATTGCAAGAACAAGGCAGATCAAGGCGAAAGTAACTGGTCCGCCGATTTCATTTTGCTCAGCTTCCATGTGTCCGTGATTGTCGTGATTGTCGTGTGAGTGTCCCATAAGGTCGTTTTATTTTCGGATCAAAAATAAGTGATTTAAATACAAGTTGAATGTGGTGGTATGTTTAATTGACTTCACTTTTTCAACGAAGTCACGTTGGTATTAGCGAACCACAATGCGCTGCGCATATTGATTCGTAGGCGTTGATATTCTCAATGAATACAAACCGGAAGCAACAGACGGATTCCATGAGAATCGATCAATTTGATTTTGCTTCACTGTCGCAACCACCCTTCCTTCAGCATCTATCAAGCTGAACTGGACCTCTTGTTCAACTCCACTCAACTGAATTTGAATTATTCCATTCGTTGGATTTGGATACACCATAACTTCCGGAGAGTCATTCCCATTGACAACTCCATTACAATCCAATACCGTAAAATTGAACGCATCGGAATAGGTGCAACCTTGAGTTGTTGATGCTGTAAGCACAATTGCATTAGCTCCCACTCCCCATTCTGATGCAACAATCTGGTAAAATTGATTATCGCTCATGTCTTGCCATTGGTAAAGCAAACCGCCGGGCCCCAATACCATCAATTCTTCGTCAAGGCAAAGCGTGGTATCCCCGCCTAAATCAAAACTGAAAGAATTTGCCGGCTCTAGGATTAC
>CANHPZ010000061.1 GCA_947462725.1 Flavobacteriales bacterium
CGAATACATCGGCCTCGCTTAGCTTTGCAGCACTATTTGGATTATGAAATACAACCTTAGTGAAATAACGGACATCATTCGCAATCGCCGCACGATTACGCCTGATTTTTATGCCGCCCGAAAGGTGCATCGCGAACAACTCGAGTTGATACTGAACAATGCACTTTGGGCGCCAACTCATGGCATGACACAACCTTGGCGCTTTAAAGTGTTCATGGATGATGGCCTACCACTGCTGCAGCATTTTTTACCTGAAATGTATAAGCGAACAACTCCGGCTGAAAAGTTTAATCAAGCCAAGTATGACCGCATGCTGATCAGATTGCAAAAAACTACAGTGGCTATTGCCATTTGCATGGAGCGTGATCCATCAGGAAAAATTGCAGAGATTGAAGAGGTAGAAGCTGTGGCTTGTGCGGTGCAAAATATGATGCTCACTTGCACCGCCTATGGCCTGGGCTCGTTTTGGTCGACGCCTAAGTTTTTGTCGCATCCCGATACCAACGCATTTTTTAAGTTGGCTCAAGCAGATAAATGCCTGGGCATTTTATATATCGGCTATCCCGAAGGCGAATGGCCGGTGAGTCATCGAAAACCTCTGGAATATGTGACCGAATGGATAACTTCGGCATCGTGATGCAGCGCTTGTTCCAATATCTCTCGCTTATCATTTGCCTAGTATGCTCTTCGATGTTGAGCGCGCAGGAAAATGTGACCACGCTTGGCATTCAGGTCAAGCCCATGGTGCCGAGTCAGTACTTTGGAACGGGCACTGAAAATTTTGACATGGGTCTGTTGAAGGTGAATTTTGAACCCAACTTCGGCCTAAACTTCGGAATGGTGGTGAGGCGCGGATTCACTAAGAACTGGAGTTTTGAATCGGGTATTTGCATCGTACAACGCAATTATACCATGCGGTTTGATCATCCGAATTTGCTGAAGGATCAGGACATGAAGTTTCGCTATATCTGTTATGAAATTCCGATGCAGGCGATGGTGTTTGTCAAGCTAACCGATCGTGTTTTCATGAATGCGAGCGCAGGATTTTCGGCTGATTTGTATCCTAGCAATGTGGAATCATCTTCATACTTATTTGAAGATACTTTGCGGTTCGACTTCTATCAGAAAACGTATAAAAGGAGATGGATTCAGCTTGCGCTATTGGCCAATTATGGCTTCGAGTGGCGCACACCTGATAAAGGTTATTTCTATTTGGGCGCCTCTTATCACCGCCCTTTTCAGTCGATAGGCACCACGCGTGTGATATTCGAATTGAACTCTGTGCCTATGCGGGATCAGGTGAGTTTGGGGGGTAATTACCTCACTGCCGACTTTCGTTATTTCTTCCATGAAAAGCCCGAACGGCGAAAGAAGAAGGGTTCTTGATTTCGTTTAGTTTCCACATTTCCATGGGGTAACGAAACCTTTGTGCCGCTCTTGAGGTATAAAGTGACGAAATCTAACCTAACAATGAACAAGATTATCGTTACTCTAGCCTCAGTGCTTGTCTTGAATGTGGCCTCAGCACAATCAAAAGTCAAGACGTTCACCTTTCAAGGAAATGTTTTGGAATTGAACCTCGCCGATTCGACGGAAAAAGGCTTGATGGGTGTTCCAATTGAAATTTGGTCGGGCGAAGAATTGGTCGCAACTGAAATGTCAGGCCCTAAAGGGAAATACAGCATGAACCTTCCGCGCTATTCTGTCTTTACACTCAAATTTGGTAAGGCGCCTTATGTCACCAAAGTCGTAGAAATTGATACAAAGGGATTTGAACGCGCTGCTGATTTGGCCATTGTAAACCTTGAAATGGATGTGAGCTTGTTCAAAGATCGTGGCTATCTCGGAATGAATTTCATGAACTACACACCAGTCGCGATGGCCAAGTTTAATAAGCGAAGCGGTAAGCTCGAGTGGAATGCAGACTATTCGAAAAATGCCAACCAACGCTTGTATGGCGTTCTCACCGCTAATGGCAAATAATCTTTTCGTTTTGAAATTGAAACCAGAGCATCTAAAAAACATAACCCCTTTTAATTTTCTTGCTATATGAAATCGTGTCTTCTAATTCTGACAGCAGTGTTTTTGAATTTAGCGGCGCAAGCGCAATTCAGAAAAACGAATAAAGCGAATTCACTCGGCGATCATTACATGATTAATGGGATAATTTATAACTACGACATAGCTTCGGACAAAGAAACTCCGGCAGCTCACGTTCAGGTGGTCGTCTATCAAAATCATGAGCTTTACGTAGCATTCTTCGGTGGTGCGGATGGCTCGTACTCCTTTTATCTGCCCATTGGTTACGAATATGAGGTCTGGTTTGGTGGTTCTGCCTATGTCAACAAAAAAATTATAATCGAAGCGACTCAGTTTCCCGAAGAGCGCCAGCCACAGGCAGTCTTGTTTGATTTGAGCTTGTTCAGAAATGTAGACGGAGCCGACTTTAGCGTGCTAAACGATCCGTATGGAAAGATCATTTACGATCCGGAGTTGGATGAAATTCGACCCGATGAAGATTATTCGGTGAAGCCTCATGCCGAGCTCGACAAGGCCATTAAAAAGGCCAAAAAGATCATGAAATCTTCGAAAGCGTAACTTCTTTGTTGCCCTAACTTCGCCGGCAAGTAATACCCCGAAGGATAGTGGCCAACGATACAAGTACAGAGAAGAAAAAAATTTCAAAAAAATCATTTTTGAATGCCCTAAAGGTGTTCAGCTATGTGAAACCATATTGGTTTCTCTTCTCTATTGGTTTGTTGTTGCTTGTTATTTCCGGGTTGCTGGTCATTGTTATAACAGCTATGTTAGGGCAACTGGTAAGCCCTGATGCCGCCGGAGATATTTCTGGTGGACCTATGATGTCGAGAATGGTCGATGCCTTTCAGATTAATCCGGAGTGGGGCACCACCGGACAAGTGCTGACAGGTCTGGTTTTACTCTTGATTATTCAGGGCGTTTTTTCTTTCTTCAGAGTTTACATTTTTTCTTACGTTACAGAGAACGCAATGCTTGCATTGCGTCGCGATGCATTTGCAACCATCATTCGCATGCCCATGCAGTTTTTCAATGAACGCAGGGTGGGCGACTTGTCGAGCCGATTGTCGAGCGATATCACAACGATTCAAGAAACACTTACCATTACACTCGCCGAGTTTATCCGACAAACGGTAATCATTGTGGTGGGTATTGGGTGGCTGGTGTCGTACTCCTATAAGCTTACGCTGGTCATGCTTTGCACGTTGCCGGTCATCATTATCGTGATGGTGTTTTTCGGACGATACATCAGAAAGATTGGCAAGAAAACACAAGATAAAGTTGCCGATAGCAGTGTAATCGTAAACGAGTCGCTTACGGGAATTGTCAACGTGAAAAGCTTTGCGAATGAGGCGTTCGAAACACGTCGTTTTGGCGATAGTATAACGAGCATTAAGGAAATAGCTATGCGCAGTGCTGTGTGGCGAGGGATGTTCGGAACATTCATCATCATTTTTCTGTTTGGTGCACTGGGGCTTGTTATGGGTGTTGGCGCTCATCTGCAGGATACCGGCGAAATCGGAAAGGACGTGCTGGGCAAGTTTGTTTTTATCACCGGACTTGTGGCCGGCTCCATTGGAGGTCTTGCCGCGCAAATGGGCACGCTCCAACGCAGCATCGGCGTGATTGAGAGTGTTATGGAAATTCTTGGATTTGCCACGGAAGATCTCACTTTACAAGAAGGGCCCCCTAAGGTTAAACTCCATGGTGCAATTGAATTTCAAGATGTCAATTTTAACTATGCATCGCGCGCTGATGTTGGTGTATTGAAGGGCGTGAGTTTTCAAATTCAGCCGGGACAGCAGGTAGCTTTGGTCGGATCATCGGGTTCGGGTAAATCAACGATTGCCGCGCTCGTTCAACGTTTCTACGAACCTACTTCCGGTGTGATATTGTTTGATGCGAAGGTCGCGTCATCTATTGACTTATCGGATCTTCGCAAGCACATGGCCTTTGTTCCGCAAGAAGTGATTTTGTTTGGTGGAACGATTTACGACAACATTGCTTACGGCTCTCCCAGTGCTTCTGAAGCGGACATTCGGGATGCCGCACGTAAGGCAAATGCACTCGACTTTGTGGATGCCTTTCCGGATAAATTTCAAACGGTAGTGGGTGAGCGGGGCATTCAACTTTCCGGCGGTCAGCGCCAGCGTATTGCCATTGCCCGCGCTGTTTTGCGCAATCCAACCATTTTGATTTTGGATGAGGCCACAAGTTCACTGGATAGCGAAAGTGAGCGACTGGTGCAAGATGCTCTTGAAAAGCTCATGATCGGCAGAACCTCTATTGTTATTGCGCATCGACTTTCTACCGTGCGCAAAGCCGATAACATCATCGTTCTCGACCAAGGTGTCGTTCGTGAGCAAGGCACACACGAGGTGCTAATGGGTGCCGAAGGTCTATACAAGCGACTCTGCGAACTGCAATTCGACAAGGAATAGCGTTCTTCCGCTATTAGTGCACTGTTGTATTCCTTTAAACCTTAGATTTGGGGATTCAATTATTCGCTATGAAAAAGAGAGCACTTATTACGGGAATTACAGGGCAGGACGGAGCTTATTTAGCTGAATTGTTGCTCAATAAAGGTTATGAAGTACATGGCGTGAAGCGCCGTAGTTCATTGTTCAATACTGATAGAATAGATCATTTATATCAAGACCAGCACGAGAAGGGCGTCAACATGTTTTTGCACTACGGCGACCTCACGGATAGCACCAACCTAATCCGTCTTGTGCAGGAAACAATGCCAGATGAAATTTACAATCTGGCCGCACAAAGTCACGTGCACGTTTCTTTTGAAACCCCCGAATACACGGCAAACTCGGATGCTATCGGCACTTTGCGTTTGCTTGAGGCAATTCGAATTTTGGGGTTGGAGAAAAAAACCAAATTCTATCAAGCCTCAACCAGTGAGTTGTATGGCAAAGTGATGGAGGTGCCGCAATCGGAAGAAACTCCTTTCTATCCAAGAAGTCCTTATGCTGTTGCTAAGCTCTATGGCTATTGGATCGTTCGCAATTATCGCGAGGCCTATGGCATTTATGCGTGCAATGGAATATTGTTTAATCACGAATCACCTCTCCGTGGAGAAACTTTTGTGACACGCAAAATCACACGCGCTGCTGCGAAAATCAGTCTCGGACTCCAGGATAAACTTTATCTCGGAAATGTGGACGCCCAGCGCGATTGGGGCCATGCAAAGGATTATGTGGAAGGTATGTGGCTGATGATGCAACAGGACGAACCTGATGATTACGTTTTGGCTACAGGTGAAACCTATAGCGTTCGCCACTTCTGCGATCTCGCTTTTGCCCACGTAGGTGTGACCCTCGAATGGAAAGGTTCTGGCGTAGATGAGAAAGCCCATGATGCTAAGACGGGTAAAGTGTTGATAGAAATAGATCCGAAATATTTTAGACCAACCGAGGTGGATTTGCTTATTGGCAATCCTACGAAGGCACGCACTAAATTGGGTTGGATGCACAAGCACAATCTGCAGCAATTGGTTACCGATATGGTAAAGTCGGATGTAGAATTATTTAAGCGTGATCGTTATTTGATGGAAGGTGGGCACAAGGTGCTCAACTACAATGAATGATGATTGTTGAACGCATCGCTTGCTAAACTTTAATATGAAAACGAATTGGCGAAGGAGAGATCTTTTTATTACGAATTTTTGCGACCGGCAGTATGGACGGGTATCAACTTGTTCTTTCGACGCGTTGTAATTCGTAATAAGCATAAACTGCCCGCTGATCGAGCAGTTGTTATTGTAGCCAATCACCAAAACGCACTCCTTGATCCTGTAGTGCTTTGTATTTCTTCACGTCGGCAATTGCATTGGCTCACACGCGCTGATGTGTTTAAGCATCCCTTAGTCAACGCCATTCTTCGCAAAATCAATATGCTTCCGGTGTATCGCGAACGCGACCGCGTTTCAGACATACACGATAAGAACAACGAGATTTTCCAGCAGTGCTACACACGCATGAAACACAATGCTGTGATTGGCATTTTTCCGGAGGGCACGCACCGAGGCAAGAAGCAATTGGTTCCGTTGAAAAAGGGCCTCGCGCGACTTGTCATTGGAGCCTATCAATCGGGTGTGCGCAACTTGTGTATCGTTCCCGTAGGTCTCGATTATGAGAGCTTTTATGGTCCACAAAAAAATCTCTTGGTCACATATGGTGATCCAATTGAACTTGATGCCCTTCTGAGCGACAGCGAAACACCTCAAAACAAGCTTCACGCAGAAATAACACAACGCGTGCACAAGGCCCTAACTAAGCTGATGATACATATCGATAGTGATGATGTGCACAGTGAGATTTTAGCGTTGAAGCCACTCCTTGATAAGCAGCATAGGCGCGATGATATCGGCACTAAATACGATCGATTCCATGCACTGTCGCAGTTTCTTGATAGTCATCCCGAGCACCATCATTTCCTCAACCATGAAGTGAATGCATACCGCAATTCAATGCACCAACTCCATTTAGAGGAAGAGTTATATACGGATGAACTTCCCTTGTGGCGATGGTTGGCGGTGCCATTCGGATTGCCGTTTGCTATAGTGGCAGCACTTCTGCTCTGGCCTATTCAAGCGTTCACTGAGCGATTTGTGCATACCGTAATTAAAGACACGCTCTTTCGAAATTCCATTCGTATTTCTTTTTGGACCTTCATCACCCCGCTTTATGTATTCCTTGTTTGGGGAATTCTCAAGTTGACAGGAGCGCCCACGATGCTACAGTATTTTGCTTTGACATCGCCAATTGCGGGCTTGATTACGCTGCCTTGGTGGCGTAATTGGAAACTCGTAAAACACTATTTGAAAACGTATCATTTGCAACGTAATGCATCCTTTTCGGAATGGAAAAAACAACGTGCTTCTGTGATCGATTGGATCCAATCATTATCCTATAATCAACCAAATGTTTAAACGAATCAACGGCCTGCAGCACATCGGTGTGGCAGTAGCGGATATGGACCTTTCATTGCGTTTCTACCGCAAATTTTTCGGACTGGATATTCCTTTTTTTGATAGCGTGCAGCCCGCACCACTCATGGATGTGTATACCCGAAATAGCACCATCACCAAGCGTGCTAGCATGGTCGTGAATCTTCAAGGCGGTTGCGCAATTGAAGTCATTCGACCTACATCATTTGAACCTGTCAAAGCCCTTCAGCCTTTGAAAATGGGTGATTTGGGTATTTTCATCACCCAAGTGAAGTGCAGAGATATTCGTGCATCTCACGCGTTCTGTGTAACAAACAATGCAGTTGGATTGACACCAATTGCCAAGGATCCGGCCGGTCGGGATACGTTTTATATTCAAGACCCCGACGGCAACGTTTGGCAGTATTTGCAAGGAGATCAATGGTACACCAACAGTGGTCATCATAGCGGTGGGGTGCTCGGCTGCACAACGGGCGTAAGCGATATGGACAAAGCTCTGAAACTCTATGCCGGCATTCTCGGTTTTGATGAGGTGGCGTATGATCGCACCGATAATTTTGCAGATTGGGATATGCTCGCTGCGGGCAAGGAAAAGTATCGCCGGGTGTTGCTTACGCAGAGCAATCAACCGGGTGGTGGCTTTGCAAAAGTGACAGGCAAAACATACATAGAATTGGTCGAGGCGCTCGATCGCAAACCTTTTTTCATTTTTCAAGATCGCATTTGGGGCGACACCGGATATGCACACATTGGTTTTGATGTGAAAGGCATGAAATCTATCGGCGACGATTTGGCTTCTGCCGGTTATCCATTTACTTGCGATAGCAACAACGCGCTCAGCATGGGCAACACGAAGGTTCATTGCACCTATATACACGACGATGACCGCACGCTTATCGAAATGATTGAAGTCTATAAGGTGCCAATCATTGAAAAGTGGGGCGTATTTCTGAATGTCGAAAAACGTGATCCTCTAAAGCCATTACCGGATTTCATGCTGAAGGCATTGCGCTTCTCACGCATTAAAGACAAGGCCTAACGGGCTGAACGTTTGCGCAACATTTTTTCGAAAAGGGCAGGTGCAAAGCGGCGCAGCTTCAAACCGAGCAATTCTTTGCCACCGATTCCGAACTCTGTTTTGCCTGCAGCAACACCCCGCAAAATGCCTGCTGCGCAGGCTGCCGTCGACATTCCTGTTGCCTGATTATTGTCCATAGCTCCTGTGGCTTTTCCGGAAGAATCCAGCGCATGCACTGAAATTTCGCTGGCAATAAAGCCCGGTGTGAGGAGTGTAATTTGAATACCGTACTGTTCCACCTCCATGCGCATGCAATCATAATATCCATGCAAAGCATGCTTGCTTGCTGCGTATGAAGACCTCAAGAAAAATCCCCACTTGCCCATCAAACTGGAAGTGACTATGATATGCCCTCCGCCATTTTCTTTCATCACGCTTGCCACTGCTTTGGAAAGAAGAATGTTGCTAAAGAAGTTAATCTCCATGAGCTGGCGCTCTATATCGGTGGGCGTTTCGAGTGCGTCGGCCCGCTGACTGATACCGCCATTGTTGAATAGCATGTCAACGCGCTCGTGCTTTTCGAAACAGCTACGAATGGCATCTTTCACGGAAGCTTCCGATGCAAGATCCATGAGTATGATGTCGACTTGTTCGGGCCGCGAGGTTTTGCTTCGCACGCGCTCTAGTTCATCCTTGCGTCGTGCAGAAATGATGAGGCGAGCACCTTCCCGGTCCAGCGCATACACCAGCGCTTCGCCGATACCGGAACTTGCCCCCGTGACCCAAACTGTTTTACCTGTGAAATAGGAATTCAATGCATTAATTTTAGACCCGAAAGTTGCAAATAAACTTGTAGTGTTGAGCGCCAACCTTTCTTGGTCGTTAATAATGCTTTAACCCTGAGATAATCTCAACACTTTTGCTTTGCACGATTACAAGGGCCTTGAAAAACAAAATGACATGAGCAAGCAAAAAATTCTGTTGGTCGATGACGAGCCGGATATTCTTGAAATCATCGGATTTAATCTGGAGAGAGAAGGGTATGAAGTGTTCACGGCGCCCAATGGCAGAAAGGCATTGGAAATTGCACGAAAGCAAAAACCCGATCTTGTATTGCTCGATGTGATGATGCCGGAAATGGATGGCATGGATACCTGCCGAGAATTGCGTGAGGATCCGAATCTGAAAGACACACTCATAGCATTCCTTACCGCTCGCAATGAAGACTACAGCCAAATTGCAGGATTCGACGCAGGCGCCGACGATTATATTTCAAAGCCAATTAAGCCTCGTGTTTTAGTTTCTCGAGTGAAGGCGCTGTTGCGTCGCCAAGTAGCTATTGAGCCCGTGGCTACGAAAACCAATCTTTCAGGTATTGTCATCAACAAGGAACGATATGTCGTGTATAAAGACGGCGTAGAGCTATCTCTTCCAAAAAAGGAATTTGAATTGCTTGCACTCCTTGCTTCACAACCCGGTAGAGTTTTTACGCGTGAGAGTATTTTGTCGAATGTGTGGGGAAATGATGTGATTGTTGGCGATCGCACCATCGATGTGCATATCCGAAAACTTCGTGAAAAGTTGGGCGATGATTTTTTCAAAACAATTAAAGGCGTAGGATATAAATTTGAACCGTGAGCTTCATCACTGTTCGAACACCTCGCCAAGTAGCATTAGCCTCAGCAGCCTTAATAACAGGTTTGTTGGCGGTTACCTATTTCCTTGTTATCTATATACTTGAACGTGAGTTTTCGCTGTTGCCACTCATAATTTTGCTCTCGCTTGGATTTTCTATTTCCTATGGAATTGTTTTCTATTTCATCGAACGATTCCTATACCATAAGGTAAAAATCATCTATAAAACCATTCACTCGTTGAAGCGCCAAAGTGATTCACGTCCGAAGATTCAAATGAGCGCCGACGTGTTGAGTGCGATTAACAAGGAAGTAGCCGACTGGGCTGATGAGAAAATTCGTGAGGTAAAAGATTTGCGCAGTGCCGAGAATTACCGTCGTGAGTTCATCGGTAATCTCGCACATGAATTGAAGACTCCGGTTTTTAATATTCAAGGATATATCGAGTCCCTTCTAGATACAGACTTACAGGACATAGAGTTGAACCGCAAATTCTTGGATCGTGCCAATACCAGTTGCGAGCGATTGGTGGATCTACTTAAAGATCTTGATCAAATCGCGAAAATTGAAAGCGGTAACATGCCATTGGAGCTCACTCGATTCGATGTTGTGCAGTTGGCCAAAGAAACGGTGGACATGCTGGAAGCAGAAGGCTCAGAGCGCAACGTTGCATTAAAGCTTCGCAATGCCAATGAGCGACCTATTATGATTGAGGCTGATCGTAAGCGCATTCAACAGGTTTTTGTAAATCTGCTGATGAATAGCATCTCCTATGGTAAGGATGGCGGCGAAACGCGCATTCGTTTTTACGATATGGATGATAACGTGCTCATTGAAATCGCCGACGATGGAATGGGTATCGCTATGGAACACTTGCCTCGTTTGTTTGAGCGCTTCTATCGAGTAGATAAAAGTCGTTCACGCAATGAAGGCGGATCAGGTCTTGGTCTTGCCATCTGCAAGCATATCATCGATAGCCACAATCAGAGTATATCTGTGCGCAGCACGGAAGGAGTGGGAAGTACGTTTGCTTTTACACTCAAGAAAGTCTAAAGCCCCGACCAATCAGGTCTCACAAAGTAGTTATTTTCTTTTTCAGCACCAATGGTAGTCTCGGGTCCATGCCCGGAATAGACAACGTAATCATCGGGTAACTTGTACATTTTCTGCTGAATGCTTTCAACCAAATCGGATGCATTGCAACCAGGCAAATCAACTCGGCCAACACTGCCTTGAAAGAGTACATCACCGGAGAATACAACACGCTCTTCAGCGCAAACAAAGGCAAGATGCCCCGGCGCATGTCCCGGCACAAAAAGCGTTGAAAGTTGAATGTCGCCTATCACAATCGTTTCGCCTTCATCTATAGTTCGCGCAGGCATTACCGAGGGACGATAAGGAATCCCGAACATCAAGCTCGTTGATGCAGCGCGCTCGATTACAGGCAACTCGCGCTCATGACACCAAAGCTCAATGCTGTATCGTTCTGCAACTGCCGAATTACCCAAAATATGGTCAAGGTGACAATGTGTATTCAAAATCAACTTGGGCTGCATTTGTTGTTCTGCGATGTATTCAAACAAAATGGAATCCTCGCCCGCATCGGTCATGCCCGGATCTATAATAATGGCCTGTCCGTTATCATCGGCGATAACGTAGGTGTTTTCAGAAAAGGGGTTGAAAGTGAATTGGGCAATGCGCATAGGGTCAAATTCGGTGATGATTGTATGAATGAGGATTTATGACAAAGGTCGTTCGTTTTTCAATCTGGCAAAACGCTATTTTAGCACACCTTCCGTTGGTATGATTCGATTGATAAAGGCAACACCGTTTTTGGCACTCATTCTTATGAGCACAATGCTGTGTGCACAGTTTTATCAAGGTACCAACATGGAGTTTGGAAAAAACCGCATTCAGTATCGCGAGTTCACTTGGTTCTATTATCCGTCGGAAAACTTTGAGGTCTATTACTACATCGGCGGAGAAAATTTGGCACAGTACACATTGGTTTCGTGCGAACGAAATCTCAAGGATTTACAACAATTTTTTGATTACACTGTGGATGAGAAAATTGAAGTGCTGTCATACCTCAATCAAAGTGAGTTTCGACAAAGTAATCTAGGCCTTTCAGGTGATGACCAATTCAATATTGGTGGTTCGGCTAAGCTTGTGGGAAGTAAAATGTTTACCTATTATGAAGGCAGCCACGCGTTACTAGATCAGCAAATACGCGAGAACATAGCACGTGTTCTTTTTGCCCAATTGATTTATGGTGGCAATTGGAAGGACGTGCTTAAAAATTCCACCTTGCTTACTGTTCCCAAATGGTTCGAAGAAGGCATAATCGCCTATGCAGCCAATGGTGTTTCCACCGAGAGTACCACGTTCATAAA
>CANHPZ010000062.1 GCA_947462725.1 Flavobacteriales bacterium
AAGTTGGCCAATGGGCAACCCAGGTTATTACGAATGTAAGGACCTCCCCATGGGTAGGGAGATAACTCCAAACCACCGCGAGAAGCGAATTCCCATTCCGCCTCAGACGGCAAACGGAAACGTTGCACAAAAGGCTCTCCCACTGTAAACTTGAATTCATTCAAAATTTGTGTTCTCCAAGCACAAAAAGCTTGGCACTGACCCCATGTCACTCCAACCACCGGGTAATCATCGTAGGCGGGATGCCAGAAGTAATTTTCGGTAAACGGCTCGTTAAAACCGTAGGTGAAATCAGCAACCCAGCAAAGGGTGTCCGGATAAATGTTCGTCTGTTCTTCGATGATGAATTGCGCACGGTCGCTGTGACCACGCACAGAGTGCAATTGATTCAGAGCATTCACTTCACCATATTCCTCATCCTTACCAGCCTTCACTGCTGCGCTTTTATAATCAATCCACCAGTAACGATATTTCATTTTACGATTATCGATCTCCATGCGATCGTAAAACTTATCCGCACCTTGCAGATAAAACTCATTGAAAATGTTTTCAAAAACATCTTCATTTTCCATGTCGATTGGTTCTTCCCAATTCAACACGTATCCTTTGTTTACAAAGACCTCCCAATCACGACCATCGTCGCGATCAGCCACCTTGTATCCCTCCACATCGGCATTCGCTAAAAAGTCGCGCATCAATGAGTCGCGGACATAATCCACAAACTGACGATACTCGTTATTCGAGATTTCGGTTTGGTCAATGTAAAATGCGGGAATGGTTACCGTTTTAGCCTTGTTATTCAGGGCATAGGGCACATCCTCATCACTTGGACCCATGGTGAATGATCCAAAATGGATGTAATTCATTCCATAGGGATTGATTTGCTCCCAAGCCTCAGCTCGGTAGGAACCAATAAGCTCTCCTCCTGCGCCTACTCTGCAACCGGCGAGGATTACTGCAACGATTAAATACAAGAACGACTTTTTCATGATTTCCTTTTTTTAGTAAACAATCATCTCTTTGCTCAACTCTAGGGTTGGTTATTACTAAAAATCTGCTTCGCGGTAAATTCTAAGTTTTTCAGCTTTCTCTCCGTAACGCAATCGTAACAGAAGAGGTTTCATTTTATTTTACAGGAATCGCGGATTACTGTGGCGAGCCCTGATTGGTATCTCCGTAAAATTCAAACAATATGTCAAGAAAATTTCATGCGAACCTGCTGAATAATCCTTCAGCAACGAGGTTGTCACATCATATGAATACCCCAATTTAATTCCGTGATTCATCACCTTGGTACCTTGTGCAACAGGCTCAAAATTCTTTTGGAAACCTACATAAGGAGCGATTGCGTCACCCGGACGGAAGGCCAAACCACCCCACAGCATCTGCTTGAACAATACATCGGCATTCACATCAATCTGACTGGAAGAACCATCTGTCTTCAACAGCACATTCGGACGCAATACCAAATCAGATCCTATCGCAGCTTCATAACCGCCCATCACGTAATAGTGACGCGCCAATGTAATGCCCACTTCATCAAGCTTCGCAGCATTGAGGTGTGTGGATGACAATCCAATGTAAAACTTCTTGGGCTTGTAAATAGAAACACCTAAACCTACATCTGCCGCGCTTTGAGCTTTCTCGCTCACCGGAATTGTTGGGTCTCCGTAATCGATGAACACCCAGTTGGCACCGAGTTTAGAATTATACATCCCCACAGAAAGTCCTGCAGAAAAGAAACTACCATTGCTCAATGGAAGATGATAAGACGGTGAAAAACGAAGTACCGTGTTCTGTTGCTGACCCAACACTTCAGAATAAATAGTTGTTCCGAAACCTATGTTTTGCTTAGCACCGTAAATGCCGCTATAGTTAAACAAATACGTTTTTGGATCCTTGTCCAACATATCCCACTGATCGCGATGCAACGCAGTGATGCAGTGCATACGGTCGATTCCTGAGAATGCCGGATTAACCGACAAGCGGTCGAATTGCCACATGGTAAATTGTGGATCCTGCTGCGCAGCGGCCACAAATACAGTGAATACAAGTGAAAGCGATAGTACAATCTTCTTCATACAAGAAGTAATATTTTGCTGGTTTGGTTTCTAAACGGCGGTTGCAAAGTGGCTAATATAGGGAGTTTTTCAATCAACCCAAAAAAAATCACAATATCTGCGGCAATCCTGAACATTCGTCTCGTCCTTATTTTTTGCTTTTCAATTCATTATTTAAACCAATTTCTGGTATGTCTTCCACCAGCGATCAGGCATCTCCTCACCTGACGCTTGCTGAAACTCCTCATATGTGCACGGCACCAAGTGGTGGCGCTCGTATTTTGTTGCCATGCCGCTCGGATAAGGCACATCCATCCACCAACGATCGCTCAGATGACTCTTGTAAAAAATCAACTCGTGACCGTCATGTGTTATTGGCACTATGTATTTGAAGTAATCAGAATGATCACCTACAGGATAGTCGCCCTTCCGCTGCGAGAAGCCTTCCAAAAAACACCACGCCATTTGGGACGCCAACTGAGCTGCGTGACCTGCTATATCCATGACAGGATCCAATTCATACATCCCGAATGAAGTGAGTTTATCACTCATTCCCGCATAACGACACAACTGTGCTATCTGGTCGCCATAAAAACCATTGGGCCCCGGATGGGTTGTGCCTGGTGATTCGGCCATGCGCACGGCGCTCATATCAACGGAAAGGATATCCGCATTTCGAATGATGGGCTCACTTCTTTGAATAAACGGCTGGATATCCCCCAAACGATGCGCATCGAAATACATGTTCGACATCAACTCGAGTAAATCGGTCTCAACCAAATATCGCTGGTGACCAATGTTGCTGTAGTTAAACAGATAGTTTGGCTTATGAAGAACTACCTTATTCAAGTAGTTTTTTGAGTTCACATCGCCTTCGCTCTTTCCAAAATCCAATCGATAGTCGATGGTGACCAAATTCACCGTTTGCTCCATTTTTTCATACGCCTGATAGTTGGCATATGTAATATCCTGGCTGCCACCAATAATCAAAGGAACAATGCCCTTGCGCAACAAAACCTGACAGGTTTGATTGACCGCATAGTATGTGTCTTCGATGGAATTTCCGGGAAGAATATTGCCCAAGTCAATTACCTTGACCGGTTGGTCATAACAATGCAGCTGGTAGAAATAATTGCGAAACTCGTCCGGAGCATCAGCCGTTGTTGGCCGTTGCAAAGAACCCCTGCCTTCATTGACTCCAAGGATGGCCACCTGCATGCCCTCTAACTCATTCTCCTCACCCTGGAAAAAATGCACGTGATTGAGCATTTGTGACGGCAATAACCCAACCGGCAGGCGGTCGCGGAAACTGCTCTGCGTCAGAAATACAGAAATATCCATGGTGCGAAAATGCAACGCAGAAAAGCCGTTGAGCCGCCCCTAAAAGCAGATTCTACACGATGATTTGTTGACAGCGAATTACTTCTTCGCCGACTTCTTCGCCGGTGCCTTGCGAGCTGCTGCTTTCTTCGGTGCTGCCTTCTTTGACGCCCCCGGTTTGCGCGCCGCTGCCTTCTTCTTGGCAGAAGGATTCGCTTCCTGCTCCGCTATGGCAGCCAAAACATCCGGCAAACTGATGGTCTTAGCATCCGTTCCTTTTGGCAACTTGAAATTATCCTTCTCTCGCTTAATGTAAGGACCGAAACGACCTTGAATGATTTGAATTTCCGGACGCTCATCAAACTTCTGAATCAATGCCGCATTAATGCCATTGATCTTATCCTCGATGAGTTTAATTGCGCGATCGATTTCTATTGAAAACGGATCATCACCTTCTTTCACACGAAGTGAAGCATATGTGCTGCCCCACTTCACAAAAGGACCGAAACGCCCAATAGCAGCGCTTACTGGTTGACCCTGATACTCTCCTACTAATCGCGGCAAATCGAACAACTTCAGCGCTTCCTCCAACGTAATGGTGCCTATGCTCTGACCGGCACGCAGTGATGCAAACTTCTTTTCTTCATCATCACTGGCACCCATCTGAACCACCGGGCCAAAGCGGGCAATACGCGCTAAAACCAACTTGCCGGTTTTCGGGTCATTGCCCAATTCACGCTCTCCCGACTGACGGGCAGCGTTTTCAATGGTGTTGGCCACATTCTCATGAAACGGCGTGTAGAATTTCTTCAACATTTCCTGCCACTTCAAATTGCCCTCTGCAATTTCATCAAACTCTTGCTCAACATTCGCCGTGAATGCGTAATCCAGGATGGTAGGAAATTGATCGACCAAAAAATCATTGACCACCATTCCAATATCCGTTGGGAACAACTTTGATTTCTCTGCTCCAGTATTTTCGCTATTGACGCTTTTGTGTATGGTTCCACTTTTCAAAACCATCACCTCAAAAGCACGCGGAATTCCCTCCTTATCCTTCTTCTCGATATACTCGCGTTGCTGAATCGTAGAAATCGTAGGTGCATAGGTAGAAGGACGTCCTATGCCAAGTTCTTCCAAACGCTTAACGAGAGCCGCTTCCGAATATCGTGAAGGCTTCTGCGTGAACCTTTGAGTAGCGGTCATATCCATGAAGTTGAGCTTCTGACCAACGGTAAGCGGAGGCAACATACCGCTGCCACCATCTTCACTTTCGTCGTCATCCGTTCCTTCCGTATATACTTTCAAGAAGCCATCAAATTTCACAACCTCTCCTTTGGCCTGCAGCACATCGCTCATCGTGCTAATGCCAATGGTTGCTGTTGTCTTTTCCAATTCTGCATCGGCCATTTGTGACGCAATAGTGCGCTTCCAAATCAACTCATACAAGCGTTGTTCATCGCGCTCACCATCCACTTGGTGCGAACTCATTTCAGTTGGGCGAATCGCTTCGTGAGCTTCTTGCGCCCCCTTATTTTTATTGGTGAATTGACGTGTCTTCGAATATTGAGGACCATATGCACTGCTCACTTCCTGCTTCGCTGCATCAAGCGCAAAGTCCGAAAGATTCACGCTGTCTGTACGCATGTAGGTGATCTTTCCACTTTCATACAAACGCTGCGCTATGACCATCGTGCGTGAAACGCTGAAGCCAAGTTTTCTGCTGGCCTCTTGCTGCAGTGTTGATGTTGTAAATGGAGCAGCCGGAGTGCGCTTGGCCGGCTTCGTTTCCATGTTGTCGATCGTGAAATCGGCTCCGTTGGCACGTGATAAAAAATCATTGGCCTCTGCACTATCCTTCAGTTTCCGATTCAAGTCGGCCTTCAATACTGCCGTGCCCAAATCGAAACTTCCTCGCACATTATAAAAGGTCGAAGCCAAGAACTTTTCAATCTCACGCTCACGCTCCACGATGATGCGAACCGCAACACTCTGAACACGACCGGCGCTCAAGCCTGCCTTTACCTTCTTCCAAAGCACAGGCGACAGTTCAAAGCCCACCAAACGATCTAGAACACGACGCGCTTGTTGTGCATTGACTAAATCGATATCAATATGACGTGGCTTGGCAATCGCATCTTGTATCGCTTTTTTGGTAATCTCGTGAAATACGATGCGCTTCGTGCTTTTCACATCCAGACCCAAGGCTTCCGCCAGGTGCCATGAAATGGCCTCCCCCTCGCGGTCCTCATCCGTTGCCAACCAAACATCGTCTGCCTTACTTGCCAATTTTTTGAGCTCCTTGATGACGTCTTCCTTATCAGGTGAAACGACATACACCGGATTAAACCCTTTCTCAACATCGATGGCAACATCGTTTTTGGGCAAATCGCGCACGTGACCGTAGCTGCTCTTCACAATATAATCCTTTCCCAGGTATCCTTCAATGGTCTTGGCTTTGGCCGGAGACTCAACTATAACAAGGTTTTTGCTCATTTACATTTGGTGTTTTACGTCCGCTCTTTCACTTCAAATCCACTCAGCCCGACGCAATATATAAGCGGCAAATGTATGCTTATAAAAAAGCGTCGCTCCAAATCTCAGTAAAATCGCTATCTTCGCGCACCTTTTAAAACACTGATTTTCAAAACAGCCAGACACTGTGGAAGAAAAAAACATCGATGAAACCCGTCAGGGTGAATACCTCATGCTGGATGCAGAGGTCAATTCAACAAAAAAACCACGCAAACTTCTGCTTGAGAGCTACGGCTGTCAGATGAACTTCTCTGATAGTGAAATCGTGGCCAGCATTCTCGCCAAAGAAGGTTTCAGCACCACGCGTGACGCTGAAGAAGCCGACCTCATTTTGCTCAACACCTGCGCCATTCGTGACAATGCCGAGCAACGCATTCGCGGTCGACTCGACTATCTGCGTTCGGTAAAAAAACGCAAGCCGGATATGCAAATCGGAGTGCTTGGCTGCATGGCCGAGCGTCTCCGCGAAAAACTGCTCGATGAGGAAAAGCTCGTTGATATGGTGGTTGGACCCGATGCATATCGTGACCTTCCCAACCTCATCGACAAAGTTGATGATGGTCAAAAAGCAGTAAACGTGCTCCTAAGCCGTGAAGAAACCTACGCCGAAATCACTCCGGTGCGCCTCAACAGTAATGGCATTACTGCATTTATTTCAATTATGCGAGGTTGCGATAATATGTGCTCATTCTGCGTTGTGCCATTCACACGTGGTCGCGAGCGCAGCCGTGATCCGCAAACCATCGTTGAAGAAGCGAAAGATTTGTTCAACCAAGGTTACCGTGAAGTAACCTTGCTCGGTCAAAATGTGGACTCCTACAAATGGAACTTCAACTCGAAGGGCGAAATAATTGACACTACCAAGCCAACCGTGAATTTCGCGCAACTGCTAGAAATGGTTGCACTGATTAGCTCTGATTTGCGCATTCGTTATTCCACCTCTCACCCGAAAGACATGACGGACGAGGTGCTGCACATCATGGCCAAATACGATAACATTTGCAAGTACATTCACTTGCCGGTGCAAAGCGGTAATAGCGATGTACTGAAGCGCATGAACAGAGGCTACACGCGTGAGTGGTACCTCGATCGCATTGCAGCCATCCGTCGCATTATGCCGGATTGCGCTATCAGCACCGATGTCATCACCGGGTTTTGCGGGGAAACCGAATCCGAGCATCAGGATACGCTATCGCTCATGGCAGAAGTGAAATACGAGATGGCCTTTATGTTCAAATATTCCGAACGCCCAAAGACATTGGCCGAAAGGAAATTCGAAGACGATATTGCGGAAGAAGTGAAAGGCCGTCGACTCCAAGAGGTGATTGAGCTGCAAATGAAAGGAGCTGCTGAACGCACCAACGAACATGTAGGACACCTTCAACGTGTGCTCATCGAGGGCACTAGTAAAAAATCAGATCAACATCTTCAAGGACGTAACTCTCAGAACATCGTTGTGGTATTCCCAAAAACGATAGATTGTGCTCCCGGCGATTACGCGGATGTTATGACCAACGACTGCACTTCAGTAACACTCATTGGTGAACTGATTAAAGTCTATCCGAGATTGATTGAACCCGTGAAATCTTTGTAAACAACCATGGACATTCGGTCTGTAAAACAACGATTCGAAATCATAGGCAATTCGGCGATGCTCAATAGAGCATTGGACATTGCCGTGCAGGTAGCGCCTACCAATATGTCGGTTCTCATTAATGGCGAGAGCGGCACAGGTAAGGAGAACATTCCAAAAATTATTCACGCCTACAGCGCTCGCAAACACGCGCCATACATTGCTGTCAACTGCGGAGCAATTCCCGAGGGCACCATCGACAGTGAATTGTTTGGTCACGAAAAAGGTTCGTTCACAGGAGCCACGGAAGCACGAAAGGGATATTTCGAAGAAGCCAATGGCGGTACAATTTTCCTGGATGAAGTCGCCGACCTGCCCTTCCAAACGCAAGTGCGTTTGCTGCGTGTACTCGAAACCGGCGAATACATTCGCGTAGGCTCGTCCAAAGTGCAAAAAACCAATGTGCGTGTAGTGGCCGCAACCAATGTGGATTTTAGCGAAGCCATTCGCAGAGGCAAGTTTCGCGAAGATTTGTTCTACCGACTCAATCAGGTGCCTGTATCGCTCCCCCCTCTTCGCGATCGCAAAGAAGATATAGCCTTGTTATTCGCCAAATTCACTACAGATTTTGCCGAGAAATACAAGATGCCTTTGCTGCATATGACCGATGAAGCCCGCGAGATCCTTATCAATTACTCGTGGCCTGGCAACATTCGTCAACTGAAAAACATTACTGAACAAATGAATGTGCTCGAGCATGAGCGCTTGATTTCGGCAGAAACGTTGACCTACTATTTGCCTCACGAAGATTTTGGCAACCGCACTATGACTGTTACGGGCAATGCCACATCGAACAGCAATTTCTCGGAACGGGAGATTTTGTACAAGGTATTGTTTGACATGAAAAACGACCTCAACGATTTGAAAAAACTCGTGGGCGGAATGCTGCAATCAGGGGTCGATTTTGCTAATGACGCCAATAATGCAGACCTCGTTCAGCGTGTTTTTTCAGGCGACAACAACAGTATACTTACATCACCCGCGGCCCCTTCTAACGGAGTCATTCGTTTGCCGCAAAACACGGCAGCACCAGCAGCGGCAGCACCCGTTATTGAAGTTGAAGAAACTCTTTCATTACAAAATTCGGAGCGCGACCTTATTGAACGCGCCTTGAAAAAGCACCGCAATAAACGCAAGTATGCCGCAGATGAACTCGGTATTTCAGAGCGCACATTGTATCGAAAAATCAAAGAATACAACCTCACCAAATAATCGATGAAGCCCCCATTATTCATGCTCGCGCTTTGCATGGCCCTTATTTCGGGGTGTGGTATATATTCATTTACCGGAGGACAGTTCAGCGGGGCCAAAACATTTTCCGTGGACTATTTCAAACCACAGTCAGCACTGGTTACGCCGCTCTATGCGCAGCGCTTCACGGAATCCATGAAAGATCTGCTATTGGCTCAAAGCCCACTCAAACTTTCCGAAAGCAACGGCGATTTACAATTTTCAGGTGTGGTGGTCGACTATCGAACATCGCCAATTGCTATTCAATCGGGGGCCGCAGAAACAGCATCCCTCAACCGTCTTACTATCACCGTAAAAGTGAAATACGAAAACACGGTAGATGGCGAGCTCAGTTTTGAGAAAACATTTACGAAGTTTGCTGATTATGATGCCAACAAAGACCTCTTTACGATTGAGGAAAGTTTGTGGTCGCTGATCAACGAACAATTGACACAAGAGATTTACAATGCCAGCGTTGGCAATTGGTAAACATGCGGAAAGACAACCTTCATAGAGCACTTCAACAGCCTGAGCTTCTAAGCGAGGAGCAATTGCAGGAACTGCGCGACACTGTGACGCGCTTCCCGTATTTCGGTGCCGCACAGATTGCTCTGTCGCAAGCCTATAAAGTGAAAGGCGATCACCGCTTCTCGGACCAATTGTCTCAAGCGGCGATTTATACGTCAAACCGCGCTTCACTCTATGAACGACTGAAGCGAATCTCGGAAGAACCGGCAGATCCAGCAATTGAGGTTGCCGCGGAAACGGAGATAACCCCAAACATTCCAGCGCATACACCCTCCATTCTAGCCTCATCCATCGTAGATGAAGAAGTAGCCGTAGCGCCATCAGATGAAGAAATGGTTGCTGCTCCTGAAGCAAAGCCTGTTGCGCCAATCATCGAACATCCAGCAGCGCCAACGCAGGAAATTCCTATTCAATCGCTCAACACAGCAACCGAAGAAGAACCACAAGAGCATCCGATTGCAGATATCAGCATGGACTCATTCGACCCGCTCGAGGCTCAAATACTCATCGATGCTGTGCAGAAGAGTATTGAAATGGAGGTTCAACCCGAGCATGAAGACCAAGTTGGTGATGCAGATTCATTGCCTGATCTGACTCCTGACGATGAAAACAGTTATGCGGCCCTCATATACAAGCGCGCTCAGCGCATGCAGCAAAGCAGCGCGCAGGAGGAATCAGATACAGACGATGAAATTGAGCCCATCGATTATTCCGATGATGATTTACCCGCTTTTCAATCGACCCCGCTCTCCCATGGCATCCAGCGCATAAAACCAACAGGCGCCAAACAGCATCAACGCGACCTCATCGACAGGTTTATCCATCTGGAACCACAGATTGCAAGGGGCAAAGCGAGTGATTACGCCGCCGGCAATGTTGCTAAAGACAGCTTAGAGGAAGACTTCAGTTTTGTAACAGAGACTATGGCCGTTCTATTCGCCAAACAGGGCAAATTGGACAAGGCAAGGAAAGCATTCCGTAAATTGATGGAACAACATCCCGAAAAAAGTATTTACTTTGCAACCCAATTAAAAAATTTAGAACACTTTAAAAAGTAATATCATGGCATCGCTCATCGTCATTCTGATTGTAATTATTGCATTGCTTCTGGCACTGGTAGTATTGGTTCAAAATCCTAAGGGCGGTGGACTAGCCGTAGGTTTTCAAGGAGCCACGCAAGTTGGAGGCGTGCAGCGCACTGCTGACTTTCTTGAAAAAGCAACTTGGTATTTGGCTATAGCACTCTTCGTGCTTTGCCTCGTTTCGGCGCGTTGGTACACAAGTTCAGCCATCAGCGAAGGTGGTGGTGAGCCTGCTGCTACAGAACAACCCGCTGAGCAGGCCCCGGCTGAGCAAGCTCCGGCTGCGCAATAATCTTATTTGGATTCACTCCGAAAAATGTCAGTGTGTCTTGATACACTGACATTTTTTTTGTCTCATACTGACAAATTTTTCACTTCTTCGTGATGGCACAATAGGTGACAATGGCGGGCGACTTTACAAAATTCAATTAACCGATAAAATATATTTCATCATGTCAGTCAACGTTAAACCCCTTGCAGACCGTGTGCTAGTTGAAGCCAGCCCTGCAGAAACTACCACCGCCAGCGGCATTATCATTCCCGATACAGCGAAAGAAAAACCACAGCGCGGAACAGTGGTAGCCGTAGGCACAGGCAAAAAAGATGAGCCAATGACCGTTAAGACCGGCGACACCGTGCTTTATGGCAAATACTCAGGTACAGAAATCACAGTAGATGGTAAGGAGTACCTCATCATGCGTGAATCAGACATCTACGCAATCGTTTAATTCAATCATTCCATTATCTCAACCAGATAAAACAAAAAGAACATGGCAAAAGAAATAACCTTTGATAGCGCTGCTCGCGAAAAGCTTAAAGCAGGTGTTGACGCATTAGCAAATGCAGTAAAAGTTACGCTCGGACCGAAAGGCCGCAATGTAGTTATCGATAAAAAATTCGGCGCACCTCATATCACTAAAGACGGTGTATCTGTAGCGAAAGAAATTGAACTGAAAGACCCTATCGAAAATATGGGTGCACAAATGCTCAAAGAAGTGGCGAGCAAAACGGCCGACATCGCCGGTGACGGAACAACAACTGCAACAGTACTTGCGCAAGCAATTGTAACTGCCGGTTTGAAAAACGTGGCCAGTGGTGCTAATCCAATGGATTTGAAACGTGGCATCGACAAAGCAGTTGAAGCCGTGGTTGCCGACCTTAAGAAGATCTCAAAAACCGTTGGTAACGACACAGCCAAAATCAAGCAAGTGGGTTCGATATCCGCCAACAACGACGAGGCTATCGGAACACTTATCGCTGATGCAATGGCGAAGGTGGGCACCGAAGGTGTTATCACCGTTGAAGAAGCCAAAGGCACCGAAACCGAAGTGAAAACAGTAGAAGGTATGCAGTTCGATCGCGGTTACCTTTCTCCCTACTTCGTAACGAACGCAGAGAATATGGAAGCTGATCTTGAAAACGCTTTCATTTTGATTTATGATAAAAAAGTAAGCACAATGAAGGAACTCCTTCCTGTGCTTGAGAAGACTGCGCAAACCGGTCGTCCATTGCTCATCATCGC
>CANHPZ010000063.1 GCA_947462725.1 Flavobacteriales bacterium
ATGAATGCAGCGATTCGCGCAGTGGTGCGCACGTGCGTTTATCGTAACATCGAGGTAGAAGGTATTTTTCAGGGATACCAGGGCATGATTGAAGGAGATTTCAAAAAGCTCAATGAGCGCTCCGTGGCCCGCATCCTCGGACGTGGCGGTACAATTCTCAAAAGCTCGCGCAGCAAGGAGTTCATGACGAAGGAAGGCCGTCAGAAGGCTTACGAGAACATGAAGAAGCATGGCGTAAATGCGCTTATTACCATTGGTGGTAATGGCACATTTACAGGAGCTCATGTGTTTTCTGAGGAGTTCGGAATACCTGTTATGGGTGTTCCTGGATCTATTGATAACGATTTATTTGGCACAGATCACTGCATTGGATTCGATACAGCCACCAACACGGTGGTAGATGCCGTCGATAAAATTCGTGATACAGCAACTTCACACAATCGTCTCTTCTTCGTGGAAGTAATGGGCCGCAATAGCGGATTTATTGCGCTAAAGGCAGGTATCGCCACGGGTGCAATCGCGATTGTTTTACCCGAAGATGAAATGAGTATCGACGACCTCGTGGCCACATTGCGCGAAAGCGAGGAAAGTGGTAAGTCGAGCTCTATCGTTCTTGTAGCCGAGGGCAGCAAGAGCGGTGGTGCTTATGAGATTGCTCAAAAAGTAACAGAAAAATACAGCGAATATGAAACGCGCGTATCGGTACTCGGACACCTGCAACGTGGTGGTGCTCCTTCTTGCTACGATCGTGTGATGGCCTCACGGATGGGTGTGGCCGCGGTAGAGGGTCTTCTCGAAGGAAGAAAGGACGTAATGATCGGAATTATCAACGACCGTGAAACCTACACACCGCTTTCCGACGCCATCACTCAACGACACATGCCCAACCGAGATGAGCTGCGCATAGCACGCATACTCTCGATATAGGTCTGTGTTTAATTATTAATCAGCAAGAAAAGAATGAAAAAAATAGCCATCAACGGTTTCGGACGCATCGGACGCATGTGTTTCCGCAGTCTCATCAACAATCCAGAGGTAGAAGTAGTTGCCATCAACGACCTCACCGATGTGAAAACATTAGCCCACCTTCTGAAGTACGACAGCGTGCACGGAAGATTTGCTCACGAAGTAGGTCACACGGCCGACTCATTGGTGATCAATGGGAAGTCAATTAAAATCTATGCAGCCAAAGACCCGGCAACGTTGCCATGGGGCGATTTGGGTGTGGATGTGGTCATCGAATCAACCGGTATTTTTACGGATAAAGACAGTGCTTCGAAACACATTCAAGCCGGAGCCAAGAAAGTCATCATAAGCGCACCTGCATCAGGTGGTGTAAAAACCATCGTGCTCGGCGTTAATGACGATAAGATTACTGCAGATGACACGGTGTTGAGCAACGCTTCATGCACCACCAACTGTTTGGCGCCAATGGCCAAAGTGCTTCACGATAAATTCGGAATTGAGAAGGGATATATCACTACCATTCACGCATACACTGCCGACCAACGTTTGCAGGACTCACCGCATAAAGATTTGCGTCGCGCGCGCGCCGCAGCCATCAGCATGGTGCCCACATCAACCGGCGCTGCCAAAGCAGTAGGCGAAGTATTGCCAGAGCTCAATGGTAAACTCGATGGTGTTGCCGTTCGCGTACCTACACCGGATGGTTCAATGACCGACTTGGTGGCTGTGCTCAAGCGTGATGTAACTATCGATGAAATTAATGCAGCAATGAAAGAAGCTGCGGAAGGCCCGATGAAAGGCATTCTCGAGTATTGCACCGATCCTATTGTTTCGATTGATATCGTAGGCAATTTGCACTCGTGCATCTTCGATGCAGCGCTTACAGCAGTGAATGGCAACTTGGTGAAGGTTATGGGTTGGTACGACAACGAAGCGGGTTACTCGCAGCGCGTGTGCGACCTCATCGCCAAAATTTAATTTAGGCTTTTACAAGCAAACAACAAACACACTATACCTATTATCATGATCATTATTGCAGACAGCGGTTCCACTAAATGCGATTGGGCCCTGATTGACGAAAAGGGAGCGCGGATCGACAACTTCCAGACTATGGGATTGAATCCGTATTTCCACTCACCTGAGGTGATCGAAAAGGCGATTAAAGACAATGCTCCTTTCTACGCACTTGCCGATCAAATCAAGCATATATTTTTCTACGGTGCGGGTAGCAGCACGGCCGAAATGCACGCCATCATGCGCGCAGGTTTGGAACGTGTATTTAAACACGCTGAGATTTTGGTTGAACACGACCAGCTCGGCTCCGCCATGGCAGTGTATGACGGAGAGCCTTGCATCGCTTGCATTCTAGGGACAGGAAGCAATTCGTGTTTCTTTGATGGCACAAACGTGTGGGAAGAAGTTCCATCATTGGCTTTCATTCTCGGAGACGAAGCCAGCGGTGGTTATTTCGGGAAAATCCTATTGCAGGAGTATTTCTACAAAAAACTTCCTGCTGATTTGCACGCTGCGTTTGAAGAAAAGTATGCGCCTTCTAAGGATGAGATCATCAATAAAATTTACCGCGAACCCAACGCTAATGTTTACCTGGCTTCGTTCATGAAGTTCATTGGCGAGCATCGCGACCATCCGCATGTAAAAGCATGGGTGAAAAAGGGAATGCTGCATTTCATCGATATTCATGTGAAGTGTTTTAAGAACTACGCTGAAGTGCCTGTGCATTTCGTGGGTAGCATAGGACATTATTTTCATGATTGCCTGCAAGCGGCGGCTGATGAGGCGGGCATTCGCTTGGGTAAAGTAATTCGCAAGCCAATCGATGGGTTGGTAGATTATCACGTGAAGTACAAGTTGCCTGCATTGGTCAGTAATTGATACGCATGGAAAAGAAAATCTGTGTTATAGCGCATGATAGCATGAAACCGGCACTGGTTTCTTTTTTGAAAGAAAGGGAGCAATGGCTTTGGAATCGCAAGCTGGTTGCTACAGGGCTTACTGCGGATTTCATGGAGCATGAGTCCATGCAATTGGATATACAACATGTGAATCCGGGCCGTCAGGGCGGATTCAAAGAATTAGAAACCATGGTCAATCAGGGAATGATTGCCATGGTTCTTTTTTTTCGTGATCCTGAAATCGTTCAGGATTATGAAGCCGATATCGTTGCCTTGGTGAAGGCTTGTATTAAGCATAACATACCTTTGGCAAGTAATCCGGCGAGCGCCGAACTGCTCATTGTGGGCATGATTCGTATGGAAGCCAGCCGTAAATAAGATTTAATCAATTTATCTCATGATCAAAGCGTGTCTGTTTGATATGGACGGTGTCATTGTCGACACTGCAAAGTTTCATTTTAAGGCTTGGCAACGCCTAGCGGATTCGCTCAGCATTCCTTTTACTGAGGAACAAAACGAGGAACTTAAAGGCGTAAGTCGAGTGGAGTCGCTCGAGAAGATCTTGGCATGGGGACAAATCCAACTCAACAATGCCAAGAAGATTGAGCTCATGGATCTCAAAAACAAGTGGTATCTCGATTATTCTGCGGAAGTAAATGCGGCAGACATGCTCGATGGCGTGCCGGAGTTTTTGCAAGAGCTTCGTGAGAACAATATCCGCATTGGTTTGGGCTCTTCATCCAAAAACGCTTTGATGATTCTGGAGAAACTTGGTATCCTTCATTTTTTCGACACCATCATCGACGGCAATAAAATTCACATGTCGAAGCCACATCCCGAGGTGTTTCTTCGCGGTGCTACCGAGTTGAAGCTTGAGCCTTCAGAAATTGTTGTGTTTGAAGACGCACTCAGTGGAGTGGAAGCCGCAAAGGCAGGTGGGTTTCATTGCATTGGCATTGGTGATGCGCAGGTACTGGCAGCAGCAGATGCTGTAGTGCCTTCGATGGAAGGGATGTCGATTGAACGCATGGTGTCATTAGTGAGTAACGACTAGTGAGCAGTGACGATTGGGTAACGCTTAGGCAGCTCTGCCAATCGATGAAAACAGGCCATTTGCCTTCGTTGGTCATTGGTCACTAGTCACTAGTCAAAGTGCCTATATCTCTCCTACAGCGCAGGTCTTCACCTCTCCACGGAAAAGTACTTTAAACGAATATCCTTTCCATTTCTTGGGAAGCATCGGATGGAATTGAAGCTCATCATTCACGATGCGCATGCCACCAAATCCTTGCACAATGCTCATCCATGTGCCTGCCATGCTAGTGATGTGCAAGCCCTCGTGCGCTTCATGGTTGTAGTCGTCGAGGTCGAGGCGCGAAGTGCGCATGTACATCTCATAGGCTTTCTCTTCATAACCCAATTTCGCTGCGAGTATAGAATGCACGCAGGGCGATAGCGAACTCTCATGCACAGTCATCGGCTCATAGAAATCAAAGTTGTCTTTGATGGTCGCTTCACTAAAATCTTCTTCAAACAGATAAATCCCTTGCAATACATCTGCTTGTTTAATGAAACAAGAACGCAAGATGCGGTCCCAGCTCCAATGCTGATTGATGGGGCGCTCTGCAGCGTTCAAAGAAGAGGCTGGTCGCAATTCTTTATCTAAAAATCCATCTTGCTGCAAGAAGATGTTGGTGCCTTCTTTCACGCCAAAATACATGTTGTCGCAGATGTGCTGCCAGCGTGAACATTCAGCTTCACGGTCGAGCTTCATTGTGGCCACTTTGGTTTGATAAGCATCGGCATGGGTTTGCTCCACATACTGCAAAGCTTCCATGCAATATTTCAAACACCAGCAAGCGATATAGCTGGTGTACCAGTTGTTGTTGATGTTGTTTTCGTATTCGTTGGGGCCCGTCACGCCGTGCATCACATACATATTCTTTGCATCGCTCCAATGCACACGCTGCGACCAGAATCGAGCAATACCTACCAACACGTCGATACCGAATTCTGCGAGATAGGCTTTATCTCCCGTGTAGCGGATGTAGTTGCAAATGGCAAACGCAATGGCGCCATTGCGGTGAATTTCTTCGAAGGTGATTTCCCATTCGTTGTGACATTCTTCGCCATTCATGGTCACCATTGGGTAAAGCGCAGCACCATCGGTGAAGCCTAATTTGGCGGCATTTTCAATGGCCTTGCCCAACTGATTATAGCGATACACCAATAGTTGACGAGCCACTTGCTGAGGCTTCGTGCTCATGTAAAAAGGGATGCAGTAGGCCTCGGTGTCCCAGTAGGTTGATCCACCGTATTTCTCGCCGGTGAAGCCCTTGGGACCAATGTTGAGTCGCGCATCTTCTCCGGTATAAGTTTGATTGAGTTGAAAGATGTTGAAGCGGATGGCTTGCTGCGCTTCATCGTCGCCGGCAATTTGAATGTCGGCCAATTGCCAGATGTTGGCCCATGCATTTTCCTGCGCAGCAAGCATTGCGTCGAAACCAATGGAGGCGGCGCGCTTTGCGGCGTTCAGCGCTGCTTCGGACAATGTTTCTTTCTCGTAATTCAATGAAGAAACAAGGCCGATATATTTCTCGAGCGTAATTGTTTGCCCTTCAGATACGCTATACTCGAAAGTGTTTTCTGCGAAAAAATCGCGGTGCGAAAAAGAAAATTGCGGCTCAATTCTTTGGCCATTTATGGTGGCAGAAAGTTGCATGCCGGCAGCAACATCAAAGGCAGTTTTTTTAGTACGCGCAGCTACAAAGCCTGACGAAGGCGCAGCGCTTGAGCTAATCGGTTCCCAGAATTTCTCATCGTAGTTGCTGTCGTGGTTGCTGACGTCACTATCGAGGTAAGCTTCAAATCGAATGTTGCCGCTAAAGTTTGTCGGAGTGACGCTGTATCGAATGGAAGCAGTTTCATCATCGGCCAGCGAGCAGAAGCGATGCGCTGCAACGCGCACTTGTTTGCCTGAAAGCAGCGTAGCATCAAACGTGCGCAACAACCAGCCGCCTTTCATATCAAGCTCTCGTCGGAATTGGTTGACAGTGCATGTGGCCAAGTCCAATTCTTCGCCGTCTATCCATACGCGAATGCCAATCCAATTCACACTGTTAAGCACCTTGGCGAAATATTCAGGATATCCGTTTTTCCACCAACCCACACGGGTTTTGTCGGGATAATAAATACCGGCCACATAGCTGCCTTGAAGCGTTGCTCCAGAATAATTTTCTTCGTGATTGGCTCGCTGCCCGAAACGGCCGTTGCCAATAGAGAAAATGCTCTCGGAAGAGCGCTGGTGTTTTTGCTGAAAACCCTCCTCAACGATTTTCCAAGGGTGTGTGGTCAAGTACTGAATCATAGTGCAATATTAAGCGGCCGTGAAAATAACGAAAGTGTATTTTATACACGAAGGGGCAAGCAGTGAATAGTGACTAGTGACAAGTGAAGTTGAAGACGTTCTGTGTCTGATCCAAGTTGTTCTCTGCTGCACCAATTGCCGATTCACTACTTCACCACTTCACCACTTCACCATTTCACTATGTACAACGAACATTCGCTTTGCGCAGAACCCCTTTCTATGCTTACTTTTCGCATATGTCTTTCGATAAATTGAATTCCCCTGTTGACTTGGGATTTACAGTGTTAAAGAATCGAGTCATTATGGGGTCTATGCATACTGGGCTCGAGGAGGAGAAGAATGGTTTCTCCAAGCTTGCTGCTTTTTATGCCGCCAGAGCTAGGGGTGGAGTTGGACTAATCATAACAGGAGGAATTGCTCCGGATCGGTTTGGACGATTGGCTCCGAATTCCGCCAAGATGACCAATCACAGCGAGGTTGAAGAGCATCGTTTAATCACCAAAGCGGTCCACGCTGAAGGAGGAAAAATATGCATGCAGATTTTGCATGCCGGTCGCTATGCGCATCATCCATTCGCTTTGGCTCCGTCTTCCATTCAATCACCCATCAACAGATTTGCCCCTTGGTCAATGCCATTTTGGATTGTAACCCAAACGATACGACGGTTTGTGCGAGCCGCTAAACTTGCTCAGGAAGCAGGCTATGATGGAGTAGAGGTAATGGGAAGCGAGGGCTATCTCATCAATCAATTTTTGACATCGCATACCAATAACCGCCGCGATGAGTGGGGGCGAAGTTTTGATAACAGTTCCCGCTTCGCAACCTCCATTGTGAGCGGCATTCGCCAAGCTGTGGGCCGTGACTTTATCATTGTATACCGCTTGTCGATGTTGGATCTTATAGAAAAAGGCCAATCATGGTCAGAAATTGAATTGCTGGCCAAGCGCATCGAGGAGGCGGGTGCAACCATTATCAATACCGGAATTGGATGGCACGAGTCGCGTATTCCAACGATAGCGCAAATGGTGCCCCGCGGAGCATATAGTTGGGTTACAAAACGTCTGATGGGTAAAATGCGAATTCCTTTAGTAGCTACCAACCGCATCAATACCCCTGAATTGGCCGAACAACTCTTGCAAGAAGGTGCTTGCGATATGGTGTCTATGGCACGTCCGTTTTTGGCCGATCCTGATTTTGTGCGCAAAGCAGTAAGCGGATTGAGTCATCAAATCAATACATGCGTTGCTTGCAATCAGGCTTGCCTCGATTTTATTTTCAATCGAAAAACAGCGTCATGCCTGGTCAACCCATACGCTTGTCGAGAAACGGAATTGAAAATTACTCCCGCATCAATCATCAGAAAAATTGCAATCATCGGCAGTGGTCCTGCCGGTTGCTCTGCTGCGATTACATTGGCGCAGCGCGGTCATCGCGTGGTGCTGTATGAGGCACAGGATAAGATTGGAGGTCAACTGAATCTGGCCGCAGGAATATCGGGCAAGCATGAATTCAAGGAGACCATGCGTTACTTCCAAGTACAGTTGAATGTGTGGAATGTTGACGTGAGGTTGAGTAATGAATTTAGACTAATCGATGCTCAGGGATATGACGAAATCATCGTTGCAACAGGAGCTTTGCCTCGTGCGATTGATATCGCGGGTATCCATCATCCGATGGTGATTAATTATCGCGATATTTTGGAGGGAAGTGTAAAACCGGCTAAGCGGGTGGCCATTCTTGGTGCCGGCGGCATTGGCATAGACACGGCGATGTTTCTGCTCAAAGGAAACGCAGAGCAAAGTGTTGCCGAATTTACCAACCAATGGGGAATCGATCAGGCATACGAAAATCGTGGTGGATTAAAATCGGCAACGCCAGTAGAGAATTCCGCTCAGGTTGTCTACTTGCTGCAACGGAAGCCCGGTAAGATTGGTGCGCGCTTGGGAAAAACAACAGCGTGGATACATCGCTTGGAATTGAAACATGCGGGAGTAAAAATTAAGACCGGAATTCAGTATGAACGCATTCACGATGGCGGAATCGATATATCCCTTAACGGTGAAGTGCAAACGCTTGCCGTGGATCAGATCATTGTTTGCGCAGGGCAAACCAGCAACAATAAACTGTACAATGAGCTACTCAGTTTAAACATCCCCATACACTGCATAGGAGGTGCCGTGACTGCTGATGAACTCAACGCCCATCGGGCCATTGAGGAGGGAACTTTGCTTGGATTGAAATTGTAATTACGCAACGCACAGCAGCGCATCGCTACCCGGTCTTCATCAATTCCCCATTCTCCATTCTCCATTCTCCGTTCTCAAAAAAAAAAAGCCCCCCTTGGCATAACCAAGGAGGGCTTTTTATTTTTCAGAAGCCTGAGCTTCTATGGAATTACTTGCTGATGATCATACGCTCGATCTTCACTTCAGTACCATTGGTCAAGCGGTATGTGTATACCCCAGTGGCCAAGTTACCTACGTTGAAATCGATACGGTATTCAGCACCTGCTTCTACAGATCCTACGAATACATCAGCTACTTTCTTACCGGTCATGTCGAAAACTTCGAGTGAAGTCTTAGCAGCATAGGCAGCTTTGAAAGTGAACGTTGCATTGCTGTTGGCAGGGTTTGGAGAAACAGCAACAGTGCTGCCTTCTTTGCTTGAAACAACAGCTTCAGAAGCGATAGTAGTGTTGCCACCATTGCCGCCAGTGTTTGAAGAGAAGCTGATAGTCTGCAGGCAAGATGCATAGTGACCGCAGTAGTCATAAACCGACCATTCGCGCTCGATGATGTAGTCTGGGCAGCAATCGAGTTCGAAAGCGAAGTCACCTGCGCCGCTTACATTCAGAAGTTGATCTTCATATTGAGTGCGGAAAGTACCACTGTAGCTGAACCAACCACCGAAGCCATTGTCGGCACCGTTGTAGTTGTTTGCGCCGTTACCCAACTGGAAGCCGAAGTAATGGTTGGCAGGAGCATGAACCAAGTTCAACATAGAACCTGTGTAAGCACCGTAGCCCGACAATTCAGCACCAGCACCAGCTTGCAACAAGAAGTATGTCCAAGATGCGTGGTTAGCAGCTTCAGCGCCGCAATCAGCTTTGAAGCTGGTTGGGAAGCCTTGAGTAGACCATGCAGCCCAATCCATTCCACCGTCGAACCATACGTCAACATTCCATCCTGTGCCTGGGCGTTGGATGTTTTCTAGCTGAGCAACAAGATGAACTGAACCTTCGAATTGTACCAGATTTCCTGATACTACACGATACCAACGATGAGCTTCAGGCATGTTGAACATAGCCATTGCCCAGTCGTAATGATAACCGCATGGGTTGCCAATTGGACGAATAGGAGTGTTCAATCCGCAGTCAGCAATTGAACCTTCTACCGGCATATCACCGATAATTCTTTCGGTATATGTTGGTGTAAGGTTTCCATCGCATGCATCATAAGCAGTTACGATAGGACGATTTGGAACTTGTGCATTGCAATCCAATACTAGATCTTGCGGACAACCGTTCAGAACTGGATTAGTTGTGTCATCGATGTAGATGTGTTGAACGAATGCTACGCTTACGTTTCCGCAAGTGTCAACAGCATGCCAAGTACGATCGAATTGCTTTTCGCAGAGATACTCAGGGTTTGGATACGTGATGGTTCCATCTGAGTGATATGTGCGGAATGTGCTGCAATCGTCCATTGCTACTGGAGTAGTAACAGGGATAGTAGTACCACACTCGTAGTAGAATTCGTTTTGGTTTTCTAACCAATACGGAGCGTGAGTGTCAGAAACATAAATGTGCTGCACGCGTGATGTGTAGTTTTGGCAACCATCAGTAGCAGTCCATGTGCGTTGGATTTCATAGTTACTTGGGCACTCACCTGCGATTGTTACATCAGCGTAGGTTACTGTAACTTCTGAGCACAAATCATAAGCACTGATTTCGGTTTGTACTGGAATCTCGTCGCTGCAATCGTAGTAGGCATTCTGGAAAGTTTGAAGATAAGGAGCTGTGTTGTCGCTCACAGTTACGTAACGAATTACAGTAGTTGGAGCATTGCAGTTGTCCTTACCGGTATACGTCTCCTTGTAGACTGTAGTGCAATGGATTGGGCTTTCACTAAAGATTACACTTGTGAAAGTTGAATCAATTGTGCTGTCACAGTTGTCGTACCAATGCGGAGTATATGCCGGAATTGGTTGACCGCATTCAACAGAAACGTTTGTTGGCTGAAGACCTGCTGATGCTGGAATTGCGTCAGTAAGTGTGACCATCTGCTGGATAATTCCTGCAGTGGTGTTGCCGCAATTGTCACGCACAGTATATGTACGAACGAATCTGCCGGCACAGCCACCGCTGAATTCTGAGTCAACGAAGGTGATGATTACTTGATTGCAAGAATCAACAGCAGTTATCTGAGGCAGGTTGCTGATGTTGTCACATGGCATTGTAATTTCATATGCATATGGATTAACAATCGGCGCCTTAGTATCTCTGATGCGAATAGTTTGCGAGAAATAGCTTGTGTTGCCACAAGTGTCATTTGCTGCCCATGTACGAGTAAACGAACGATCACATGATGTGCCCTGCGTTGGGCCATCAGAATGATGGAACGTCACAGTTGGATCACATATGTCATGAGCAGTTGGTTGAATCAACGGAATTGTAGCATTGCACTCGTAAGTGTAGCTTGTCTGCTGTCCTTCGTGGAAGATAGGAGCATACCTATCCACTACATATTCATAGCTGTAAGCAATTGCTTGGTGGCCACAGTCATCCTTGGCGGTGTATTTATACTCAGTAGTATATTCATTCGGACACTCACCTGGGATCATTCTCTCAGTAATGGTTACTTCAACATCTTCGTCGCATGCGTCAGCAGCGGTTGCGTATGGAGGATAAATACCATCGTCAAAGCAATCGCGTGTGCGATTTGGAGCAACTTCTGTGAAGTATGGATTCTGAGTGTCACGGATAGTAACTACAGTAGTTGAAGTTGTGCTGTTGTTGCAGTTGTCTTTAGCAGTCCATGTGTATGTCATGACTGTGGTGCAGCTATCAGATGAAGTGGTAGCAACGCTAGACGTGATTGTAAGTTCAGAATCACAGTTGTCAGCAAACACAGGAGGCTCAACGCTATATTCATTGCCACATTCCACGTTCAAGTCTTCTGATTCCCATGTGATAATAGGAGCAGTCTCATCTGTGAGGTGAATGATCTGAATGAAATCTGCAGAACGGTTGCCGCAAATGTCAATCGCCCAATACGTGCGCATGTAGTTACCGGCGCACGATCCTGAAACCTGGAGATCTCTCCAATATACAGAGTACTGCTGGTAGCAATAATCTTCAACGTTTACATATCGAGTGTCAATAGAATTGGTGTACACTCCGTCGTTAGCGTAGTTGTTGTCAAGGAAGTCGTGATATTCTTCGCAAGTAATGGTGATGTCGGGGTTTCCTGAAATCGTTGGAGGTGTAGTATC
>CANHPZ010000064.1 GCA_947462725.1 Flavobacteriales bacterium
AAGGTGTTTGACGTCCGCAATGATTTCGAGACATCACACAAAGTAGATTTCAATTGGAAGCGCTGCATGACGCTTATCGGCAAGGATATCAGTAAGGATGTTGTGCGTGCCATACTCAACGATTTGGATATCTGCGTCACGAATGCAAGTGAAGATGGTCTTCAATTGGAAGTGCCGCTATACCGTACCGATGTGCAACGCGAAGCCGATGTAGTGGAAGAGATTTTACGCATCTATGGATACAACAACATCGACATTCCGTCGCGCATGCACACATCGCTTTCGAAGGCGCCTCAGCCCGACGTGGAGCATTGCCAGAATCGCGTAGCCGATATGCTTACCTCCATTGGTTTTCATGAAACCATGTCGATGAGTTTGTCGAGCAGCAAGCATTTGAATTTACGTGAAGATTTGTCGCCATCGGCGGTTGAGATTCTCAATCCGTTGAGTGGCGATTTATCAATCATGCGTCAATCGCTGATTTATGGAGCGCTTCAAGCTGTGGAGTTGAACCAGAATCACAAGAGTCCTGATCTGCGTTTATTCGAATTTGGAAAAGTCTATAACAAGTACAATGGTGCTTATCATGAAGAGCGACACTTGTCGTTGACGGTCACCGGTCGTCGTGCGCCTGAAAGCTGGAATAATCCGGCAGACAGGGTGTCATTTGCCGATTTGCGGACCGCTACCGATCGTCTGCTGGCATTGCTGGGCATTCGTGGTGTGCAATACAAACCCGCAGAGCATCCGTTTTACGATGATGCTGCAGAGCTCACCGCAGGCAAGTTGAGCTTGGGTGTGTTGGGTAATTTGCAGCATGCTATCCTCAAGACATTCGATGTGCGCCAGGAAGTGTGGTATGCTGAACTGAATTGGGATAACATCATCAAGGCATTGCCTGGTAAGCGCGTTTCTTATCAGCAACCCGAGAAGTTTCCAGCGGTGCGACGAGATTTGTCGTTACTCATCGACAAGGCCATTCGCTATGCCGATATCGAAAAAGTGGCTTTAGAAACTGAACGCAAATTGTTGCGTGAAGTCAACCTGTTTGATGTGTATGAAGGCAAAAATCTGGATGCCGGCAAGAAGTCTTATGCGGTTTCATTTACGCTTCAAGACAGCAGCAAAACCATGACTGATCAGCAGGTGGATCAGATTATGGCGCGCATTCAATCGGCGATGTTGGAGAAGCTGGGAGCGAGTTTGAGGGGGTAGTGAGTAGAGATTACTGACTACCTAATTGTCTGGCTAATGCTCGCATTTAGTTTTACCAAAGCTTTTGTGTTGGATGATTTGAAATGAGATTTTGAAAGCCTTTCTCTGCAGATGGACATGTTGTTTCGCATGCCATTCTCTTGCATAAAAATTCTAGCCTTCCGAACTGGGTACTCCCTGCTTATTAAAACACCGCTAACAGCAGATTCAAGTCTTTCCACGGAAGCTCAAACTGACGTGCGATATTCTCGTTGGTGAGCGTGCCGTTGTACATGTACACACCATGACGGAATCCTTCCTGGTGACGAAGCAGATTCACAATGCCACCTTCATCACCAATCGACAAAATGGTAGGAGCGAATATGTTGCTGAGTGCGTAGCTCGCTGTGCGCGACACGCGTGATGCGATGTTGGGCACGCAGTAGTGAATCACACCATGCTCTTTGAATACAGGTCTGTCGTGTGTGGTCACGCGCGATGTTTCAAAACAACCACCTTGGTCGATGCTGATATCCACGATAACACTTCCGTATTTCATATTGCTCACCATGTCGTCGGTTACTACCACCGGTGTCCTTCCGCGTTGCGCGTGAATTGCCCCGATGGCTACATCGGCCGTGTCGAGCGCATTGCGCAATTCGGAAGGTTGAATGGTGCTTGTCCACAGGCGCAGGCCAACATCATTTTGTAGGCGGCGCAGTTTGTAAGTGCTGTTGTCGAATACCTTCACCGTGGCGCCCAATCCGAGGGCTGCGCGCACAGCAAACTCTGCAACAGTTCCCGCACCGAGAATTACCACTTCGGTCGGCTTCACGCCCGATATCCCACCGAACATCAATCCTTGTCCACCGCTAGAGTGGCTGAGGTATTCTGCCGCGATTAGTACAGATGTGTTACCGGCGATTTCGCCCATGGCGCGCACGACAGGGTAGATGTTCGTTTCGTCTTTGATATAATCCCAGGCCACAGCTGTTATTTTTTTCGCTGATAATGCATGGAAGGTTTCTGCTTTTTGTGTTGGTAAGTTGACTGCTGAAATGAGGTGCTGTTTGCCCGGCATCATTTCGATTTCCGCCAAGCTTGGAGGTGCAACTTTCAAAATGATTTCACTTCTGAAGACATCTTCAGGAGAATACACAATGCGAGCTCCTGCTTCGCTATAGTCGTGGTCTTGGAAGTTGGATTCTTTGCCGGCGTTAGTTTCCACTACCACTTCATGGCCATTGTTGACCAACAAGGCAACGCTTTCGGGAACCAAAGCCACGCGTCGTTCCTGGAAAGATGTTTCGCGCGGAATCCCGATGGTGATGCGTGAATGGCGTTTCATCACAGCCACCATTTCTTCTTGTGGCATCAGGGCGGCCTCTTTGGCTAAGGCTTTCATTGCGTCTTTCTTGTTGTCCATGTCAGATAGTGGGTGATAATATTCCCTTTCCGCAAGATACGTCCTACTGCAGGGCTGCGAACAAGGATAAAGGTTAGGTTTTGACCGACCGTTGTTGAAAGGAAAGTGATTTGAATTGGCAGGAGTTTCTATTATTTTTGGCGCGATTAAACCGAACCGATTATCATGGCCAATCACGACCCCAACCACTCCTCAACCGAAAGAACCATTCTTTGGATTATTCTTCCTGCCACAGTTGCTGTTTCATTGCTCTTCACCAATCTTAATCACAAGATGAAAGGGCCAAACGAGAAATTGAGTGCAGATATGGGTGTAGTTAAGAAGGAAGTGGCAGCGCCAGTTCACGAAGGTCATGGTGCTGATACAACGCACACCGTGGCTGCTGATACATCGCATGTTCCTGCTGCTCACGCAGACACCACGCATGCAGCGCCACACGCTCCTGCAGCTCATCACTAATATTGAAGCGTTCTTACTCCTTCATCGTCGGTGATTTCAATCCGATGCATTTTTTCTGTGAGTGAACCTCCCATCTGAGGCCATTCGATAAAAATGTAGTTGCCTCTATCGAGATATTCTTCAAAACCAATGGCGCTGAGCTCCTCCGGTGAGTTGAGCCTATAGAGATCGAAGTGAAACAGCATACGTCCATCAGTTAACGCATATTCATTCACCAACGAGAAAGTTGGACTTCCTGCGAAATCCAAACCAAGCGCCTTGCATATGCCTTGTATGAAGGTTGTTTTTCCAACCCCCATTTCGCCAAACAGCGCAAAGTGCCCGCCGTCGGGAAATCGTTGGAGGAATTCTGCGGCGAGCGCATTCATTTCTTCAACGCTTCGTGCAGTTCGGATGATGTTTTCAGACATAGCGGTAATGTGGGTCACAAAGTTAAATGCAGAGAGTTGGCGAACATTCAACTCGTGACCAATGTTTCGATAGCATGAAAGGCGGAGTTGGGATAGTTTGGTTTACTAATGACTTGCGTTTGACTGATAACGCGGTGCTTATGCACGCCATGGAGCGTCATGATGTGATTGTGCCTGTTTTTGTGTTGGACATCGAACATTATCGCAGCGAGCAATTCGGTTTTCGTCGGATGGGATCGCGCAGGCTGAAGTTTCTGTTGGAGACATTGACGGATCTGCAGCGAGCCATGCGCGAGCGCGGAGCCCATTTGCAAGTGTTGGTTGGTAGGCCCACCGACGTGCTGTTGGATGCAGTTAAGCGCTTTGGTGCTAAGTGCATTTATGTTAAGAAGGAAGTGGGTTATGAAGAAAACCGCACACAGGAAGAAGTCATGCACGCTGCGTGGAAACATGGCGCTGAGTTGACCTCCATCAGCACCAGCACCTTGTATCATCCCCAAGATTTGCCTTTTGGTGTGCGCGATGTGCCCGATGTGTTTACCGAATTTCGTAAGCGCGTGGAGCGCGAAACGCATATACGCGAGGCATTGTCTGCACCTGAGCGCATAATCACTGCAGCGCTTGATCCGACATCAATTCCTGAAGGTGTGGATTTGGGTTTTGAAGAACCTGTTCACGATAGTCGTTCAGTATTGCCGTTTGTCGGTGGCGAGCAATCTGCTTTCAATCGCCTGCATTATTATTTTGATGAAAGCCTTTTGGTATCGAAGTATAAAGAGACGCGCAACGGACTGATAGGCGGCGACTATTCCTCGAAGTTTTCGCCATGGCTTGCATTGGGATGCATCTCTCCACGCAGCATTTATTGGGAATTGAAGCAGTATGAATTGAAGCACGGAGCCAATGATTCCACCTATTGGTTAGTTTTTGAGTTGCTTTGGCGCGACTATTTTCGATTTGCCATGAAGAAGTACAAGCAGAAGTTTTTTCTTTTGGGCGGAATTCAAGAAAAGCCGGTTGCTTCTGCGCAAGACAGCAAAGCTGTGCAGCAATGGGTAGACGGCAGCACGGGTGTTGCATTTGTGGATGCCAATATGCATGAGTTGCGTCTTACCGGGTTCATGAGCAATCGCGGAAGACAAAACGCAGCGAGTTATTTCTGCAACGATTTGGCGCAGGACTGGCGTATTGGTGCGGCATATTTCGAAGAGCAGCTCCTCGATTACGATGTATCCAGCAACTGGTGCAATTGGGCTTATTTGGCCGGGGTGGGCAACGATCCCAGGGGCAATCGTTATTTCGATATCCAGAAGCAGGCTAAGCAATACGACTCAGGTGGAGAATACCGCAAGCTGTGGCTCGATTCAACCAAAGTATAGCTAATATCCGATTAGTGAGTGCGGTCGAACTGTGCTGACTAATCTTCTATACAAAGGGCCGAGCATCATTACTTTTGAGCCATGAAAGCGGTGAAGCTCATCGAATGTCCGCGCGATGCCATGCAAGGCATTGCCGAGTGGATTCCAACTGAAGTGAAGGTGAATTACCTCAACCATTTATTGCGCGTGGGTTTTGATACCATTGATTTCGGCAGTTTCGTTTCGCCGAAGGCAATTCCGCAAATGCGTGATACAGCAGAAGTACTGCGCCGGCTGGATTTTACGGGAGCACGATCTAAACTTCTGGCAATTATCGCCAATACACGTGGGGCAGAGGACGCTTGTGTGTTTGATGAAATTCATTACCTCGGCTATCCATTTTCTATTTCAGAAACTTTCCAGCAGCGCAACACCAATGCGAGCATCGAAGAGTCACTCTATCGTGTAGGTGAGATTGCTGAATTGTGCGCCAAACATCAAAAGGAAATGGTGGTTTACATTTCCATGGGCTTCGGCAATCCTTATGGAGATGCATGGAGTCCGGAATTGGCCACCACTTGGTGCGAACGTCTATATCGCGAGTTTGATATTCGCACACTCGCATTAAGCGACACCATTGGCATTGCTTCGCCGAATAGTGTAAGCGCATTATTTAATACACTCATACCCGCATTACCTGCGGTTGAATTTGGCGCTCATTTGCACAGCACACCGGATGGGTGCATCGAGAAAATGGATGCTGCCTTGCAATCGGGATGTGTTCGTTTTGATGGAGCAATTCAAGGATTTGGAGGATGTCCAATGGCGACGGATAAGCTGACGGGCAACATGCCAACAGAAATCATGTTGAGCCACCTGAATCACTTGGGCTATGCCACAAGTGTTGATGGTAATGCCTTTGAAGAAGCGTTGCGTGTTGCGACGAGTGTGTTCTCAAAGCATTGATTTCACTGCTTTTTTTAGTCTATTTTTATTCCGGCTGTAACCTTCATAGGAGTGGTCACGTTCAAATGCTTGACCTAACTTTATATTCTTCACCTATGAAAAAGAAGCCGTCCTACAATGATCGTCGATGCAAAATCCGCATCAACATCAAAAGGTTTGAAGCTATTCAATTGAGCGACACCGACTGGGGTTACCCCACGTTCTATCACTGCCTCAATTGATCCACGATACCTCGGGTTATGTGATGTGACCTGTTGCGCTTAAACTGAAAACAAAACCGGATTCCGAAATGGGTCCGGTTTTTTTTATATGCCACGAATGCACGAATGCACGAATGCACGAATGGATGAAGAATACCACGAATGCACGAATTGTTAGATAATGTCACAAATGCGCGAATCGATTTATCTAAGTAGCAAACCTGCAATCCTTTTCTCGCGCATCTTTGTACAATGAAAAACATCATCATCACCGGAGCGAGTTCCGGAATAGGCGCTAGCACTGCGCGATTGCTTTATGCTAAAGGTTATACGCTTGGATTGATGGCACGCAGCGTGGATAAGTTGGAGGCGCTCAGCCAAGAGTTGGGCGCGAACGCCATTGTTTTGCCATGTGATGTGACCGATTATGCTGCGGTGAAATCGGGTTTGGAGCAATTCATAGCTGCACACGGTGATATCGATGTGCTCATCAATAACGCGGGGCTTGGTTATTTCGATTCGCTAGTAGGAGGGAAGATTGAAGAGTGGCATACCATGGTGGATGTGAATGTGAAGGGCGTACTCAATTGTTTGCATGTGGCACTTCCTTCGTTGATACGCAGCACAGGCCACGTGGTGAATTTGGGGTCATTGGCATCGCATCAGGTATTCCCCAATTCAGGAGTGTATTGTGCTACTAAGCACGCGCTTATAGCCATCAGCAACAGTCTTCGACTTGAGATACCGGATAAACTGCGTGTCACAACCATTAGTCCGGGATCGGTGGATACTCCATTTATACACAGCACCAGCAATCCACAAATGCTAGAACAGTACAAGGATTATTTTGCAGCAGGTTTGCGTCCGGAGATGATTGCCGAGCAAATCGTCCATGCCATTGAAGCGCCGGCAGGCAGTGTAATCAGCGAAATTATTATACGTCCCAACAGAGCGATGAAGTAAGATTACTTCTTCATGTATTCTGAAAACGTCTTCTTGAACTTTTCGACCTTCGGGCGAACTACCATCTGACAGTAGGGTTGCTCTCCGTGCAGGTTGAAGTAGTCCATGTGGTAATCTTCCGCGCGGTAGAAAGTATCGATTGGAACAACCTCGGTAACTATGGGGTCGGACCAGTTGCCGCTCGCATTGGCCGCTTTGATAGCCAGTTCGGCAGAGGCTTTTTGCGCCTCACTGTGGTACATGATGGAAGAACGGTATTGCGTGCCGACATCGCCGCCCTGACGATTGAGAGTAGTAGGGTCGTGGGTGCCGAAGAAAACTTCGAGTAGTTGATTGAAGGAGACCACGCGCGGATCGAAGGTGATTTGACATACTTCTGCATGACCGGTGCGTCCGGTGCAGACTTCCTTGTAGGTTGGATTCTTGATTTGACCACCGGCATAGCCGCTTTCCACTTTCGACACACCATTGACTTGCTGGTAAACGGCTTCAACGCACCAAAAGCATCCGGCGCCGAAAGTTGCAATTTCAATTGAGTCAGAAGGTAGAGTGTCCATAGTAGCAAGTTGAAGTTTATGATTGGTTGGTTGTGGCTGCGAACACGCTGCCAATGTGAGAAGGAAAGTGAAGTATGAAAGCGCTTGACGAATCATAGAGATGAATATTTGATGAAACAACGCGGGCTTGTCAAGGTTCATTGCATGGCCTTCCCTTTCTGAATCTTAAAAATCCTAAAGCCGTTGATGCATTGGAATGAATGCAGTGAATTAGTGAACATGCGACGCTTGGCAAGACAGAGTTCATAGGCCCCAATTGTAGCTGTTAAATACATGCCATCAGCCATTGGTGGTGCATTGCCGTGTCAGACAGCGCATCCTTCTTGCTTCATGCCACAACGATTTAGCATAGAGGCTGTTTTACGCATTACTTTTGGCCCATGGCATTAATCGAAGAATTTGATCGCTCAGGCAATTGGCTATTTCGCTGGCGCAGTTTCCTTCCGCTAGCATTGTACGTGCTTGCTGCATTGGTAATCCTGTTTGAAGCTGACGTGCATTTGCCAATGTTTGAGAGCACCTGGGCATGGGCATGTATCGCAGTGTCGCTGTTTGGACAACTCATTCGCGCAGTCACCATCGGTTATACCCCCAAGGGCACTAGTGGTCGCAACACCAAAGAAGGACAAGTAGCCGAAGTGCTCAATACAAAAGGTATTTATTCAGTTGTGCGTCACCCGCTATACTTGGGCAATTTCTTCATGTGGCTCGGCATTATCATATACGTGGGTAATTGGTGGTTTACGCTCGTTTGCTCTTTGCTCTTCTGGGTATACTACGAGCGCATCATGTTTGCGGAAGAGTTTTTTCTTCGCAAAAAGTTTGGAGCATCCTACCTCGATTGGTCTGAAAAGGTTCCGGCTTTTTGGCCGCGTTTGATGCAATGGAAGTCATCGGGTGTTGAGTTTTCCATGCGCAATGTGCTCAAGCGCGAATACAATGGCTTCTTCGCCATTTTCCTTTCTTTTGCATTGTTAGATGCGATGAAGAATTACGTTCACTATGGATTTTCGACTTGGAAAGATTTGGTCACTCCATTTTGGGTGATTGCTCTAGCGGTTTCATTCGCCATTTTCATTGTACTTCGTTCATTGAAGAAATACACCAAGGTGCTCAATGTCGAAGGACGCGAGTTCGTGAAAGAGTGACGAATTTCAATTGACTAGTTACTAGTTACTAGTCACTATCTAAGCGTGTTCCAATCCCCATTTGCGCAGCTCATGCAGAATGGGTTTGATTTTCTTTCCTTTTTCTGTGAGTGCATATTCTACTGTGGGCGGCACTGTCGGATAAGCTGTGCGCTTCACGATTTTATTCTCTTCCATCGACTTCAGTTCTTTCACCAGCATGCGTGTATTGATGCCGGCGATGCTGCGCTCCAGTTCTTTAAATCTTTTCTTACCATCCAACAGTGCGTATACGATTGAAAAGGCCCATTTTCCACCAAGCGCGCTAAATGCATGGCGCACGGGGCAATTGTTTTTACTGGGACTGCTATTATTTTTTGAATAAGAAGCTTGATTTTCCACGTTGCTTTAATTTGTGTTACTAGTGTACAGTTGGGTAACTACTTGCAAAAGTAAAGTAATGTGATTAGGTTTGCGGCTCTGAATAAAAATTCGATTGTCGAATCCATTCCAATAAAAACAAAATCACAATCATCATGACTGAAAAGTTGAAATTCAATTCCATCTTTATTACCGGTTTAAAGGCTGGTGTTGCATCCATCGTACTCAACGCCATTTTATTTTTTGTATTTCACGCTGCAGGCGTGCTCACCGACGACATCAAAATACATGATGATCAGGCATTGACAATCGCGCCTGTGATTATGTCGAGCTTAGTGCCTTCATTGGTAGGGGCATGTGTCTTTTTTCTGTTTGAAAAATTCTCGAAAAACGGATGGCGCAATTTCCGTATCCTAGCACTCGTATTGTTTGTGCTCACTCTGGCCAATCCATTTATGGGTATACCGGGCGTAACTGTTGGTTATGCTGTAGTGCTTGATATGATGCACGTTGTTGTGGCCGGTTCGCTCATGTATTTCTTGAGCTTACTGAATATAAAATAAGGTGCTTATATCTGGTCTTTTTGCGGTTGCCTGCCAATTGATTTTAGTATTAGCCTTTGAAGCTTGAACCTTAGTGTCAGTTGGTTGTTAGCTTATCGTCCTTTAACAATTAAGTGAAGTATATATGATCGCCCAACTCAAGGGAGCCGGAAAAACTTACGAAGTAGGTAGCCAAATTATTACGGCGTTGCAGCCTGCAAACCTTGATATCCAAGAGGGGGAATTGTTGCTCATTATTGGTCCATCCGGAAGTGGAAAGACCACACTCTTGTCGCTATTGGGATGTGTAATTTATCCGACCGACGGGAAAGTGTATGTCAACGGTCAATGCGTGAACGATTTGAATCAGCGTGAACTTGCTGCTTTGCGTTTGAACACCATTGGTTTTGTCTTCCAGAATTTCAATTTGATTGCTCCGCTCAACGCCCTTGAAAATGTGATGGTGCCATTGCAATTGCAGGGTGTGTCTCATCGAGAGGCTCGAGATCGCGCAGTGCATGCATTGGAAAAAGTAGGGATGATGGACCGCGCCAGGAATAAGCCCAAGGCATTGTCGGGTGGTCAGCAGCAACGTGTGGCCATCGCTCGTGCGCTAGTTACTGAGCCGAAGATGTTGTTGTGTGATGAGCCAACGGCCTCGCTCGATGCTGGCAGTATGAGTGTGGTAATGGATGAGTTGAAATCCCTCGCGGGATCAGGCAAGGCCGTGGCAGTTGTTACACACGACCCGCGATTGATGCCTTACGCCAACAAAGTAGTAGAAGTTAAAAACGGAATGGTCATTCCGATCAATCAACATGAAGATGCAAAGATTTAATTATACAGCCATGGTGTTGAGCCTGGCCCTCATCGCTACTGCAGGTTGCGGTGGCAACAAGCAAGAGGAAGCGCAAAAGGCCAAGGCCGACTCGTTGGCTCTTGCTCCATTGCAAATCGAACAAGTGGTGGGCATATGCAACATCGAACCAATTAAGCACACGCTTTCGTTGAACGCTGAGAGCACTGGATTGGTGGAGTCGATAATGACAGATGCAGGCGCCTCAGTGAAGAAGGGTGATGTGATTGTAGTGCTTTCGCACAGTGCGGAAGAAGCACAAACACAGCAAGCATCAACCAAGATGGCCACGCAGCAGGCGGCTATTGAGCAGAGTTCAGCAGCCGTGCGCACGGCTCAAGTACGTGCTTCGGATGCGAAACGCAATTATGATCGCGACAAGAAATTATTTGCAGATCATGCGCTAACGCAACAACAATTGGACGCAGCCGAAACGCAGATGAACACTTCGCAACGCGAGCTTGAAGTGAGTGACGCGGCATTGCGTCAGAGCCAGACGAAGCTCAATGAAATGCAAGCTGACTTGCGTTATTTCGAGGCACTCTTGGCTAAGAAATACGTGAAGGCTCCTGAAGACGGTGTGTTACTTTCAATGGATGCCCGACTTGGCGAAATGCTGTCGCCTGAGAAGAGCATTGGAGAGTTTGCCCCGGCAGGCGCAATCATGGCCGTGACAGAGGTAGACGAATTGTTTGCTTCGCGTGTGGTCGATGGTCAACGCGCGTTTGTGCGCATGCAAGGCAGCACCGAAGTGCTGGGCGAAGGCACAGTAATTTTCGCTTCGCCTTATTTGAAGAAGAAGTCGTTGTTTTCGGATAGTGCTAAGAATTTAGAAGACCGTCGCATTCGCGAGGTGCATGTGCAACTCAACGATGCGTCGCGTGTGCTGCTGGGAAGTCGTTTGGAATGTGTCATTGAATTGAAATAGGCGATGATTAAGAACGCTTTCAAATTTCTCATTTACGACAAGGCCAAGTCATTTGGTGCGCTGTTCGGTGTGATCATCAGCATCTTTTTGATTGGTCAACAGTGCGGT
>CANHPZ010000065.1 GCA_947462725.1 Flavobacteriales bacterium
AGTGTGCGCGCAGTGCATGTGGCCTCAATAAGGTTCTGCAAATGCTCGGCGTCTTTTGGCGTCACGTACTTGTCGCTGACATGAATTGTATTCAGCGCATTCTGGCGCTTCTTTTTATCCTTGAAATATTTTAGAAACTGATAATTAGCCAATGCGATTCCTTCGCATAAGGCCAATGCTAATTCCTTTTCTCCAGTATGATTGGTAATGGAAACATCTGTGGCCTTGGCTGCATTTAACCCGGCAAGAATTGTCGCACCCTTCATGCGAATCTTCTCAAGTAATTCGGGGTTTGCATTCTCCTTCTTCACGGGTAGGTAGTAATGATACAGACCCAATTCCTGCAGTGTAATCAAGTCCTTCTCTTGCTCCAATTCCTTCTTGAAAAATGACAACTGCTGTTTGTCCAAATCATTCAACTTGGAAAGCTCATCGTTGTAGAAAATGGTAATGCCTGAAAAATTGAGCAGTGTGCTCTTGGTCGATTTAATGTGTGTCATCCTTTCTTGATCAATTAACTGCTCAAAGGTAGTCAGAGCACATGCCTTTTTCAATGCTGAAAATGATCATTTACCACCATGAGCGGCGGCCAAAATCGCAGCGTTTCGCTTCAGTCCTTCAAGGCCCTTTCGTTTGAGTGGAGAGCGTTGTGCCAAGCGTTGGAAAAGCTCATCGGAGAGCTCCATCCAGTCGCCTGAAGACATATTGAGCAATGTCTCACGAGGCGCAAAGCGCGACTCCTGATGCACAACCGAAAACCTATTCCATGGGCACACATCCTGACAAACGTCACAACCGAAAATCCAGTTATCCATTTTCGATGCCCACTCCTGTGGAATTTCTTTTTTCAATTCAATCGTGAAGTAGGAAATGCACTTGCTTCCATCGACCACGTAAGGTTCAACGATGGCTTCGGTAGGACAAGCATCGATGCATGCTGTGCATGTTCCGCAATGATCGCGGACAGGACCATCAGGTGCTAATTCCAAATCGATAATTAATTCAGCAATGAAAAAAAATGAGCCTTGTTTTTTGTTGATGAGGTTCGCGTTCTTTCCAATCCAACCCAAGCCACTACGCTTGGCCCAAGCCTTATCGAGAACAGGGGCTGAATCCACGAAAGCGCGACCGTCCACTTCTCCGACAAGCGCGCGCACATCGTCCAACAACTGCTTCAGTCGGTCTTTAACTACGTAATGATAATCTTCTCCGTAGGCATATTTCGAAATCTTCAGCGCGTCATCAGGCAAGCTGAGTGCGGGCTCCGGATGATAATTGAATAAAAGTGAAACCACAGACTTCGCACCGGGAACCAATAAACGCGGGTCGAGACGCATATCAAAGTGATTCGCCATGTAAGCCATTTCGCCATGCATTCCTTGTTTGAGCCATTGCTCCAAACGAGGGGCTTCATCCTCCAAAAAATCTGCTTTAGAAATTCCACAGAAAGAAAAACCCAACGCAAGAGCGCGCTGTTTCAACCACTCCGCGCGTTCTGAAGCTTTGAGGTCCGCGTTCATCATGCGTTAGAACAACTCTCCCGCACGATTACCCTTCAATCTACCCAGGTGCTTGTAGGCCATTTCAGTAACCTGCCTGCCACGAGGTGTGCGCATGATAAAACCTTCTTGAATAAGATAGGGTTCATACACTTCCTCGATGGTGCCGGAATCCTCGCCCACAGCGGTTGCGACAGTATTCAAACCGACAGGACCACCATTAAATTTATCAATGATGGTATACAAAATTTTGTGGTCCATTTCATCCAGACCGTGCATATCGACATTCAGTGCATTCAATGCGAATTGCGTAATTTCCAAATCACATGTGCCATTGCCTTTGATTTGTGCAAAGTCTCGCACGCGGCGCAGCAAGGCATTCGCAATACGTGGTGTACCTCGACTGCGACGAGCAACTTCATAAGCGGCATCTTCAAGAATTTCCATGTTTAGAATATCCGCACTTCGCTGCACGATATCCGTAAGCGTTTTAGCATCGTAATAGGACAGACGGGCATTGATTCCGAATCGAGCTCGCAAAGGCGCTGTCAGCAAGCCGCTGCGTGTTGTAGCGCCAATGAGTGTAAACGGGTTGAGTTTAATTTGCACCGATCGTGCGTTTGGTCCAGTATCGATTACCAGGTCGATACAATAATCCTCCATGGCCGAATACAAGTATTCCTCCACAACTGGACTAAGTCGATGTATCTCATCAATAAACAGAATGTCGTTGTTTTCGAGATTAGTGAGCAATCCGGCCAAATCTGCGGGCTTATCCAAAACGGGTCCTGACGTGGTTTTGATGCTCACGCCCATCTCGTTGGAAATGATATAACCGAGAGTTGTTTTACCCAATCCGGGCGGGCCATGCAGGAGCACGTGATCCAGTGCTTCCTCGCGCAGTTTAGCGGCCTTCACAAACACTTCAAGATTCTCCAACACCTGACGCTGGCCAGTAAAATCTTCAAAGGTCTTGGGACGCAATACGCGATCAAGATCCTTTTCATTGCCGCCTTCAGCCTCTTCCCTTATGTTGAATTCATCACTCATTATTCTCTTCGCCTTTTCTATTGGTAGGTGCTATATGCCTTTTATAACGTCCGTATAATTCATCAAATATCAGACGTAAACGTAAGGCATAAACAGGTGATGTAAATTGCTGTTCAATATCTCGGTTATTCTTCAGCATGATGCGATAACCGAAACCTGCACCCACTCCAATCACATTGAGAATCTTGTATTCGAATGTCATTCCCGGCTCATACAAAACGACAGTGTTACGATTCACAACATGCTGTTGTTCATCCAACGTGTAACGCAAAAAACTCTTCCCTGCGCCTATTTGAATGGGCACCGATAGTTCCCATGGACCCTTGCGATAGAAACTATACTCCACAAAAGGAGCGATGTAGTTCATTACAATATCAGCCTGCACAAACTGATTCTTAGTAAGCTCCAAACTTTGTGTGAGTTCAGTGCCAATGAAGTTATAGCCGATACCTGCATTAAATCTTTTGCCAAAGGCAACACCGGCTTTGATTCCATAAATCTTGGCGCTACTGCCCGTAATAAAAGAATTGCGTGTTTCGAACTTGAATGAAGGCGATTTTTTTTGCTTAAACACAAGACGCAGGGAGTCGCTGAGATTCATGGTTTGCGCATGAATGCTTACCGAACAAAACAGCAAAGCAAGGATGCAATTGAAAATATAAACCCTCAGCATAGATGCGAATTTAGAGCGAAAAAAAGGCCCGCATAGCTGCGGGCCTTTCAAGTATTGAACAAGAACTAATGTGCGTGTTCTCCAGGTTTCATAGGAACAACTTGAGGAACAAAATCCTCTTCGTGCTCCGGGTTGCTGTAGTCATATGCCCAACGATGAACCTCAGGAATAGCACCAGGCCAGTTACCGTGAATGTGCTTCACCGGTGTTGTCCATTCGAGTGTATTTGAGCTCCATGGGTTTTGAGAAGCCACTTGACCATACTTCATGCTATGGAAGAAGTTGAATATGAATAGAACCTGCACGGCACCACCCACGATGGCGAAAGTTGAAATGATTGGATTCAAATCCAACACCCAATCCAAGAATGGGAACTCTGAATAATCGTAGTAACGACGTGGCGCTCCGGCCATACCTACAAAGTGCATCGGGAAGAATACACCGTACCCGCAAACCAACGTTACCCAGAAGTGAACATAGCCGAGCTTAGTATTCATCATACGACCGTACATTTTCGGGAACCAGTGGTAAATACCACCCAACATTCCGAAGATAGCCGACATACCCATTACAATGTGGAAGTGAGCTACCACGAAGTATGTATCGTGCACGTTTACGTCGAGCGCTGAGTCAGCGAGGATAATACCTGTCAAACCACCGGTTACGAAGGTTGACACCAACCCAATCGAGAACAACATGGCAGGAGTAAAACGGATGTTACCTTGATACAGCGTAGTGATATAATTGAACGCCTTCACTGCAGAAGGAATAGCAATCAACAAAGTGGTAAACACGAATACCGATCCAAGGAATGGGTTCATACCCGTAACATACATGTGGTGACCCCACACGATGAACGACAAGAATCCAATCGCGAGAATTGAACCTACCATGGCCTTGTATCCAAAGATTGGTTTGCGCGAATTCGTTGAAATAATTTCAGAAGAAATACCTAGTGCCGGAAGCAGTACGATGTACACCTCAGGGTGACCAAGAAACCAGAATAAGTGTTGGAACAAGATTGGCGAACCACCTGTTACATCAAGTGCCTCACCTTGAATGAAAATATCAGACAAATAGAAAGCTGTTCCGAAACTACGGTCCATCAACAACAATACAGCCGCAGAAACCAAAACCGGGAATGACAATACACCGAGAATCGCAGTAACAAACAACGCCCACATAGTCAGTGGCAAGCGTGTCATGCTCATACCCTTTGTTCGCAGGTTGATGATAGTTACAACATAGTTCAAACCACCCAACAGTGAAGAGGCAATGAAGAACACCATAGAGATGAGCCACAAGGTCATACCCGTACCTGAACCAGGCATTGCCTGCGGAAGAGCAGAAAGTGGTGGGTAGATTGTCCAACCACCGCTGGCAGCGCCACCTTCAACAAACAGTGAAGCGACCATAATAATACTTGATATCAAGAATGCCCAGTAGGAAAGCATATTCAAGAAACCGCTCGCCATGTCGCGCGCACCTACTTGCAATGGTATAAGCAAGTTGGCAAAGGTTCCAGACAAACCACCGGTGAGCACGAAGAACACCATGATGGTACCGTGGATGGTAACCATAGCGAGATACGCGTTCTTATCAAGCAAACCGTCTGGTGCCCATTTGTCACCTAGGAAGAAATTCAAAATCTGAAACTTCTCGCCTGGCCATCCCAATTGCAAGCGGAAGAAGATTGAAAGCATTACCGCAATCACACCCATAACAATAGCTGTGATCAGGAATTGCTTCGAAATCATCTTGTGATCTTGCGAAAAGATATATTTCGAGACCCAAGATTCTTCGTGGTGATGTGCGTGCCCGTGATCGTGGCTGTGATCATGAGCTGTGTGTTCTGCGTTACCCATCGTTCTTTTCTTTAATATTTTCTCTTGTTTAATGAGTCATTTTTGCGCTGGCCTGAGCGGCAGGCATTGCAGCTTTCATAGTTGTATCTGCCGGAGCGTCGGTACCTTCAGCTGGCGCTGCTTCTTGAGCAGGTTCACCACCAAACGACTTCTGCTTTTCAAGCCATGCAAGATATTCCTCTTCTGTTTCAACAACAATTTTCATCTGCATGTTGAAGTGCGCATTACCGCACACCTTGTTGCACAGCAACACATAATCAAATTTGTCATCAGCCAATTTTCCACGCATCTCTTTGGTGGTAATTGTTGGGGTCATTTTGAAACGTGTAGGTACACCGGGCACTGTGTTCATTTGAGCACGGAAGTGAGGCATATACGCTGAGTGTATTACGTCTTGTGAGCGGAAAACGAATTCGATTTCCTTACCTACAGGTAAGTGCAATTCGCTCTTCACCACTTGGTCATCGGAACCGGTAACCCAATTGCTCATACCGTTAGCGGTTTTGTACTCACCCAAATCCAAAATGCGTTGCTTGTGGCGCTCGAGACGGAAAATTTTATCTTCCAAAGTCTCAACGTAACTCTCGGGCATTACTGGCAACTTCTTATTTTCCTCGAGCTGCGCCTTCAATCCTTCGATTTCGCTATCCAATTCCTCCATCTTAGCAGCAATCAATTCCTTTGAAACAATACCCATTTCATTCTTTGTGCTGATAAGATTGTAGTTAGCTGCGCCAAATTGTCCATCCTGACCGGGATAACGAGCAATCCAGGCGAACTGTTTCGAGTACAATTCAATTTGCATTGCGCCTTCCGACGCCGGACCTGTAATCTTGTTCCAAGTAATCAATCCAAATACGATAATGAACGCCATAGCAACACCGGGAATGAGCGTCCATACCATTTCCAAACGATTGTCGTGAGCGAAAAAACGAGCTTTGCGATCTTTTTTGTATTGGTATTTCCAGGCTACCAAGAACAGCATAGCGTTCATGATGAAAAACATCACGGTAATCATCCAGATGTTTATGCCCATCAACCAATCCACATCCTTACCATGCTCAGAAGCAGGCTCAGGAAGGTATTCGCCATAGCGTGCATAGAGATAGAGTGTTCCTATGAAGAACACTGACATCCATACAAGCATCAAATTCGCATTCAGCTTGTTGTCGGCCGGAGAAATTTCTTCCTCTTTAGACTTGCGCAATGTGCGCGTAAACTCATAGACTTTCGACAATTGCACGATCGCGATGATCGCCAAAACAATTACCAGGATGATAAGTAGTTTCATTTCTCTTCGTGTTTACTCCCGTTCGCTTATAACAACAATTTCTTATATGTGGTGGTTCTCACTTTCATTCAAATAAGGGTGGTTTACAGGCACCAGCGGAGCTTTGCTGAGGGCCTTCAATACCACGCTAACAAACAATCCCAAGAATCCGAGGAACATTCCAATTTCAAACCACCAAGCAAAGGTGATGTGTGCAACATGCTCACCAAGACCCCACTGCAAATGACCGTGCACAGTGCCGGGAACTACAGCCATATACAAGTCAAGGAAGTGCGTAATGAAAATAATGATACCTACACGGGTGAGATACTTCGGATTGCGCTTCGCATCACGTGAAGTCAGTGTGTAGAATGGAATTGCAAAGTTGCAGAAGAAGATGGCCCACATGCCAATCATGTAATGATCGTAACGCTCCTTGAAGTAAGTTACCTCTTCCGGAATATTCGAATACCAAATCAACATGTACTGGCAAAACCACAGGTAGCTCCACAACATGCTTACGGCAAATACCCACTTACCCATGTCATGGATGTGAGATGCGTTTACGCCCGGCATGTAACCTTGCTTCTTCAACCATATGAGCAAGAGCGTTGCAAAAATCATAGTCGTCACCCACATGCCCGAGAAAATGTACCAGCCATACATGGTAGAGAACCAGTGCACGTCGATGCTCATCAACCAATCCCATGCAATAGTGCTTGAGAATACAGCGAAGAATACCAGGAACAGTGCGCTGCGCTTGTATTGCTTGAGGTGAAGCTCAAGACTTGGCGCAGTGTCTTCCAATAGTGACCACTTGCGGAACAAGCGAGAGAACACGATAAATACAACAGCATAGATTACAAAACGCAACCAGAAGAACCAGCTCGACAAGAAAGGCATCTTGTTGGCGATTAGCTTATCATACGAAGTGCTGTTGGGATCAACCACCTCTGGATCCATCCAATGGTACAAGTGGTTCATGTGCAATTGACCGGCAAGAAGCACAACAAACACAACGCCCAAACCTATAGGCAAATATGACCACATGGCTTCAAAAATGCGCTTCAACTGCGCAGTCCATGCCACCTCGGCTGCGTACTGCACTGCGTAAAAGAACATAGCGCCGATAGAAAGGGCGAAGAAGAAGAAACCACAGATGAGCAAGTTTGCCCACCAGTATTGGTGATGATCCGTTTTATCGAAGAACCAACCGCCCACAGCGGCAATCAATCCGAGGACCATGAAAATGGTCGACCAAGTTTTGGTCTTCGCTGGAATTTCAAAATGTGTCTTTGCGTGTGCCATAGCTTATCTGTCGCGCGGTGGTTTCTTATTGTTTTGTTGTTGCTGTGCTGTCGGCAGCAGGTGCTGCAGCAGCTTTAACTGCCAGCATATCGTTGGCGTCGAATTCAGGTTCTGTTACTCCTTGTTGAAGAAGTTTTACATACTCGATAATCTGCCAGCGTTCCAATTGGTTCAATTGAGAAGCATGTTGACCCATCAAACCTTTACCGTACGTAAGGGTATGGAACATTTTTCCTTCAGAAAGGTCTTTCAACTTACCGGCATAATCAGGAATACCTTGAATGAAGCCATTTTTAGAAATTGCTCCATCGCCATGTCCGGCTTCACCATGACAATGCGTGCACATGTAGGTATAGATTTCCTTTCCGCGCAAAACATTTTTCTTAGTAGCCTTGATAGGGCTATGAATTTCAAGAGCTGCGCGCTCGTAATCTTCCGGTGTGTTGTTCAACGCATAAGGCATAACGAAAGGCATCATTTCAGCCTTCACGTATGGGATTGTGTTGGGAGCCGGTACACGTGACTTCACTGCAACCAATCCGGCTGCATCTTTCATGTCTTGTGTCCAGTCCATGGTCTTGTTGGTACCATAGTCAACGTAAGCCTCCAACGCCGGAGAGCGATACATGTCGGGCATGTATTCCACACCGGGAGAGTTCGAGTCTTGACGGCACGATGAAAGTGCGAATACGGCCACACAGGCTATCCCTAAGAGGGTGGTTGTACGCTTCATCTCAATAGTCCTTTATGCTAAGTTCAAATACATTGGTTGCGCGGATCTTGGCTTCAAGATCCTGAGCCGACATATGATTGTCTTCTGTCGTAATTTCCATTACAAACTTATCGTCTGTAGTGCGAGGGTCTGGGTTTTCAGCAGGCATGCCCGGCAATGTACCATTGCGCAATAAATAGGTCAATACCATGCCGTGAGCACCGCAGAATACGGAAAACTCAAACATTACCGGCACGAATGCAGGCGCGTTCTCAATCCAAGTAAAGTTTGGCTTACCGCCAATGTTCCAGTCCCAATCGCTCACCATGAAATACCAAGTACCCAAAATGGACAAAGCCGTTCCGGTGCAGGCATACATGAAAGAACAAATAGCGAGACGTGTGCGCTTCACACCAATGATGGGATCCAAGCCGTGAACAGGGAAGGGAGAAAACACTTCCTTCACACGGATACCCTGAGCAACGAGAGCACGAGCCGCATCCAGAAGTGTCTGGTCGTCGTCGTACATCACGTGAAATACTTTGTTTGCCATAGTACTATAGCGTTTTATTGCTTAGTGTTTGTTTTCGTTTTTGTAACTCTCACCTGAAGTTTTCAGGATCGTCTTCAATTCATTGAGTGCCAAGACAGGGAAGTATCGCGCAAACAAGAGGAACAAGGTGAAGAAGATTCCGATGGTTCCGATGAACATACCTATATCAATCGGGCTCGCTTTGAACTCACCCCAAGCAGAAGGCAAGTAATCGCGGTGAATAGATGTAACGATGATCACGAAACGCTCGAACCACATACCAATGTTTACGATAATCGACATGAAGAACGTGAAGCCCAAATTGGTACGAAGCTTCTTAAACCAAAAGAGCTGCGGAGAAATTACGTTGCACGTCATCATGCACCAGTACGACCAAGCCAATGGGCCCGAGAAACGGTTGATGAATGCATAAGACTCATACTGAACACCGCTGTAATCAGAGATGAACAACTCGGTGAGATAAGCAACACCTACGATTGAACCTGTAACGATAATTACAATGTTCATATACTCGATGTGCTTGAGGTGAATATAGGCCTCAAGCTTCATGGTTTTGCGCATGATGAGCAACAGCGTTTGCACCATGGCAAATCCCGAGAAAATCGCACCTGATACGAAGTATGGTGGGAAAATCGTGGTATGCCAACCAGGAACGATTGACGTTGCAAAGTCCATCGATACAATCGAGTGAACCGAGAATACCAGTGGAGTAGCAATACCGGCAAGAACAAGTGAAATTTCTTCAAAACGGTTCCAATGCTTGGCGCGGCCCGACCAGCCGAAGCTGAGGATACCGTAGAATTTCTTCATCCAAGGCTTGCTCACACGATCACGGATTGTTGCGAAATCGGGAATCAAACCGACATACCAAAATACAAGCGATACAGAGAAGTACGTTGAAATTGCAAACACGTCCCACATCAAAGCAGAGTTGAAGTTGGGCCACAGCGAACCAAATTGGTTCGGCAAAGGCAATGTCCAATATGCCAACCACACACGTCCCATGTGGAACACCGGAAAGAGGGCTGCCATAATTACGGCGAATATGGTCATCGCTTCAGCAGAGCGGTTGATGGCCATGCGCCAGCGTTGACGGAACAGCAAAAGCACTGCAGAAATCAAAGTTCCTGCGTGACCAATACCTACCCACCATACGAAGTTGGTGATATCCCAAGCCCATCCTACGGTCTTATTCAATCCCCAAGAACCGATACCGACTCCTACCAAATAGCTAATGCAGCCAATACCATACAACGCCACAATCAAGGCGATGGTAAAAGCAATCTTCCACTGCTTGGGAGCCGGCCCTTCAATAGGCGAAACGATATCGTTGGTGATATCATGGTAGGTCTTGTGACCTAAGATAAGCGGCTTTCTTATATTGGATTCTTTGAACATCTCGGTTGTTTTCTTAATGGTTTAAGCTTCTGATGCTTCGATGTTGCGCACTTTAGTCATGTAGTAGATGTTTGGCTGAATGCCTATTTCTTCTAGCGCATGGTATGAGCGCACATTGTTGGCGCGTTTCGCGTTGTTCGAAGTCGAATCATTCAAGTCACCAAACACAATCGCATTGGTAGGACAAGCTTCAGAGCATGCTGTTTGAATCATGCCGTCCAACACTGTGGTGCCATTACGCTTAGCTTCTGTCTTACCTGCTTGAATTCGCTGTTGACACATGCTGCATTTTTCCATTACACCGCGTGTGCGCACTGTAACATCAGGATTCAACACCATGCGCAACGTGTCATCTTGAGCAGGATTCACCATAGCAAACTTATCGTTTGTTACGTAGTTGAACCAGTTGAAACGACGCACTTTGTATGGACAGTTGTTTGCGCAGTAACGAGTACCGATGCAACGGTTGTAGGCCATATTATTCAAGCCCTCGTTGCTGTGCACTGTTGCCGCAACCGGACAAACAGTTTCGCATGGTGCGTGATTGCAGTGCTGACACATCATTGGCATGTGCACTGTGCGCGGATTCTCCTCAGGGCTTTCCATTTCGCGGTAAGCACCAATAGTTCCCTTTCCTGTAGCCTCCTTAGTGTTGGCCAAGGTATCCGCAATATCTATAGTCTGATGTTCTGAAGAGAAGTAGCGGTCGATACGCATCCAGTGCATATCACGGTGACGCAAAACTTCATCCTTACCCACAACAGGAACGTTGTTCTCTGTGTGGCAAGCGGTGATGCATGAACCACAACCCAAACATGATGTCAAGTCAATGGTCATACCCCAGCGATGGCCTACGCCTTCAACCGGATGATCACGCCACAAATCCGCTTCACGTATGCCTTGACGATCGTTCACATCGATTTTTCCATCTTTGTTTACGTCCTCATGAACTGGCAATGTAACAGCTACATTGTATGAAGCTTCACCACGCTTAGCATCCTTTTCAGCCAAAAACGTAGCGATAACGGTTTCTTTGATAACAGAGTCACGACCCATTACGGTGGCGTGCATCTG
>CANHPZ010000066.1 GCA_947462725.1 Flavobacteriales bacterium
GTTGTAAATAGTTTACAATTTGAGCCACATACCTTGCGACACCAATCAAGGATAGCTAACTTTTAAAACACAATACAATGGCTGATGTAAACAAAGAAAAAATGAAGGCCCTCCAACTTGCGATGGACAAGTTGGAAAAGACATACGGCAAAGGTGCCGTAATGAAACTCGGTGATGAGGCAACCGAGCCCATGGAAGTCATTCCTAGCGGTTCTATCGGAATAGATTTGGCCTTGGGTATAGGCGGATTTCCAAAAGGTCGTATCGTAGAAATCTACGGTCCTGAATCATCCGGTAAAACCACGCTTGCCATTCACGCCATTGCTGAATGTCAGAAGGCGGGTGGAATATGTGCTATCATCGATGCTGAGCACGCTTTCGACAAGTTCTATGCGGAAGCTTTGGGAGTAGACACACAGAACTTGCTGATATCGCAACCCGACCACGGTGAGCAAGGATTGGAGATTGCCGACAACCTCATACGTTCAGGCGCTATTGATCTTATCGTAATTGACTCTGTAGCTGCTCTTACACCACGTGCCGAAATCGAAGGCGAAATGGGCGACAGCAACGTAGGTGTTCAGGCGCGCTTAATGTCGAAAGCATTGCGCAAACTCACCGCTACTATTAGCAAAACAGGATGCTGCTGCATTTTCATCAACCAGTTACGTGAGAAAATCGGTGTTATGTTCGGCAATCCGGAAACAACAACCGGTGGAAATGCACTCAAGTTTTATGCTTCAGTGCGCATCGACATTCGTCGTTCACAACAAATTAAGGATGGTGAAACGGCCATAGGTAACCGCACTAAAGTTAAGATTGTAAAGAACAAGGTTGCCCCACCATTCCGCACAGCAGAGTTCGACATCATCTATGGTCATGGTATCAGCCGTGTTGGCGAGCTCATCGACATGGGAGTAGACATGAACGTAGTCAAGAAAAGTGGTTCATGGTTTAGCTACAATGAAACCAAGTTGGGTCAGGGTCGTGATGCTGTGAAGCAACTGCTCGAAGACAACCCGGATTTGATGGAAGAAATAGAAACCAAAGTGAAAGAGGCCATTGCCAACAAAAGCTTGGTGACTGCCTAATACCGTATTCGGCCGCTTCTCCATTAGAACCTCATCAGCCAATCGATTTGCTTTTTGGGGAAATGGCACGAAAGCACGAAATTTGGCCCCCGAAGTTTCGGGGGCCTTTTTCATGCATAATCGTTTCACATCCATGCGCACGCTTACTGTTCTACTCTCATTCTGGTCGCTGTTCACGCTACACGCGTGCAATGGTGGGATTCAAAACAAATCAGGAGACACCTCAACTCTCGATGTTGCCGCTGATTCGATAGCACAACTCGACTCTGTGCTTCGCGCACTCAATCAGCGCATACTCGACAACCCAAATGACTATTCTGCATACCTCGATCGTGCGCGCTACTGGGGCGATCGTTCGATGTATCCCAATGCTTACACCGACATTTTGCGTGCGATTACCATTGACTCCACCAAAGCGGATATATACCTCCTGCGCGGTGAATTGTATTTCAAGCAAGAGAAAGTCAAAGAGGCATACGACGATTATGGCACATGCCTCCGATACGATTCTCTCAATGTAAAAGGGCTTCTGAAGAAAACCGGAATTGACATCGTGCTTGGGAATTACGAAATCGCCAGAGGGCAGTTGAACTCAGCTCTTCGTGTGAATGAGTATGAACCCGAAGCGTATTACTTGCGCGGACGGCTTTACAAAACCATGGGCGATACCAATTTGGCAGCATCGTCTTACAAGACAGCCATTGAAGTGGATCCCGATTACTTTGATGCATACCTCGAAGTAGGACTGCTCTACGCTGCCAAGAAAAATGACTTAGCGAAAGAATATTATTCATCGGCCATTGGTATCCGTCCGAAAAACATTCAGGGTTGGTATAACAAGGCTATGTTCTTACAGGAGACCGGTTATAAAAAGAAGGAGCGTTATAAAGAAGCGTTTACCTGCTATGATAGCATTCTAAAAATCGACCCCAATTTCGTGGCCGCACACTTCAATAAGGGATTTGTGTTTTTGGAATACTTGCAACAATATGATAGTGCTGCCAAGCATTTCACCAATGCTGTGCAGATTTTCCCTGAATACTATCAAGCCTATTACAATCGTGGTTTGTGCAACGAAAGCATGAACAAAAAGCAAGAAGCAGAGTCAGATTACCGTCAGGCACTGGCACTAAAACCGGACTACACCGATGCGGCTATCGCACTAGGAAGATTGGTTGATGGTAAATAATCAATTCGGGAGCAGCGTAGGCTTATAGATCTGTTCCTGCAATTTCTCTGCATCGCTCTGCTTCACTACCGGAAAATCTAGATAAGCTCTCTTAATGAGGAATAATCCTTTATTCTCGGGATGTTCAAGCGTCAAGTAAACTTCTAGGTAAATATCCGGATCATTGAAAGGACCGTCAATCGTGATGGTGAATTCTTCCTTTTTCACCGTTTCAGTATCCAACTTCAATTTGCCGGTGACGTCACCCAATAGGAGTTCGTTCTGACCTTGAGGAACAATTTTAAATCCTTCCAAATCGAGAAGCACATGCACCTTCACCTGCTCATTGCTCACATAAACACTATCCATCAAAACCAAATCACCGTTGGTATGAGCAGCGTCAAAACCAACGAGCTCTTGTGATGGCTTAAACCAAAAATTCTTCATAAGCTTATCGGTTGGAGAACCCAGCATACGCACCAAGTGATTGTCGCCATCAACGACATAGAGATCACCATCCTTAACCATGACATCGGTTGGTGCGTTCAGACGAACAAGGTTTGTTTTCACTCCGTCGACTTCGTGCTCACCCACTAGAGTCCAGTCCTTACCATCGGGCTGAAACCACACCTTACCATCCTTGGAAACCGCTGCAATTCCATCCTTCCACTCGCAAACAGAAGTAAATCGCATATTGCCTTTCCGTTTAATTTCGGTCAGCTTTCCTTTGCGATCAATCTTATAGGCCTGACCATTGGCCATCGTCACGTACAACAAATTAGAACCTGCGTTGATATTCACCGGGCAGTTTCGCAGCATTCCCTCTTGCGATTCAGGCAAATCGCATAGCAAACGAGCTGCACCATCTTTCGTATCGACTTCAAACAATTGATTCGTTGTTGCACTGAGCACATAGAGTTGATTGCCAAGCACAGCTAAGTCGATAGGCAATCCCAGCGGCTCATAGCGTGCATCTACAGACTTTACTTTCTTCCATGTGATGAAACCGCTTCCCAGCAGCGATGAAACTTGCTCTGTTGTGAAATCCATTACACGCACGCGGTTATTGTAAGTATCAGCAACGAATAACTTTCCATTCGCATGCACGATTCCTCCCGGACGATTGAATTGCGATCCATACAGGCTCTCATCGAGGTATCCGGGCAAAGTTGAACCCAATAAAAAAGTGACCTGCCCTTCGTCATTCATTTGAATCAATCGGTTGTGTGCCGCGTCATTGATGTAGACATTGCTTCCACCCTCTTCATAGGCGATGTATGATGGTGTTTCAATCACCGGATTAGCAAAAATGACAGGGTCCTGGGATGATCGAAACTGATGGATCAAACTTGACTTCAATACCTCACCATCCTCAATCAAATAATCTATTCTCTGTTTAACTGCAGCAAAGCCATCCTGACCACCCTGAGCGATTGTACGCTCACCCTTTTCATAAAGCAAGAAGTAAGGTGCCGAGTTAATTCGGACGTCCTGGAATCCGGTAAGATCAGCAAAAACACCAATAGGATGAACGTAACCATTGCGCTGAATGTAATTGAGCAAGTGTTTACGTGATAGGCCATTTGTGCTATCAGCCGCCATCACTTCAATAATCTGTATAGCGGGGTTCCTTTGACTTATGGCCTCGAGTTGTCTCAGGTAATAGCCGCACTCTACGCAGCGTTCATCGCTTACGACTATCAACGCCACCTTTGGAAACAGAAGCTCCATGTTCAGTTTGTAATCAACATTCATCCAAACCGCCTTTTCCGGAAAACGATCACGGGTGAGTTTGGATTCTGTTTGAGCCTTAAGATTGGCAAGCAGCAACAACGACATGCCAAGAGCCAGCAAATGAGATTTCAGCACCATAAAACTACGCATATTAAGTTTGACAAATGTAATGGATGCGTTGTGCAATCCATGGAAGTAGAGCTTGGTGGCAGGCACTAATTATGCCCAAAAAAAAGAGCCTCCACAGGGGAGGCTCTTCATATTCAAACGCCTTAGCGTCTTATTTCACTTTATCCACAACTGCTTTGAACGCTTCCGGATGGTTCATGGCCAAATCAGCCAAAACCTTACGGTTGAGTTCAACACCGTGCTTGTGAACTTTACCCATGAACTCAGAGTATGACATGCCATGAGGGCGCACACCTGCGTTGATACGGGCAATCCACAAAGAGCGGAAGTTGCGCTTCTTGTGCTTACGACCTACATACGCATAGGTCAATGCTTTTTCTACGGAGTTCTTGGCAACGGTCCATACGTTCTTACGTGAACCGAAATACCCTTTAGCCAATTTTAAGATTTTCTTTCTCCTGGCTCTGGAGGCTACTGCATTTTTACTGCGTGGCATTTTGTTAGTGTTTTTTGACGTTGGTGGTAGAGGTTGAATCTACACTTGTACCAATTGTCGGGTTAAACTTACCTGCTCTATTTTACCGGGATTAAGCGGTTGGGATGAGCAATTGTCTCCTGATAGATTTCGCATCAGCCGGGTGCACGATAGCATCATTACCCAGAGCACGCTTGCGCGCAGTCTCTTTCTTGGTAAGAATGTGTCTCTTGAACGCCTTCTTGTGCTTAATCTTTCCTGTGCCGGTGAGCTTGAATCGCTTCTTCGCGCCGGACTTGGTTTTTGATTTAGGCATTGTATTGATGATTAAAAATTAATTCCGTTGTTATTTCTTCTTCGGGTTGATAATGATAAACATTCTCTTCCCGTCAAGTTTTGGCATTTGCTCAGGCAATCCATAATCCATGAGTTCCTGAATAAATCGCGTTAGCAAAATCTCACCGCGGTCTTTGTACACAATCGAACGTCCTTTGAAGTGCACGTATGCTCTCACTTTCGAACCTTCCTGCAAGAATGACTTCGCATGCTTGAGTTTGAAATCGAAGTCGTGATCATCGGTGTTAGGGCCGAAACGAATTTCCTTGGTAGTAACATTCGTTTGCTTAGCCTTAATCTCCTTCATCTTTTTCTTTTGGTCGTACAGGAATTTCCTGTAGTCCCAGATACGGCATACCGGAGGCACGGCATTACCTGAAATTTCAATCAGGTCTAGCTCAAGATCCTGAGCCATGCGCAATGCTTCAGCGCGGCTATATACACCTTGCTCAATATTCTCACCAACGAGGCGAACCTCAGTGGCAGTAATACGTTCGTTCAATTTATGTTCAGGCTCAAGAGATCTGCGACCTCTCATTGCTCTGTTGTATGGCGCGTTAATGTGTCCTCCTGTTTTACGTTTCTATAATTGCTAGCTATGCGCTTACGCCAACATAGCCTTTACTTCTTCATTCACTTTCGTTGCAAAATCAGCTATGCTCATTTTACCTAAATCCCCTTCTCCTTTCTTGCGCGCCGAAACCATTCCGGCACCTTGTTCTTCTTCACCTACTACGAGCATATAAGGCAGTTTATCCATTTCCGCATCGCGGATTTTCTTCCCTACCTTTTCGTTCCTTTCGTCAACGAGGGCGCGAATATCGTAAGAAATCAACTCTTTTGCTACATTTTGAGCATAATCATTATATTTTTCAGATACCGGGAGCACCTTAACTTGCTCAGGAGTAAGCCAAAGTGGGAACTGACCTGCGCAGTGTTCAATGAGAATTGCCACGAAACGCTCCATGGAACCGAAAGGCGCGCGGTGAATCATCACAGGACGGTGCTTTTGGTTATCGGCACCGGTGTATTCCAATTCAAAACGCTCAGGCAAATTGTAATCGACCTGCACCGTGCCCAACTGCCAGCGGCGACCGATGGCATCGCGCACCATGAAATCGAGCTTCGGGCCATAGAATGCAGCTTCACCATATTCCACTACAGTCTTCAATCCTTTCTCTTGAGCAACTTCTTGAATGCCGCGTTCAGCCGCCTCCCAGTTGGCATCAGAGCCTATGTACTTCGAAGGATTATTGGGATCGCGCAATGAAACTTGAGCAAGGAAGTCAGGGAAGTCGAGAGTTTTGAAGATATAGAGCACAAGATCAATCACCTTACCCACCTCTTCTTTCACCTGATCTACAGTGCAGAAAATATGTGCGTCGTCTTGAGTGAATCCGCGAACGCGCGTCAATCCGTGCAATTCACCTGTCTGTTCGTAACGGTAAACCGTTCCGAATTCAGCTAAACGCAATGGAAGGTCACGGTATGATCGTGGCTCGGTTTTGAAAATCTCGCAGTGGTGCGGGCAGTTCATCGGCTTGAGCATGTACATCTCGCCTTCCTGCGGAGTGCTGATGGGTTGGAAACTGTCCTTCCCGTATTTTTCCCAGTGCCCACTGGTTTCATAAAGTTCTTTTGATCCGATGTGTGGCGTGATGACCTGCAAATAACCCATTTTCTTCTGTGCATCGGTAAGGAATGCAGTGAGTCGCATGCGCAAATCTGTTCCTTTGGGAAGCCACAATGGCAAACCGCTTCCTACCTTCTGCGAGAATGCAAACAAGCCAAGCTCTTTACCCAACTTGCGGTGATCGCGTTTGCGCGCTTCCTCCAACAACTTCATGTAGTCATCGAGTTCCGATTGTTTTGGGAAAGTGATCGCATAGACGCGAGTCAGCATCTTGTTCTTCTCGTCGCCGCGCCAGTATGCACCGGCCACGTTGAGCAGTTTCGCTGCCTTGATGAATCCGGTGTTCGGGATGTGCGGTCCGCGGCACAAGTCCGTGAAGTTTCCTTGCGTATAGAAGGTGATTTGACCGTCTTCAAGGCCATCGATCAATTCCAGTTTATACTGATCCCCTTTTTCTCTGAAATAGGCAATTGCATCATTCTTAGAAACCTCCTTGCGCACGTAGTCATTTTTCTGGCGCGCCAGTTCGAGCATTGTCTTTTCCACTTTCGCAAAATCGGCTTGTGAAAACTCCACATTACCAAAATCAACATCGTAGTAGAATCCATTTTCTATAGGTGGACCGATGGCCAGTTTTACTCCTGGATAATGCGCCTCGAGTGCTTCGGCCATCAAGTGGGCCGATGAGTGCCACAGGGTGTTTTTACCTGCTTCATCATTCCACGTGTGGAGTTTGAGAGTTGCGTCCGCATCGATAGGACGCGTGGCGTCGATTACCGTTCCGTTTACTTCGGCACTAAGAACATTGCGGGCAAGACCTTCACTGATCGACTGTGCGACCTGCATGGCTGTTGTGCCCTTTTCAACTTCCCGCTTTGAACCGTCGGGAAGGGTAATGGTAATCATCATAACACTTTGTTTTTTTGAGGGACGCGAAGATAGGGAGGGAAAGTGGAATAGTGAAATGGTGAAGTGGTGAAGTGGTGAAATGGCAAGCCCAACAACAAAGGGAGGGGTAAAGACGCACTGCAGTGCGTCCGGCTCAGCCACTGCAACAGCAACACGTCCAACAAGCTGAACGGTACCGGCGCACCTCTGTGCGTCCGGCGCATCCACTTCAACAGCAACGCATCCAACAACAGGAACAGTATCCGCGCACTGCTGTGCATCCGGCTCCACAGCGTCTCAAAAAAAAACCGGCGTCCCTTGCCCGCGAATCAATTTACCTATATTTGCGCCCGCATTTTGGGGGTATAGCTCAGCTGGCTAGAGCGCTTGCATGGCATGCAAGAGGTCATCGGTTCGAATCCGATTATCTCCACAAAATGAATCCCGGACCTGTTGATTTTCAATAAGTTCGGGATTTTTTCTTGCGATTTATGCCACATTTTTGGCGTTTTGGGGTGTTGTGCTAGTGAAAAAAGCGAAGACTTGATACGTCGAAGCTATGTTTTCCTGGCTCATTTCTAACGTCTATTCTTCTGCTGTTGGGTGGAAAAATTCCCCATCAAATGAATCAGTATGCCATTCCCATTGATGGGTTTGCGAATTGAAAAGAGCGATTTCTTGCGAAGGCTTAATTTGTAATCCATCACACTTAAATTCCATTGAGCCGATAACTGTGCTATCAATGCGAACGGACACGTTTGTTTCCCCCGCTTGTTTAGACACATGCATGAAGTTGCGAAATTGAGAAGCACTTGTCGATAGTTCTTGGTAATTCAAACAAACGACAGTGCGATGGATAAGTTTGGCTGTAAGCCAATGGCCGGTTATTCCGTTCCAGGCTCCAATGGTCGTTTTGTATTTTGCAGTGAACTGAAGATGAGACCAGCGATCATTGAAAAAGGTCTTTGACCACTCCGCGCTCTGAATGGTCAAGAGCAGATTGTTACCCTTCTCTGCGAACGCACCTACAAGCCAATCGTATTCCTCCGCATAGGGTAAACTGATGGGTATATTTCGATGGAGAATGTTCAGCATGGCGATACTAAGTAAGATAAAAAGTGGTTATCGAGCAAAAGTTTAATATGAGAAACTTGGTTAGTACATCCGGATAAATTGAGAGTTGATGGATGGAATACTATTCCTAGAAAGAATTCCAAATATGAATAAGGTTCACGCCTGTGTTAATGTTCCTTTGACCAGTTATTCAATGCGTGTTAGGTTTATTCAATAGGGGGGCTGCATCGGTAGTCAAAGAGTATTTAGTGGAAGGCATTGCCATCAACGAAAAACGGCTAGCGCAGAAAAATCAGGAAATAAAATTTTGCACGATGGTATCCGCTGTGATGAATCAATGAGTCTCATAACACGGATTTATTCTCCCCTCTTCTCCCAGTATTTTTTTTCAGCCAGCAATCCGGCCAGTTTGGCTTCCAACATTGTGCGTTGCATGTCCGGATCCTTCGGCAACCGATGCTTCAAGCGTCGCACGTGCAACTTGCACCAGTCGTGCTCAACACTTTTGGGCTCAAACTGATCACTCAAATAATTTACATACGTCAGTGCATCTTCGGTTTGCTTCAAACGACTCAATGCCAACTGAAGGTCATTGATTTTCTTATTGAGTACCGCAATTTTTCGCTGTGCAAAAGTTGGTGATGAATTGGTTTGAAGTTGTCGGTTACCCGGCGGAGTTGAAGGCTCGTATCCTTTAAACCCGAGATCTTTTTCGGCAAACGCCGCCACTTTCTCCAACATTCTTCCCGTCAACGGCCGATGACCGGTGGAGAGCTTGAACAAATAGTTTCGGCTCACACCAAACAACTCTACCATCTCCGATGGTTTGGCAGCCATTTTCAAAGCCAACTGCGGAATAAACCGCTGTGAAGGAATTTTTTTCATCGTGTAAACAATCTATAAAAAAATTATTTTGTTTACAGAGTCTGTAAACATTTCAAAAATAAAAATGATTTGTGTACAGAATCAGTACACGTTTTAGAAAAAAATGCTCAATGTGTACAAGGCGTTTTTAGAGTCAATCACGGAAGTATCATAATGGCAGGGCCCTCGACTGCGCTCGGGCACCGGCTCTTCTTGATTGAATAGGGGAGCCAGGTCCTTGCACGAGACGAATGCGGCATGCCATCAAACAACTCGAAACGTCAGCAAGTCCCCAGTCCCCGATCCCCAGTCTCCAGCAAGCATAACAAGAATAATTTATAGGTTTTTTATGTCGAGTTTCTCCTTCAGTTTCGCGCCATGGAAAAGGATTTGCTCCCGGCTATCGAAAAGCGCATCTACACCATTCGTGGGCAGCAGGTGATGCTGGATAGTGATTTGGCTATGTTGTATGGAGTAGAAACAAGGGTGTTGAATCAAGCGGTGAAAAGAAATAGAGATAGATTTCCTGAAATCTTTTGCTTCCAACTGTCCCAGTCTGAAACGGAAATCTTGAAATCACAGTTTGTGATTTCAAGTGCCGAACATGGTGGGAGACGGTTTTTAGGTTACGCTTTCACTGAGCAAGGTGTAGCCATGCTTTCGACTGTTTTAAGGAGCAAAGTGGCCGTGCAGATTAGCATACAAATTATGCAAGCCTTTGTAGTAATGCGAAAAACGCTAAGTGGCTTGCAAGGTGTCTTGCAGCGCGTAGAAGCCATTGAGCTTAAACAACAGCAGACCGGAATCACATTGGAGAGAGTTCTTCAGGCATTGGAAAAAGATGCAGTTCCTAAAATGGGTGTTTTTTTTGATGGTCAAGTTTTCGATGCCTTTGTGTTCTTTTCGAATGTTATCTCCTCAGCAAATCAAACTATTACTCTCATCGACAATTATATCGACCACACTGTTCTGCTCCAATTGGCCAAGCGAAGAGAGGGTGTCACCGCTGTTATATACACTGCCGGTATTTCCGCAAGCCTTCGCCTCGATCTGGAGAAGCACAACGACCAATATCCTCCCATTGAAATCCGACGTATCCAACATGTTCACGATCGCTTCTTGCTCATCGATGGCAAGGAACTCTATCATATCGGCGCATCGATTAAAGACCTCGGCAAAAAGTGGTTCGCGTTTTCACGCATGGATAGTATGGTGAAGGAGTTAGAGCGCAAAATGGGGCCTCGGCTACGCTCGGCCTCCGGGCCTATCGATTATACCGGCTTCAAATAATCTGAAAAGCAATTAATCCATGCCCTTCATCGAAAGACTGATTCTCTTGCGGTCGACATCCACTTCCAGCACTTTCACTTTGACATGTTGCTGAAGCTTGACAACCGTTGAAGGGTCTGAAATAAAACGATCGGCCATCTGGCTGATATGCACCATTCCATCTTGTTTTACGCCGATATCTACAAAGCATCCGAAGCGTGTGATGTTGGTGACAATGCCGGGTAAAATCATATTCACATATAGATCTTCCGGCCTTTTCACATCAGCAAATGCAAACGCCTTTAACGACTGACGTGGGTCGCGACCCGGTTTCGCCAATTCATTCAGGATGTCTTGAATGGTTGGCAAGCCTGCCCTTTCGGTAACGAACCATTCCGGTTTGATGCTATTGCGCAGTTGTTCATTCTGAATGAGATCAGGAATTGTGCACGAATAGTGCTTCGCCATTTTCTCTACAATCTCATAACTTTCAGGATGCACAGCGCTGTTGTCGAGCATGTTTTTTGCATTCGGAATGCGTGTGAATGCCGCGCACTGTTCGAACGCTTTTGGACCCAATCGCGGAACTTTTTTAAGTTCCTGACGAGATTTGAATGCGCCATGTTCATTGCGGTACTCCACAATTTTTTGTGCCGTTTGTTCGCTCAACCCGGAAACATACGTCAACAAACTTTTGCTCGCCGTATTGAGATTGACACCCACCTGGTTCACACAAC
>CANHPZ010000067.1 GCA_947462725.1 Flavobacteriales bacterium
CGAATCAAATTTATTTTTTCGATGACGTGATTGTATTCTGTCTCTTCAATACACTTACTCCAAACTTCGGGTAGCGATAGTTCACTATCCGGCTCTACGCCATAGACCTCGAACATGGTCTTATTCCAGCGGATATCAGCTGTTTCCGGATTCCATTCCCATGTGCCAATGCGCGATTGCTGGGCGATCAATTCAAAACGTGTATTCATGCGCACGATTTCTTGGCGCGCCATGGTTTCTGCCGTGATGTCTTTTTGCAGCGCCACGAAGTTGGTGTGCTCGCCCTGCTCATTGAATACTGCAATAATCTCGAGCTGATTGTAATACTCGCGTCCGTCCTTGTCGTAGTTGATTAATGTGATCTCAATATTCTCTTTGTTCTGAAGCGCAACTTTAAGGCGCTCGCGGGCTGCAATGTCTGTTTTAGGCCCCTGTAAAAATTCCTTCGGCTTCTTGCCAATAACATCCTTCAATGTGTAGCCGGTAATTTTGGTAAATGCTTCATTCACCCACTCTATACGCCCCATGAAATCAGTGATGATGACGCCGTTTTTGGTGCGTGTGGCAATAAGGGATAGTTTGCGCAACTCTTGTTGCGAAACTTTGATTTGGTTCATTTGCTTGCCGATTTCTTCGCTGCGCTTGCGATTCGCAAGCATGGCCTGCATCTGCTGCGAGAAAACACCAAAGATGGTGAGGTGGCGCTCCTGAGGTTTGTTATAGAGAGGTGCGTTCGTTCGCGATATTAATCCCAATAGATACACTTCGTAGTGCAGATTGGGTTCAATGAAATGAGCGCACAAGGATTGATCGAATTGCGAGAAAAAACGGAAGTTGTTGAGCACGTCGCCCTTGATGATTGCTGTTTTGCTGCGTGGCAAAAGCTTGCCCAGCGATTTCACCTCCTCAATGAAACTGATGGTGTCTTGTGGTACGGTAAATCCCTCATGATAGATGAGCGGTTCACCAACCCCCAGTGGCAAGTAAACTACCACCGAGCATTCCATTTCGAACACATCCACAATAGCCTCTGCTTCGATTTGAAAAAATGCGGCCTCATCGGATTCCTTCAGCGCATCCGAGTTGTATCGATGTAATCGTTGGTGCAATACCAATTCATGATCGAGCCTGTCGCGCGTGTTGATGAGCTCTTGCTCAATAGCAGAAAACCGCGTAACTCGCAGCTGGAGTTCGCGGTACTGCTTGAGCAGGTTGTCATATTCCGGAAGTTCGCTCATGTAATTCTCTAATCGAAAATTAGCGGTAGATTACATACAGTGCTGTGGTGTAATTATGATAAGCATTCTTTCCGCCGAGGCGCGCGAATTCACCAAATCCATACATGCCAAGCCAGGGTGGGCAGCTGCCATCCGAATAGAATGGGTATTGCATTTTACTTACCAACTCATCTTTGATGATGCGGTTGAAGAGGAAGCGTCCTCGCGCCAAGCAGTCGGCGTGGAATACGGCTACCGGCTTTTTTCCTGAATGACGATCGTTCATTTCTTTTACAATGCGGTCCATCTCAGTGAATATTAATTCTTCATCTCGCGTTGTTAACCACAGCGGCGTTCCTTCAGCAATAGTGGTAGCATAGTACATGTCGTTGCCGTCACGCTTGGTAACTACCCGAAGCAAATGACCATTGCCATATTCCACGGCTAGTTCAGGACTTAATTTCTCGCCCAAAGCTCCAATCGGAATGGTGTCGCCACAGGTTGCAGCGGTTGTTAGTCCCAAGCGACGCGTATATTCTTCCCAGGCTGGTTTGCCGTTGAATTCTTTGATGATATGGCCTTCGGCCTTGGTCACAACCAACGGTTCTCCAATGGCAACGAAGCCATGGGTGGCTTGAGTGTCGATTGTAAGAGATGGGTCGGAAAATCCAACAGCGTAAGCTGCGTGCTCATATACATGTTGGTCGACGGCTTGGTAACTAATTACCCCTTTCATGTTGTCGGAAGAGGTGGCACCGAAAATTGTGACGTGCTCGCCAAGTACTTCTTCAAAAGCCTGTATGCATAGATCATTGGCAATGTCGATGCCCGAACCCAGGAAGTAAACCATGTTTATTCCAGGCTGCTGGGCCTTCAAGTCATTTGCTATTTCAAGACATTTCTCGTATGAATTTTTTCCGTTGATTTGATCTACTGCTGAGACGGCGAACTCCTTACCCTTGATGGCCATAAGCGCCATGTCCTTCATAGACTCACTTACTCCCTCGCGACCAACAACGCCACAGCAGGATGCTGCTACGATGCGCGCATGAGGTGCCATTTCATGTGCTTGATTAACCATCTCTTGGAAGTCATGTCCAATGGATGCGTGCATGATGAGAAGGTCGGTGTCTTGGTAGTCATTGCCCAAGGCGATTTCCATACATTCCATTACGGCACGTCGGGTATTTACAACGCGAGCGCTGGCTGAATAAAATTTAAGCATAGCTAAGTGGTGTTTTAGGGTTTGGTCTAGCAAATGAAATTAACAGGCCCAAGGCTAATGCTGATGTGTGTTAGGAATTCGAGGAGTTGAACTGATATATGTCAGACGCTGTTTAAGCAATCGCAGCGCCTCGTGTATCTTCATTTGCGATGATACATACTGCGTGTTCGTTTGAATTAGTTTAGCCCTATGAAAAAAGTACTTATAATTATTGGCTTCTTGGTGATTGCTGTATTCACCTACTTATGCATTGAAGGTTTGCTGACTGATGTTGTTGTGACGGAGCAGGCGATGCCCGGATATAGTGTCATGGGCTTCGAACATGTAGGACCGTATGAGAAAATAGGTGACGCATTTCAGCGAATCGAAGCGGTAGCCAAGGAGAATGGTGTGGCCGTGAACATGATTGGTATTTATTACGATGATCCGAAAACGGTGGCCAAGGATTCGTTGCGCGCTTTGGCCGGACTCATTGTCAATTCGATAGATAGCATGAAGCTGTCTGGAGTGACTGGTATGACATCCCTAACAATTCCGGCTGGCGATGCGGTAGTCTGTGACTTCGCAACGAAAAGTGCGGCTTCCATGATTATTGGTGCCATGAAGTGCTATCCCAAACTCACAGATTATGCTGTGCAGGCTAAACGAGCTGAGTCAATTCGCCACGTGTACGAAGTATATGGTGAAGGCTCGACGAAGTACGTGATGCAATTCGGCGAGTGATTACGCGACTGTTGGGTGCAAGTTGGGCAGCGTGATTTGAATCTGTGTTCCTTTACCAAAAGACGATTGCAATTCAATGCGGCCGCCGATGCGCTCAGTCATTTCCTTTGCTATATACAATCCCAGTCCCGACCCTGTGCGATCAGCAGTGCCTCGATAAAACATTTCGAATACGCGGCCTTGATTTTCTTCTGAGATACCTCTGCCGTTGTCTATGAACTCCATCCGACAGCTTTCCGCATCCACTTGGATGTTCACTTTGAGCCAGCTGCCCCCTTTCGCGGGGTCGCTGTACTTGACGCTATTCGATATGATGTTGTGCACAATCGATTTGAACCGGCGTGTGTCTGTATAGAAATCATAATCGGTTACTGCATTAACCTCTAGCTCAACCGATGTTTCTTCAAGAAAGCGTAAATCGTTGTAGGCTGTGCGAATGAACTGCTCAATATCTGTTTGCTCGGGAATAAGATCGAGCCTTGCATTTTTCGAGTAATCGATAATGTCCTTGATGGTGCCATCAAGTCGGTCAATAGATGTATAGATTTCACCGATGAATCGCTTACGCGCTGCCGCTTCTGTTTCGTTGAGCTCAATAAGGCTAAGCAATCCCTTGATGGATAGCAGTGGTGCGCGCAGGTTGTGTGAAGCGCTGTATACAAATTGGTCGAGCTCATGATTCACTTTCTCTAATTCTGCGTTTTGTATGAGAAGCCTGACCTCGCTTTTTTTGAGAACGGTAATGTCCTGACCATAAACAAGAATATAGCTTAAATCTTCACCACTAAACTCTGGTCGATGGAGTCGGGTGTAATGTTTTTCCTCAGGCGTGCCTGCGTTGAAAGTCTCTTCAACGCTATAATCTCCTTTGCGGGCAATCGCCTCAGCGCAATCTTCCGTTCGTTTTGTAGCCAGAGGTGATGTAGGGTTTCGCCTTTGCCAAAAGTCGGCATTGGTCTTACCAATCATCCATGCTCGCATTTCATCATCTTTAATAGCGGCCTTGTTGATGATCAAAAAGCGCAAATCGCCATCAACCACAACTAATTCTGAAGGAAGTCGGTCGATTACCGAGCGCATCAGTGCATTCTCCGCTACCACACGATCATATTCTTCGCGTGAAATGAGATTGGCAGAATCAGGATGTTGTTCTTGGCTCGACATAAACGTATTCGTTGTGCCAATGTAAGTACAATCTGAGGGTAACACTATTCGAAAAAGATTCAAGGATGGCTTCGGTTATACAGGGCAAGTATCTGTTGCGATTTATTTTCCGATGCAAAACGAGCTGAAGATATGATGCAGTAAATCGTCGGGTGATACGCTCCCCGTGATCTCGCCCAGGTGATGCAGCGTGCGACGAATGTCAATGGCGAGGAAATCGCCCGTGAGGCCGCTGTCGAGGCCTTGCAGCACATCGCGCAAGGCTTCGGCCGCTTTGCTGAGTGCATCGTGGTGACGCGCATTGGTCACAATGGTTTCACCGCTATGCACCTGCCCCATATCGATGGCACTGCGCAAGGCTTGCTTCAATTCTTCGATGTGTGTTCCGCGCTTGGCCGATATTTTTAAGAGCTGCTTTTCATGCGAGAAATGACGGTCAAACACACCTGCATCAAATTGTGCGTCATCGGTCTTATTGGCTAATACAATCACATGCTTATCACTGCCTGCCTCACGCAACAGATATTCCTTGAAATGGAGAAATGTATCGAAATGTGTGTTGGTCGCATCGAATATCAGGAGTATAACCGATGCACTGCGCGCCTTTTCAATGGCCCTGCCAATGCCGATGCTTTCTATCGTGTCGCTGGTGTCGCGTATGCCGGCAGTGTCGATGAAATTGAATCGCACACCATCGATGGTGATGTGCTCTTCTATGGTGTCGCGCGTGGTGCCGGCAATGTCGGATACGATTGCACGATCTTCATTCAGCAGGGCGTTGAGCAAAGTGCTCTTTCCGGCATTAGGTGCTCCGAGAATGGCCACCGGCACTCCTGATTTCAAAGCATTGCCGAGTTTGAATGAGGATTTTAATCGCTCAACCACTTCAAGTATTTCGGTGAGTAGTGCCCTAAACTGATCGCGGTTGGCGAACTCGACGTCCTCCTCAGCAAAGTCGAGTTCAAGTTCTACCAATGCCGCAAAGTGAATGAGGCGATCACGCAGACCATTAATCTCCTTGGAAAATCCGCCGCGCATCTGATGCACGGCTTGCTTATGCGCGGCAGCCGATTCTGAGGCGATAAGGTCGCCCACGGCCTCGGCTTGCGATAAGTCCATCTTGCCGTTCATGAATGCACGCATCGTAAACTCACCGCCGCGGGCCATGCGTGCGCCGGCTCCGGTTAGTAATCGCAAAATCTCGGATTGGATAAACAACGATCCATGACAAGCAATCTCTACGGTGTCTTCGCCTGTGAACGAATGCGGACCGCGAAAAACGGTCAATAGAACATCGTCAATGCGCTGTTCGGCATCCATTATCCATCCGTGAATGGCTTTGTGGCTGAGGCTTTGGTTGAGGTCTTTGCTGAAAACCTGCTGTGCAATGCCAATCGCTTCTGGACCAGTTAAACGCACCAATGCTATGGCTCCCAAGCCGGGAGGTGTGGATAACGCGCAGATAGTTTCTTCGATGTGCATGACGATGCGAAGATAGTGATTGAGTGCTCAGTGCTCCGTCTCAGTCCTCACTACTCAATCCCTATATTCGCCCCATGCAACGTCAAATTTATCTGTGTATCGGTGGTAATCTGGGGGAGAGAGAGGCTAACCTCGAAGAGGCATTGGAGTTCATTGATTTCAATTTCGGTGATGTGGTAGCCGCCTCATCCGTATACGAAAGTGAGCCCTGGGGCATGGTAGATGTTCCCAATTTCCTCAATCAGGTCGTGCATATACAGAGCGAATTGAGCAACGAAGAATTGTTGCGAGAAATAGCCGAGCTCGAAGAGTTCTTCGGTCGCGAACGCAGCGCTGAAGGCTATGTTTCGCGTGAGATGGATATTGACGTGCTTTTCTTGGGTGATGAAATTATTGACTCTGAAAAATTGAAAGTTCCCCATCCTCGGCTGACTGAGCGCAGATTTGTTCTTGAGCCGCTTGCTGAAATTGCTCCGGATTGGGTGCATCCACAATTGAAAAAAACGGCGGCAGAACTGCTCAAGGTATGCGCTGATCAAGGGAAAGTAACACGTCTTTGAGTCCATACAAGTACATATCGATTGAGGGGAATATCGGGGCAGGAAAAACCAGTCTCTCGAAAATGCTCGCAGAAGAACTCGGCGCCAAACTGGTGCTTGAAGAATTTGCGGAGAATACTTTTCTGCCTAAGTTTTATGAAAACCCGGAGCGCTATGCTTTTCCGGTTGAGCTCAGCTTTCTGTCGGAACGATTTTCACAACTGAAACGTGAACTCAATACGGCCGATTTGTTCACCCCTAATATTATATCTGACTATATAATTAGTAAGTGTCAGATTTTTGCCAAGAACAACCTCAGCAAGGATGAGTACGATTTGTTTTTGAAGATGTATGAAATTGTTGAGGCTTCTTGTCCAAAGCCGGATTTGCTGGTATACCTGTATCTCGATGTAGAAGAAGTTCAATATAATATTCGTAAGCGCGGACGTGCATATGAGCAGAGCATCAGTGATGACTATTTGACCAATATCCAAAACCAGTATCTGGAGTATATCCGACAGCACGAAGAAATGCGGGTGCTCATCATCTACACCAAAGGACTTGATTTTGTAGCAAAGCCGGAGGATTTTGAATTGTTGCGCACGATTATTTTGGAACCACGGGAGGTCGGCATTCATCGCATAGAGCCAAAAAAAAATGAGGATGTGTCGGGCCATTGACGATTGACATAACTTGCAAAAAAAAACGATATATGCAAAACAATAACCCCGTAAAGCCTAAGGTTTGGAAAATGTTACTCATCAGTTGGTTGTTTGTTTATCCGGTCATTAACCTGATGTTTCTTGCCGTGTTCCCATTGGTAGTTGATTTTCATCCGTTGTTGCGCACACTTGTATTTACGGTGATACTCGTGCCGCTTATGGGAATATTTATTCCCAAATTACACCGCTATTTCTGGGGGTGGATAACTCGTTAATCCTTCAGCGTTGTCGTTTGTATAGGTGTTCATTGCATCCTGCTTATTTTCGCGGTCTAATTTCAAATTCAGATTATGGGCGTTCTTGTAGGTAAAAACTCGAAAGTGATTGTGCAAGGTTTCACGGGTAGTGAAGGTACTTTCCACGCAACACAGATGATTGAATTCGGCACCAACGTGGTGGGCGGAGTTACTCCCGGTAAGGGCGGCAGCACTCACCTCGATCGCCCGGTGTTCAATACGGTTTCCGATGCTGTAAAGGCAACCGGAGCTGATGTGTCGATCATTTTTGTGCCACCTGCATTCGCTGCTGATGCCATTATGGAATCTGCCGATGCGGGCATCCAGGTTATCGTAACCATTACGGAAGGCATTCCTGTAGCTGATATGGTGAAGGCAAAAGAATACAGCAAGAGTCGCGGTTGTACCCTCGTTGGACCTAACTGTCCGGGTGTGATTACAGCCGGAGAAGCGAAGGTTGGTATCATGCCGGGCTTTGTTTTCAAACCGGGTAAAGTAGGTATAGTCTCTAAATCAGGAACGCTCACCTACGAAGCTGCTGACCAATTGGCTAAAGCCGGTTTGGGCGTAACTACTGCTATCGGTATTGGCGGTGATCCTATTATTGGCACCACAACACTCGAGGCCATTCAATTGCTCATGAACGACCCCGCTACAGAAGGTATTGTCATGATTGGTGAGATTGGCGGTGAACTCGAGCCAAAGGCTGCCATGTGGATAAAAGAGAATGGCAATATGAAGCCGGTGGTTGGGTTTATCGCAGGTGAAACGGCGCCAATGGGTCGTACCATGGGACATGCCGGTGCCATCGTGAGTGGGGAGAACGAAAGTGCTGCCGCCAAGAAGCGTATCATGCGCGAGTGTGGCATTCACGTCGTGGATAGTCCAGCTCACATTGGTCAAAAAATGAAAGAGGTGCTCGGCTAGTCGCTTGCCTTATATCCTAATAACCTGACTTTTCGAAATGCTTAATAAAGTAATTAAGGCGATACGTAAACCGCGCTTAGCTTGGCGTAACGTCCGTTTTCTAATGTTGCACATTCTGCGCAAACGCCAAGGTACATTGGTGTTTATTGGCGCTGAGAGTGGCGGCACGTTCAATCTGATGCACCGAGGTTTCGCGAAATCCTATGTGTTTGAGGCCAATCCTTATCGGTTCGAAGGATTGAAGCGCAAGTTTGGCAACAACCCACACATCGAATTGCATCATGTGGCAGTGGCCGATCGCGATGGAGAAATTGAATTTCACATCAGCAACAACAACAACGGCGCGAGTTCTTCCATCGGAACTTTCAAGGAAGATTGGGATCAGAAATATAACAATCAGAAAATCGAGATGGTGGAAACCATCACTGTGCCGTGCATCAACTTGGGTCGCTTCCTGGAGGAGCGCAAGGTCAATTTCGTGGATGAATACGTGAGTGATATTCAAGGTATGGATCTCACAGTTTTGAAAACCATGAAATCATGGATTGATGCCGGTCGCATCGGTGCTATTACATGCGAGGTCACGAAGGATGCACGCGAAAACATTTACCGTGATTTGCCCCCCAACAATCAATCTGCGTTTACCGAGCTACTCGGAGCCAACTACACATTGGTGGCTAGCGGCTGGGGAGTGCTGCTGGATGGTACTTTCGATCCGGTTAAACCTGCGGCGTGGGAAATGGATTGCCGTTGGAAGCTCAAGCGCTGATCGCTAGGAAGTATGATTTTTCTTTTTTTTAGAGGAGTGGGTAACAACGACGTGTCTTTTTCGTCCTAGGTTTGTCGTCCATTAAAATTAACCAAATGAACTTTCTTAAGTCGTTATTGGCCTCTATGCTCGGAACTTTCCTGGCCATAGGGCTCATGTTTGTTGTAGTCATTGTCATTGTTGTGGCTGTAGTAAGCTCCGAAGATGAAGACAAGGAACAGGTTTCTCAAAACTCTGTGCTGCATATCAAATTGGAAGGAGCCATTGCTGAGCGCAGTGCTGAGAAGAATATCGAATTCAATCCGCTGTCGATGGAAGCCGGAAAAAAAGTCGGGCTCGATCATTTCATAGCAGATCTGAAAAAGGCCAAAAATGATGAGCATATTGTTGGGATTTTCTTGGAACCCATCAATGTCTTGGCAGCACCAAGCACATTGCTGGACATGCGCAGAGCCATTGAAGATTTTCGTTCTTCGGGCAAGTGGGTAGTGGCTTATGCCGAGAATTATGGTCAGCCTGAATATTATATTGCGAGTGCTGCGGATGAAGTGTATATGTATCCCGAAGGAACGTTTGATTGGCGCGGAATGAACGCGGAAATCATGTTCTACAAGAAGTTGTTCGACAAGCTTGGAGTAGAAGCACAAGTGATTCGTGGACCCAACAACAAATTCAAAAGTGCGGTTGAACCTTTTATCTACGACCACATGTCGGATGAAAATCGCATGCAGTTGAAGACCTTTATTTCTGATATCTGGAATGTGATGCTCGATGGCATCTCTCACTCACGCGGTGTGGATGCAGCAGCGTTGAATCTGTATGCCGATAGCCTCACCTTCGCCAAGCCGGAGGCTGTTGTGGAGGCCAAACTGATCAACGGATTGCGCTACCGCGATGAGGTGGTGGCCACGCTGAAAAGCAAGTGTGGCATTGATGCCGCTGATGGTGATGACGAACTTAACCTGGTGAAGATGGCCAGCTACCACAAGCAGAAGGAAGACGATGGCGCAGGCAAGGAAAGTGTGGCGGTTGTATATGCCGTTGGTGCTATAGAAAGCGGCGAGGGCGACGATGAAACCATTGGCAGTGAGCGCATCGCTGCAGCCTTGAAGAAGGCGCGTGAAGATGCAAAGGTGAAGGCCATTGTGCTGCGTGTGAACTCTCCCGGAGGAAGCGCATTGGCGTCGGATGTGATCTGGCGTGAAACCGAACTCATCAAGCAGAGCGGTAAGCCTTTCTATGTATCGATGGGCGATTATGCCGCTTCAGGCGGATATTATATTGCATGCAGTGCCGATAAGATATACGCCAACAGCAATACCATCACCGGTTCCATTGGCGTGTTTGGTGTGATTCCCAATATGCAGAAGTTTTTAGATGAAAAAATTGGAATCACATTCGATCGCTATGAAACGAACCCGCATGCGGATTTGGTCTCTGTTTACAAGCCTTTGGATGCCGCCGAAATGAAGGCCATGCAAACGATGATCGGTGATATCTACAACGATTTCACCGGCAAAGTGGCTAAGGGCAGAAAGATGACCCAGGCGCAAGTCGATAGCATTGGCCAAGGTCGCGTGTGGAGTGGGGAAGATGCCAAGCAAATCGGGTTGGTGGATGAGATAGGCAGCTTGTCGGATTGCATTGCTGCTGCGGCCTCTGCAGCCAGTCTCACCGATTATCAGGTGAAAGAATTGCCAGCCATGATCGATCCGTTTCAGAAGTTTGTTGAGCAGCTATCGGGCGCGCAAGAGGCATCGGTTGCGAAGGAATTGCTCGGCGAGCAGTATATGATTTACAAGCAGCTGAAAGAAGCCACGCAGTGGCAGGGTGCGCAAGCTAGACTTCCTTTCATTTTGAACATTAACTAACTATAGGGGCGAAGGGCGAAGGACGAGGGGCTAAGGTCCTTCGCCCTTCGTCCTTCGCCCTTCGCCCTTCGCCCTTATTTTGAACCGCAAACTCACCACCACCGAACTCAACCGCCTCAGTGCAGAGGAATTTCGCGCAAGCGAGAAGTTCCCTATTGCCATCGTCTTGGATAATGTGCGCAGTGGGTTGAACGTGGGTAGCATTTTCCGAAGCGCTGATGCGTTTAATATGGATCGTGTGGTGTGTTGTGGGATTACACCGGTACCGCCCAACCGCGATGTGCTCAAGAGCGCATTGGGTTCTACCGAGACTGTAGCTTGGGAGTACAATGAGTCGGCATTGGCGGCGGTGCAACAGTTGCGGGCCTCCGGCGTGAGGTGCTTTGCGATTGAACAAGCCGAGGACAGTATTCAGTTGCAAGCGTTTAGTCGTGAGCAAGGCGTTCGGTATGCCTTTGTTTTCGGCAATGAAGTGGATGGGGTAGACCAGGCCGTGATAGATGCCTGTGATGGCGCC
>CANHPZ010000068.1 GCA_947462725.1 Flavobacteriales bacterium
AGAGTTCGAATAAGGAAAGTCGCTTACACAGAGTTACTTGAGAACACTGCGTATGATAACATTGAAAAGCCCGCACTACGCGGGCTTTTTCGTGCTGTCTTGAGTTATGAGTTGTGGAGTTATGGTAGAGAAATAGGGGTTAAGGATGAGGGGTTAAGGATGAGGGGTTAAGGATGAGGGGTTAAGGATAAATAATGAGGAAAGCTGATTAGTCACTTGTCATTCGTCACTAGTCATTCGTCACTAGTCATTGGTCACTTGCAGCCCTCATCGCTGTATCACAAACGGCCTCGACTCATCGAAACCATCGCCATGCAAGCGATAGAGATATTGACCAGCAGGCCAATCGCTTAGATCTGCCGACTGTTTGTGCCAACCCATACCGAAACTGAGCTTGGTGAAAACCGATTCCAACACACGACCTTGCATATCTGTAATTTCCAGGCTCAACATGCGTGGCGATTTTAAGTGAAACCCTATATTGATTTCACTATAGGCCGGATTGGGATAACAAGGAAACAACTGCTCTTTCGGATACACCATCATCTGCTCCGCGTTGGCAGTTGGCAGGGATATGTTCTCGTCGCCCGGTTGGTACAAAACGTATTGCAAAAAAGTGATATACATTTCCTCCGTTGTGGATTCTCCCCAACTCATGATTTGTGGTGGATCGTTGGGATTGGTGGGATTATCGGCCGTGTTATCATACGTTCCGAAACAATGAATGGTATACCCAGCAGGTATATGCATCAATGAAGGATATGCAAACAAACCCTGCCAATTGAAATCCCACTCCGGAATCTTAATGATGTTGATGGTGTCTTGCCCATTGGCACTCACCGCATACACCTCATAGCTGCTGCAAATCAAATGTCCGTGCGGCGCAACATCAATCAGCGATACATCTACAGGAACAGTAAGGGTGCCGTGAAAGGTCTTAACCTGACCAGGCATTATCACAAACAGTTCATCCAAGTTCTGCGGATTAATGGTTGCCGTCTGCACATAGCGTTGAATGGGTTGATCGGCAAAGAAAATGTTGACGCTCGACTGATCGGTTTGAGTGATAGCCGTCGGGCCATAGTGCATCTGCACCAACACATCCGAATTCGCAAATAACTTCTTTCCCAACGTTGGCGGGAAAACCAACGGATTGGAACCGGGCACCCACGCGCTGAAAAAATTATCCGTTGGATTGAATCCAAAGCCCCCAAACTGTGTGTAGCCGTATTCCGTTGAAGCCGCATCCAACGCTGCCGCTTGTCCTGTAATATCAACCCCTAAAATGGCGTGGTGGCAAATGTTCTTGTTGCCGGGACGAACTTCAATCGCAGCAATATCGGTGTCTTGTGTCAGACCCGTGGGCAACACAAACACCTGATACATATCTTGGTTGTTGCCCTGATGCTCAAAAGCTTCACTCATAGAAAGCACCAAATCCGGTGTGCCCACTTGTGAGCCCTCGGGAAAAACGGGCAGCGGTGGCGTAAGCGCGGGATCACCCTGTGGTGCGCCGGCAGCAACCCAGTCAGCGATTGTTGCAATCTCAGCATCGGTCAAAAAATTCTCGTCGCGGAAGGTGCTATACGTGTGGTCAGGAGTCCATGGCGGCATATAACGAATGCCAGTCACATACTCAATGATGGATGCAGAAGCGGCCACCTCTTCATAGGTTGTCAATGGCACCGGCGCAATCTCACCATCGCGATGGCACTTAGTGCAATGATCGAAAATGATCGGTGCCACGTGCTCGGCAAAATTCACCTGTGACCAAACGGCAAGTGGCAAAAGGCATAAGAAAAAAGAAATAAGTTTTTTCATAGCGTGCTTTATTTTTCTATGATGCATCCGACAGGTGGCGCGTAATGAACATCTGGTGAACGCCCCGCGAGCAGCGTGTCTAAAGTAATACGCAACTCGCGATTCTTCACATGTGTGCGGCGCTTTCCTACACGAACAAAACTATCATCGATCCGGCCGTGGTAAACCAATTCATCGCGATTGATTACAAATACTTCAGGTGTTACAGTAGCGTTCATCTGACGATGCAGAAAATCATCTTTCACCACCGGAAAAGGCAATTGGTAGTTGTGTTGAAACTCGTTCAACGTGCTATCGGTTACCAAAGCCCCAGGCACATAAGCCATGAAGTTTACCTGCTGAGGACCGTAATCGTCATAAACGTCGCGCATTTCCAGCGCGTAAAACTGACAAATCTTACACGTCGGGGAAAGAAAATAAATGACTTGAATTTGCGCTTGCCCGCGGTTCATCAGCAGTCCCAATTGAAGCAAATACAGTATCACGACATTCCTCATCAACTTGGTTTTTTGTGCTCATGATAAAGCGCACATAGTGAGTTAAAATTACTATGAAATTCATGTTTTTATAATGAATCCGAACAAAACAAACTAACTTGCACCCGCAATTAAAATTCAACAACGGCAAACGTCTACAGAGTATAAAGCAATGAAACAGTAAGCAGAAGCAAACATATAGCTCCCTGAATCTGGCCATTGCGTTGTGCTCTCCCGACAACTTTCTAGATTATGTCTGAAACAAAAGGACCACAAAGGCTTGGAAAAGCGGCAGTAACGCTCGGCGTTAGTAAGGATACTATCGTGGAGTTCCTTTCCAAAAAAGGAATTTCTATCGATAACAATCCGATGGCCAAGATCGAAGCAGATGCTTACGAACTCTTACTCGGCGAATTCGCCAGCGATCAAGCAGCTAAAGAAAAATCTGCAGCAACTGCAGCCAAAGTGCGTGAGTCACGCGCTACAATTACCTTAGAAGATACCAAGAAGCAAAAAGGCTCTACGAAAGAGGAAGAAGAGCCTGAAATTGACTACAGCAAATTCAAGCGCAAGGTTGAGGTAAAAGAAATGCCGGCAGTTAAGGCTCCCGAAGTAAAGCCTGAGCCTGTAGCTGAAGTAGAACCTGAGCCGGAAAAACCAGAAATCATTCAGGAAGCAGAGCCCGCCAAGGAAGAAGAGCGTGTGAACGAAGTCAAGGTGGTTGGCAAAATCGATCTGTCCACCATAGAAAAACCTAAATCTAAAGGACGCCCGAAGAAAGAAGAGCCGGCAAAGCCTGAGCCCGTTGCTAAATCTTCAGCAAAGGCCAAGCCTGAAACGCAACCAATAGTTGTAAAACCGGCTGCAGTAGCTCCGGAACCAAAGCCCGAGCCCGTAAAAGCACCTGAACCAGAGAAAGAACTCATCCGCGTGAAAGTTGAAAAACTGACAGGCGTGAAACTCATGGGTAAAATTGTGCTGCCAACGGAAGCCGAAAAGAAAAAGCCCGATGCAGCCGGCTCAGAAGCCGAAAAACGCAAGCGTAAGCGCGTGGGCAAAGTGGATATACAGCGCCAGCAGGAAATCGATCGTCGTCAACAACGCACAACCAAACCTGCTGAACCAAAGAAAACTGAACTCAGCGAACAAGATATTCAAAACCAAGTTAAGGCCACATTGGCTCGCTTGGGTGGACAAGGAAAATCAAAGTCCAGTAAGTTCCGTCGCGAGAAGCGCGACTTCGTGGCACGTCGCTCGGAAGAAGAAGCAGCACGCCAACAAGCAGAAAACTTAGTGCTCAAACTCACCGAGTTTGTTACCGTAAGTGAACTCGCATCCATGATGAACATTCAGCCTACTGAAATCATCAAGGCTTGCATGCAGCTCGGCATTTTCGCCTCATTGAATCAACGCCTCGACGCAGAAACAATTCATATCATCTCCGAAGAATTCGGATTTGAGGTACAATTCGTGAGCGCCGATGTTTCCGAATCCATAGCCGAAGAAGTAGACAAGCCGGAAAGCCTCGTTACTCGACCACCGGTTGTAACCGTAATGGGTCACGTTGACCACGGTAAAACATCGCTGCTCGACTTTATCCGCAAGGCCAACGTAATCGCCGGCGAGGCGGGTGGTATCACCCAGCACATCGGTGCATATAGCGTAGAAGTTGCCAACGGCAGAAAAATCACCTTCCTCGATACTCCCGGTCACGAAGCGTTCACCGCCATGCGTGCACGTGGTGCCAAGGTTACTGACCTTGCCATCATCGTAGTTGCTGCCGACGACAGTGTGATGCCACAAACAAAAGAAGCCATCTCACACGCTCAGGCGGCAGGTGTGCCCATGATTTTTGCATTCAATAAAATCGATAAGCCAGGAGCCAATCCGGATAAAATCCGCGAGCAACTCTCAGCAATGAATATTCTGGTAGAAGAATGGGGTGGTAAATTCCAAACCCAAGAAATCTCTGCCAAGCAAGGCCTCAACATCGACGCTCTGCTTGAGAAAGTGTTGCTCGAATCGGATATGCTCGAATTGAAAGCTAATCCGGAAAAACGTGCAGTTGGAACAGTTATCGAATCCGCCCTCGACAAAGGCCGTGGATACGTTACTACCCTCCTCGTGGAGTCGGGCACGATGCGCATCGGTGATGCCATCCTCGCCGGGCATTACAGCGGTCGCGTGAAGGCGATGTTCAACGAACGCGGACAAAAAGTGAATGAAGCGGGTCCGGCTACTCCGGTATCACTGCTCGGTTTCGAAGGTGCACCCAACGCAGGCGATAAGTTCAATGTGATGGACGATGAGCGTGAAGCACGCAACATCGCACTCAAGCGCCAGCAACTGCAGCGTGAGCAAAGCATGCGCACCAAGAAACACCTTACCATCGAAGAAATCGGTCGACGTATTGCGTTGGGCGACTTCAAAGAGCTCAACCTTATCGTTAAAGGTGACGTGGATGGTTCTGTGGAAGCACTTACCGATTCATTGCAAAAACTCTCAACCGAGAAGATTCAAGTGCGCATCATTCACAAAGGCGTTGGTCAAATCAGCGAATCCGATGTGTTGCTCGCCAGCGCTTCAGATGCGATTATCATCGGCTTCCAGGTGCGTCCAAGTGCAACAGCACGCCGTATCGCCGAAAACGAAGAGATTCAGATCAAACTATACTCCATCATCTACAAAGCCATTGAAGAAGTGCGCGAGGCGATGGAAGGAATGCTCTCTGCTCGTATCGAAGAGCAAATTACCGGTACTGCCGAAATTCGCGAAGTCTTCAAGATTAGCAAAGTGGGAACAATCGCAGGTTGTATGGTACTCGACGGAAAATTATCGCGCAACAACAAAGTGCGTATCATCCGCGATGGCATCGTAATCTATACCGGCGATTTGGGTTCACTCAAGCGATTCAAAGACGACGTAAAAGAAGTAGCCAAAGGTTACGAGTGCGGTTTGAACATCGATAAATTCAATAACCTCGAAGTAGGTGATAATGTGGAATGCTTCGAAGAAGTTGAAGTGAAGCAGACGCTGTAAGAGGTGAAATGGTGAAGTGGTGAAGTAGTAATTGGGAGATGAAAGTCGGTCTCTAATTACGCAGCACAGTTTGGTGTGCAACAGCTCGCCCTCTATATTTGAGTAGGCTGTTAACCTTAGCTCCTCTTCATGCGCCTCACACGACCAATTATATCGTGTATTGTTTTGATTTTTTGCTTGCTAAATGCATGCAGCGAATCACGTGCTCAAGATATTCTCTTGTTCAGTGAAAATTTCGAAACAGGCGGTGGAGCATTCGCCCTGAATACCGGCGGGCCCAGTTCCAACAGTGGACCCAATCAGTGGGTAGTCAATAACCAATACAACGGCAGTAGCAATTGCCCTGCAACTCCTGACGAAACAATTACCACCGGCGGCACTATTGGCGGCGCTCCATTCAGCAATTACCTCCACATTCAAACGACAGGTTCCAGCACAGGCAACGCATGCTTCGAACAGGCAAACGCATCAGAACAATTCGCCTTTATCTCCTCGGGTTTTTGCACCTATGGCCTCGACGATATTCATATCAGTTTCTTTTGGATTGGTGAAGGAAACGCCAACGCATTCGGGTCGCTTTGGTATCAAATCGATGGTGGCGGTTGGATTCAACTGGGATCAAACTTCAACGGTTCATCCATATGGACCTACGAAGACTTTACCGATCCGGCCTTCGGTAATGTGGGCAATCTGCAGTTCGGTTTTCAATTTGAAAACGACGCAAGTGGAACAGGCGGTGAACTGTCTTTTGGTGTCGATGAAATCAACGTTGTTGCAACTCTTTCCACGGTCAATCCTATCGAGATAAACATCACATCCGTTTCCCCTAATCCTGTATGCGAAGGAACCTATGTAACCGTTGCCTACGAACTTTCGCAAGCGCTATGCGATGGTACTTATCTGCTCGAACTATCAAATAGCAACGGCTCTTACCCCTCAGCATTTACATCGTGGGCCATCAATATTACCTACCCTACCTCATCAGGATCAACAACGATATTGCTGCCCAACGGTGCTGCTGCAGGCACATGCTACACCTTTCGCTTGAGCCGCATTTCACCAGAGCCCGCCATCACCGGAACAGCATCAGCTTGCTTCGAAATCATCGAATGCCCCAACGACATCACCACCGTGCCGGCAGCACCGCCCACAGTTACGCTTGATCCATTGCCGGTGTGCGTAGGCAGCGTGATTGATATTCCGTTTTACTCTACCGGAATTTATGCCGCCAACAATGCTTATGTGTGTCAGCTCTCACTCCCCGATGGCACATTCTCAGCTACTCCTTTGGTTGTTGGGACTTCTCCCGACGCGAGTACCTACGACCCAACCATTGTTCCATTACCCGGAAGTGTTTCCGGTATTATACCAGACACCGAACCCGGCTGTAACTATTACCTCCGCATCATATCATCCAACCCATCCGTCATCGGCACGGTATGGGGGCCATTCTGCATTCAACGGTGCGATGTGACCACCAACAATATGCAAGACATTACCTTCTGCATCTCCGAATGCGCCTCTGATCCAACAGGACAATCGCAAGATATTTTCCTCGATGTAAATACGAATGGTCAAACATTGACCTATGGCGCCGGCAATATGTTCACCACGCAATTATTCAGCTCACAAGGCTTTGCGCAAATCGGTGCCGATGGCATTCTAGGATCAGTGGCTTCCACGGGCGACACTCCGCTGACCATTACAGTACCCTGCCTCGAAACCGCTGTTGCCATGGGTATTCCAACCGGAATTAGTTATTTGCGAGTAATCGCCACCGAGCCCTCCGACCCCAGCAATGCAGTAAGTACGCTCATCCGCATCAACATCGGCGTTGAATCTTCTGTGCCGCTCACGCTTTCGTCTTACAACTACGCCGATTTTACGCCCACAGATACGCTTTGCGCTCCGGCCAGCATATACCTCAACTTCAGTCCGTACGATCCAATGGATGGATCGACCTACATGTGGAGCTGCAGCGGAATCAACGGTGGTGTGCCATTTGAATCTCCCAACGGACCGGGATCCAATGTTCTGCTGGTCACTTCCAACGCACCCAACGTGCTCAATTTTATGGTGCAACGCACCAACTATGGTTGCACGAGTCCGTGGAGCCCAACGCAAACCGTTGTTGTTACCGGGCCTCCTGTTGTATTTATCACCGGTGCTACCCAAATCTGCTTGGGCGATACGGTGGCCTATCAAGTGCCCTTCATTGGCAACACCTACTACTCTTGGACAACAGATGCGTTTCCCACCGAACTCGCGTTTCAAGACACATCCAATAACGTCCTCAATTTGGCATTTTCAGCCGCCGGCAGCTACACACTAAGTCTCAACGTGCTCAATCAATGCGGAGCAAGCAGCGATGACTTCACACTCAATGTGCTCGAGCCGCCTGTGGCCGACGCCGGGCCTGATGCAGACATCTGTATCGGGGAATCCACCACACTCCAATTGACCGCAGCGGGTTCTCCGCAATATCAATGGGCCTCCGATTCGGGCAACTTGGGCAACGGCAACAACGTGTCTGTAAGCCCTTCGATTGACAGCGATTACTACGGAACCGTAACAACCAACATTGGCTGCACCGATACCGACACCATGCGCGTAATCGTGCACAATCCGGATACTCCTGTGGTTTATACAGATAGCATTTGTCCTGGCGGCGACAATGCCATCATACTGGAATCAGATTCTACCGGCACATATATATGGAGCACCGGCTCAACAGATTACTATACCACAGTAAATGATACGGGGCAATACGCATTGACGGTGGAAATACTAAACGCCATTTGTCCGCACTATGTCGTCTATGAAATTGAACCGGCGCAGCCCAATGCCCCCACCCTACTTAGCGATAGCGTTTGTCCCGGTGGCAGCGAGTACATAGTTTTGAGAGCCAACATGACGGGAAGATATGAATGGAATTCAGGGCAAGTGAATGCTGCTATTTACGTCAACTATCCAGGTACATACATTTTAAATATTTACGCCAACGATGCTCCTTGTCCGCATACGCAAATTTTTACCATTACACCGGACTCATGCATTATTATCCCTCCCGACACCATCCCCTATGAAGAATTGCTTGCCTGGGTGCCCAATGCATTCACAGCAAATGACGATGACATCAATGAAGTGTTTGCACCTGTCTTTTCCAACATTGCTTTGGTGCGCGATTATCGATTCGTTGTATTTGATCGGTGGGGCACCATTGCATTCGAAAGTCACGACCCAACGGAAAAATGGACCGGATCATTTCAAAAAAACGGATACTACGTTGCCGACGGTGTTTATACTTGGCTACTTTATTTCCGTGGGGCTTACGAAGTGAATGCAAAATCAACCTCCGGCATTGTACACATTACTCGCTGACAATCTTGAGTAAGTTTGCCACATGAAAATTCTGAGGCATCTGCCCAACGCACTAACACTCGCTAATCTCGTTTGCGGTGCATTGGCCACTCTCTTCATCGCACAATCATTCGACAGCACATTAGCTGTATTTCTCATTTTTCTGGCGGCAATTTTCGATTTGCTCGATGGCGCTGTTGCTCGCAAACTAGGTGTAAACGGCGATATGGGCCGAGAGCTTGACTCGCTGGCTGATGTCATTTCATTCGGTCTCGTTCCTTCTGTGATTATTTATGGAATGCTTCAACAAGGCCTGCCCTATGCCCTGCAGCCCTTGCGGTTTTTAGCTTTTATCAATGTCGCTTGTGCCGCTTTGCGCTTGGCACGTTTCAACATACAGGAAGCATCGCAAAAAACCTTTAACGGAATGCCCTCCCCGGCCAATGGCATTTTCTGGGCTTCACTATTGGCTATTACAGCATGGAGTAAACACGCCGATGCCTCGGCAATCTATGATGCTTCAGAGTTAATCTGGCCCACAAACTTGGTGCTTACGATGCTCATCATTACGAGTGCTTTGATGGTATCGAACATTCAAATGTTTTCATTCAAAATGAAGCCGGGCGGATTCGCTGCCAATAAAACGCAATGGACTTTTCTAATCACAGCAATTGCTATCAGCATTGCATCTATTGCTGTGCTCGATAGCGCACTTATGGCCATACCGATGCTCGTATTGGTCTACATTATTTTCTCGGTGATTACACACGTCTGGAAATCGAATTAGCCCTCGCTTGCATAAGCCTGTGAGCATGAGCGCATGGTCATAATCACCCACAAAAAAAAGCCCCAACCTATTCAGTCGGGGCTCTTCTTTCCATGGTGAAGGATTAGTGTTGGATGACCAACCGCTGTGACTTCACAATAGTCTTATCAGTGTATTCTACCATGTACATTCCGTTTTGTAGTGGCTCTGCAAATTCAATCATGGTATTCAATGAACCGGCAACGCTGTATTGATTATTCAACACAACTCGGCCGGTTGCATCCAGTATACGCACATTGATCTTCTCAGATTGAACATCGGTTATGTTGACGTTCAGGATCTCACCTGCACTTGGATTGGGATAAACCGCAAAACCGTCATTGGAAATTGGTAAAGAGCGCTCATTCGTTTCGATTGATTCTTCAGACAGCATCGCGCTCACAGATGTATTGGCTACCTGTATGCGCTGTGCAGGACCATACGTGCCAGCGCCATAAGTGAAGTTGGGGCGCACGCGCACATCCCAAGCTCCGGTAGCAGGTAAGTTTTGAAGAACCCCAAGCTGCAAGTATGGTGAAGCACTGTTGGTAGTATAAACTGCAGGTGTCAAAGACACTACTGTTCCGTTGGAGCAACTTACTATTTGAGTGAACTCGTAGGTGTAGTTGATAGCCGAGCACAAACGTGGATCACCTGCTATTGAAGCACCTGCCAAGAAATTACCGCGCAACAAAGTTGCAGGGCAACGCTGTGAAGATTTTACTTCCAAGCCTGGTTGTAAGCGCATTGTAACATTCGAGCATAAGCCAGATGCTGCGCCAATTACTGTCACTGGCTCAACAGCACCGGCTGCATCCGTCATGGCATAATGCACATCAACAGATGCAGTGTAGTTGCCGCCATAGCGCAGGGCCAACGTTGGATTGGAAAGAACACACAAGTTCATTCCGCTCAAAGAAGTTGTGCCTGTAGCACCGCCACTAGTTCCATTGAAATGGAAATCATAGCTCACACCTTGCGAAGAAGCACCGCGGTAAGTAGCGCGATACAAATCACACAGATTGAAACCTCCTACCGGAACAGAAGATGCACATCCGCTTGGCATCAAATTCTGAATGCACAATGTGAATGCGCTTCCGTCTGCGCCGGAAGCAGCGCCAACTGAAATCCAATATTTAGTTCCCACTACCAATCCCGAGTAATTCAAACGCTCAAAATCGGTGCTATCACTTAACGCATTCTCGGATGCAAGCAGTTGGAAAGTATTACCCAATCGAGAATACAACGCAATAGCATCATCCTGACTTGACCCTCTTAGTATAATAGAAACAGCAGTAGAAGGTGCTGTGAATTTGTACCAAGTATCCTTGCCAGTGAAATCAACCGATTGTGCTGAATTCGTTGCGTTCACAGTAGTGCCATATATAGTGTAACAATTCGGAAAGTTTGCATTCGTGTTGTATTGCGTGCTGATGGCTGTATACGGTGAATCGTTGCTTACAGTGGCCGCGCATGCCGCGCATTCACCAAAGCAAATCGGCGCATCACCCACAATGCCATCGTGGTTTGCAACGGTATATGAGCGATTACCGGAGGTGTTACATTCGCCTGGAACAATCTCGGCGCCACCCCAATCATTGCCATTGATGAATTTGTATTGAATTGAAGCGCCCTCAGGCAAGCTCAATGTGGTGGTGTAAATGCCATTACCATCCGGATCCAGCAAGGCAATTTCTGCCGGATTCCACTCAGCAAAACCGAATGTTCCAAATCCACCGGCCAAGTGAATTCCATTGGCCGACACAATCGTGTTGGCCATATTC
>CANHPZ010000069.1 GCA_947462725.1 Flavobacteriales bacterium
GCGGTGTTGTTTCAGGCACACCCAATATGGCAGGTGAGTTTCCTGTAACCATCAATGTTACCGTTAACCTTACTTTCTTCGGATTGCCTATTGCTTTGCCATTCAGCTTCCCCGGCTACACCTTCGTAGTGAGCGAAACAGCCGCTGTGAATGAGGTGGCTAATGTCTTCGAAATTGGCGCTGCTGCTCCAAACCCGTCAAACACCCAAACGCGCATTCCTTATTCATTAAGCAACAACGATCAAGTGTCTTTCACTATGATGAACATGGTCGGTGAGCGCGTATTGTCTAAGACCTACGCCGGTAAGCGCGGTGAAAACATGATTTCAATCGACGTTGAAGAATTGCCTGCAGGTATTTACCTCTACACCGTGCAAAGTGGTAGCAAGAAAGCTACACGCAAGCTTGTAGTGCAGCATTGATATTTATTCTAAAGAATAGTTGAACCGTCCCGTAACTTCGGGACGGTTTTTTTTTGATGACATTCGAAGTTACCATATTAGGATGCGGTGCCGCAGCGCCAACGGGAAAACACAATCCCTCGGCGCAGGTATTGAACGTTCACGATAAACTGTTTTTAGTTGATTGTGGTGAAGGCTCTCAAATGCAGATGCGCAAGTTCAAGGTCAAAATGCAACGCATCAATGAGGTTTTCATAACTCATATGCATGGCGATCATTATTTGGGTTTGATGGGGTTTATCTCAAGCATGCATCTGCTGGGCAGAAAGGCGAAACTTACCGTTTATGGTCCGGAAGAGTTGAAAGCAATTTTGGAATTGCAGCTCAAGGCTTCACAAACCTTTTTGGAATATCCCCTCGAAATCATTGCCACTTCGCGTAGCGAAAAGCAGTGCATCTATGATGACAAATCCTTGCGGGTTTATTCTTTTCCAATGAAACACCGCATCGATTGTTGTGGGTTCTTATTCGAAGAGAAAGAGCGCAAGCCCAAAATCACCAAGGCTTCTATTGGGCAGTATGGGCTCATACCGAGTCAAATCATCCAATTGAAAAATGGTATTGCTGTAGTTCTTGAAAACGGTGAAACATTGCAGCCTGAGACGGTATGCGAAGATCCTGAGCCACCTAAGAGCTATGCTTATTGCTCGGATACAGCCTATAGCGAGAAAGTGATAGAGGCGGTGCGCGGTTGCACAACAATTTATCATGAGTCAACTTTCATGGAGTCGGAAGTGGAGCGAGCCAAATCAACTTTTCACAGCACAGCCAAACAAGCGGCTGCAGTGGCTAAAGCCGCAGGCACAAAACGTTTAATTCTGGGTCACTTCAGTTCGCGATATGCCACTGATGATGGCTTTCGAGAAGAGGCATTGGAAATATTCCCCAATGTAAGTCTTGCCAATGAAGGGCAGGTATTCACTATCCACTAAATCAGTTCAACTTGACGAGCTACTTTCTGAAGTATCTCAAAGACCGTTTCCGCCATTACATTCTCGCTATCGAGTGTGGGATTGATTTCGGTAAACTCTAGGCAACACGTGCGCTCGTTTTGTAAAAGTTCCAAAATAAGGTCAGCTGCTTCGCGCTCATTGATTCCACCTTTCACAGGTGTTCCTGTGCCACGACTAACGGTTGGATCCATGGAATCCACGTCAAAGCTGATGTAGATGCGGTCGCAATGACTCAGATATTTCAGGAGTTCGCGGCTCAATTTGGTAACGCCCGTCTTACGCACCTCATTCGTCGTTACAACTTTCACTTTGTTTTTCTTGATGAGCGCGGCCTCTTGCTCTTCAAAGTCACGAAGCGTAATGTAGATGAGATCGCGGTATTCAATCTTGGGAGAAAGGTCTCCAACGTTTTTGAGCATTTCCCACAATTCAATCACTTCGTAATCGATGTCGTTGACCTTCTCTTCGATGTTGTCTTCGTTGAGCGCCGTCGACAAAGGCATGCCGTGCATGTTGCCACTTGGAGTAGTGTATGGGCTGTGCAAATCGGCATGCGCATCAATCCAGATTACACCCAATCGCGATTCGGGATAAGCCATCTTGATACCGGCTATGGTGCCACCTGCTGTGCTATGGTCGCCGCTGATGAGCAATGGAAAGCGCCCGTCGCGCAGGGTATCGCGCACGGCTGCGCCAACACGCTCATACATCTTAAGTACGCTGCGAATATGGCGCGCATAGCGACTGCCGGGAGGTGCGTGCAATGCTTGATTATCGTTGGGAATGACAATGCTTTTGTAGTTACGGAAAAACTTAGAGCGAAAATCGAGCGCAGCAATTTTAACAGCCTCGATGCCTAAACTTGCTCCGCGTGTGCCGGCGCCAACTTCGCTCGGCACCTCGATCAATCGGATATTTTTTTCTTTCCTTGTGGTCATACGTCAAAGGTAGGGGAGCTGAGTCAATGAGTTGCCAAGGTTTGGCGAACTTTTCACTTTGCACATGTTGATGCGGTTTAAATTAGCCCAACATATTTCTTCCAATGAAAATAGTACTCTTCTTCTCATGCATCAGCTTGGTGTCTTTGCTTTCAGCTCAAACACCTTGTGTAAACGGTATGGCCGGCAATTATCCATGTCGCAATATGGATATGCTGAAGTTTATGACACTCGAGGCATGTGGCTGCGACCCTGCAGGCAATAGCAACGATGTGTGGGGATGGGTGAGCCCAACCACAGGCAAGGAGTATGCGATTTTAGGATGTTCCAATGTGGCTTCGTTTATTGATGTGACAGACCCGGTGAATCCCCAGTTAATTGGCACGCTGCCCGCGCATACGGTGAGTAGCTTGTGGCGTGATGTGGAAGCACACGAAAATTGGCTATACGTGGTAAGTGAGGCCGATGGCCATGGCATGCAGGTTTTCGATCTCACACAGCTCGACGGTGTTACTGCGCCACCGGTAGTTTTTCAGGAGTCTGCTTACTACGGTGGTTTTGGGCATTGCCATACGGTAAATGTTGATCAGGCGTCAGGCTATGTCTATGCCTATGGAACAAACACCTTTACCGGCGGTTTGCATATCGTGGATGTGAGTGATCCGCTCAATCCGGTGCTCGCCGGCGGTTATGATGGCAGCGGATATACACATGATGGTTTTGCTTGGACCTACGATGGTCCTGATCCCGACCATCAGGGACAAGAGATTGTTATCGGGTGCAATGGCCGCGGAAATAGCGATGACGATAAATTGGTTTTCGTTGATGTTACAGTGAAAACCGATTGCCAATTAATAGGCTCCTATGATTTCGGCGGTGCGGCACAACCCGGATATTTCCACCAAGGTTGGGTGACAAAAAACAAGAAGTATTTTTTGATGGATGATGAATTGGATGAAATGGCATTGGGCAATAATCAGCAGCCCTACGGCACGCGCACCCACATCTTCAATATCACCGATTTGGATCATGTGACGTATGAAGGGTTCTATGAAAGCACCAGCCAGGCCATCGACCATGATTTATACGTTCTTGACCAATTTGTTTATGAAAGTAATTATCGCAGCGGTGTGCGTGTGATTGATGCCATTCATGTTGCGGATGGACAATTGAGTGAGGTTGGTTTTTTTGATGTTTATCCGGATAACGACTTGACTCAATATTCCGGTACTTGGGGCAACTATCCTTATTTGCCCAGCGGTATTTTGCTTGCCACAAGCATGTATGATGGTATGTTCATCTTGAAGCCTTCGGTTATCACCACATCGCAAGACAGTTGGGACTTGTGTAGCACCGCAGATGTTACGTTCAATGTTACCATCAATGCCGATTTGGCCTTTCCACTAACTGTGGGAATTGAAGGCTTGGGAGGTGCTAACGCATCCGCAGCTGTGATAACGCAGCCAGGCACAGCTACCATTACCATTACCGGCATCAACTCGTTAGCTCCCGGGAACTATACACCAAACCTCTTGCTGATGAGCAATTTTGGAGAAGAGTATGCGATACCTCTTCAGGTAAGCATGTGTCCTGTAATTGCTGTGGAAGAATTGGCTGAATCGCCTTTGCGGGTTTATCCCAACCCGGCACAAGAGCAGTTGAACGTGCGCTTGAAAAATCGGGTGAATGGCATCGACATGCTTGATGCCACCGGTAAGATTGTGCGTACTATCCCTACTCAAGGTCAACGCAATTTGTCTATTGATGTGAAGTCAATGGCCCCGGGCGCCTATACACTGAAGGCAGGAGAGTATGCGATACGTGTGATCATCACAAAATAAGGACGAAGTATTAAGGGCGAGGGGCGAAGAGTGCAGACCTATTGTCTTCGCCCTTCGCCCTTCGCCCTTCGCCCTTCGCCCTTCGCCCTTCTTTACTGCCACGTCACATTTAACTCCACCATCTTTCCATCACGTTGCACTTGCATCGTCGTGCTTTGGCCTTTTTCGAATTTGCCCAAGGCTTCCATATAGCCATAGATATCTTCAATATCATAGTCACCGAGTTTCATGATGGTATCGCCCTTTTGCAATCCAGCTTTAGCACCCGGCTTGCCGTCTTTGCAACCATCGATGCGCAATCCTTTGCCCGAGTAGAGGTAGTCGGGCATCACGCCTAATGTCACTTTGAAATCGGAAGATGAAGGCGTGGCGTCTTTCGTTTTAGTGAATGCCGGCTTTTGCTCATCATCCATGGCCACAATCATGTACTGTATGTAATTGGTGATAGAAGCCATGCCTTTCACATTGATTTTGCCCTCAAAGTCATCGGTGGGTTTGTGGTAGTCTTCATGCTGACCGGTGAAGAAATGGACGGCCGGTATGTCGCTCAGGTAAAAGCTCGTGTGATCAGAAGCTCCCATGCCGCTTTCGCTGGTAACGATGACCAAACTATCGACTTGAATGCCATTGATTACGGGCATCCACGAAGGGCTTGTGCCTACACCGTTGATGGCCAATGAGCGATCTTTATTCAAGCGACCCACCATATCCATGTTGATCATGTAAGCCACATCTTTCATCGGAATCGTTGGGTTTTTGGTGAAGTGATTACTCCCCAACAGTCCTTTTTCTTCGCCGCTGAATCCAATGAATAGGTAGTTATGTCCGCGTGTTCCTTTCGGATGTTTTGAAAGCCAGTAGGCCAGTTCGAGCATGACTGAAACACCACTGGCATTGTCATCGGCTCCGTTGTGAATGGCCTTTGGACCTGTCCATAGTGAGTTCTCATCGCCCATGCCGAGGTGGTCGTAGTGCGCACCAATCACCACTGTTGTTGCGGCTTTGTTGTCGACATAACCAATCACATTACGACCGTGAATTTCTTTCACCAAGGCCATTCCAAGCGAAGCTGAATCGCCCTGATGATGCACTTGTGCCGCGCCGTGCGGCACGAAGGTGAACGACTGATACCACAGAGAATCTCCTTTTGGTTGTAGTTTGAATCGCTGAAAATCACGCGCGATGTATTCAGAAGCTTTTTGCTCTCCGGCAGTACCTGTGCCGCGGCCTTCCATAAAATCATTGGCCAATGTGGCCACGTTCAATTCCAACCGGCCTTGGGCTCCCTTGGGAAGTTTTACGGTTTGACCAACAGCAGTGATTGATACGGTGAGCGCGAGTGCGACTGTAATAATGGATTTCATACTTGGGTGATTTTCGAGCTCAAATGTAATCAAGGGTAGGAATGACAGCCTTGTGACAATGCTCATTCGCGCTATTCGCCTGGCATTTTTATTTTCGCATGCTATGAAATCAACACTGATCACCGCATTTTGCCTCGTGGCCGCGTCTTTTACTTGGGCTCAAAGTGGCACTACCGACGAACCCATTCACTATACCAACGAGAAGCATTTTGCCAATGTGCGTCAGCTCACCTTCGGTGGCAACAATGCAGAAGCCTATTGGGATACGAAAGGTGAGCGGTTGATTTTTCAAAGCGACAATAAGAACTGGACGAAAGGCTGCGATCAAATTTTCGTGCTCGACACGAAGCTGCAAGCCGATAGTTCAAAACGCAAGCTGATTTCTACAGGCAATGGTCGCACAACGTGTGCGTTCTTCATGCCCGACAACAACTCGGTTCTCTATGCAAGCACGCACTTGGCTATGGACAGCTGCCCGCCTGTACCGGTGAAAGAAAGCGGCAAGTATGTGTGGCCGATCTACCCGGAGTACGATATTTTTCAAGCCGATCTCACGGGGAAAATCATCAAGCAGTACACATCCGAAAAGGGTTACGATGCCGAAGCCACCGTGTCGCCCAAAGGCGATAAAATCATTTTCACCAGCACTCGCTCGGGTGACTTGGATTTGTGGACAATGAACATCGATGGCACGGGCCTCAAGCAAATCACCAGCACATTGGGTTATGATGGTGGCGCAGCATTTTCTGCTGATGGTAGCCAAATTGTTTGGCGAGCTTCACGTCCATCCAATCCCGACGATATCAAGAAATACCGTGAGTTGCTGCAACGCGATTTAGTAGAACCAACGAACCTCGAGATTTTTGTCGCCAATGCCGATGGCAGTAATGTTCGTCAAGTGACAAACCTAGGCAACGCCAACTGGTCACCCTATTTCCACCCCGATGGTAAGCGCGTGTTGTTTTGCAGCAATCACAAAAGCAAGATTGGTTTTCCATTCAACATCTTCATGGTAAACGTGGATGGAACAGGCTTGGAACAAATTACCTACGACACGCAGTTTGATTCGTTTATCATGTTTTCACCGGATGGAAAGAAGGTGTCGTGGTGCAGCAATCGCCACAACGGACGCACGCGCGATACCAATGTGTTTGTTGCCGATTGGATCGATTAAGCAACCAGTCCGGCCATTGCCAATCCAATCAGAATGGCAACGAATTTTATCCAGTTGAAGCTGTGACTCTCGTCGCTTTCAAAGAGGATAACAGTGGAAACGTGCAAGAGTATTCCTATCAGAACTCCTGTAACCATGGGCGTGAAAGTCGCTAAATCAGCAACACCGCTTACGCCAATAAAGTAGTGAGCGAATGCTCCAATAGGGGCCATTAGAGCAAAGAGAACGACCCACAATAGAGTTTTTCCTGTTCGCATTCCCATGCCAAATAACAAGGCCGTGAAGACCAATGCTTCGGTGACTTTATGCAGTGAAATCCCCACTAGCAGCGACATCCGGTGGTCGTGTCCGGCATGCGCGTGATCATGTCCTGCGTGATCGTGGGCGTGCATTTCAACTACGCCGCCGAAAGGCATTCCTTCAATGAAGGCATGAATCCAGAGTGAAATCATCACACTCGCCAAGAAGCGCGTGCCTTGATGCTGATGGGTGTGGGCATGACCGTGTTCGACGCCATGGGAGAAAAAATCTAAAACGACTTGCAATAGAAAACCAGCCACTACATACCACCCGATGTGAGGCACTTCGGAATGATAGAGTTCGGGGAAAAGATGCAGCAGTGTAATTCCAAGCAAATAGGCAGCACTGAATGCCAACAACACTTTTACTCCTCGGCTGGCTTGCTTGCGGGTTAGCATGAAAATGCCGTATCCTGTCATTGAAGCCAGGAACAGTATCGTAGCAAAAAATACAGGTGATCCATTCATGATTTGCGTGCAATAATAAGGCAGCGTTCTGATACATCGGGTTGATAGGGTTGCAAGTCATAGTTGCCAAAAATGTCGACTACTTCGAACCCGGTTTGTGATAGAAGCAGAGCGAGGTCTTCGCGTGTGAGCAATTGTACACTTTCACTAAAACGATAAACTTGGCCCATATCGTTGACTTCTATCTCTTTCACGATAGCATTGTCTTGTCTCGATTTGGTAGTGTGAAAAACGACATGGTCGACATGAATCGTTTGCTTTTGTTCTTGATGATCGAGTAGTGGGTGTGCGTTGAGATAATCGAGTACCAATAGACCATCCTCTTTCAAATGCGCTGCAATGCGCAAGAGCACGTTTCGATTTTCAGCATTGCTATTGAAATAGCCGAAACTGGTAAACAAATTGAAAACGGCATCGAATCTCACCGGGTCTTCAAAAGAACGCATGTCTTGCACTTCGAAGCGTTGACCGGGAGTTGCCAATTCGCGGGCAAAAGCGATACTGGCAGGCGAAAGGTCTATGCCAACCACGGAATATCCGAGGTTATGTAAGGTGCGTGAGTGACGACCTTGCCCACAGCCCAGGTCGAGCACAGTAGCTCCTTCAGGCAACTTCAACAAATGTTGCAGATTGGTTAGAGCCAAAATGGCCTCGTCTTCATTGCGATGCCGATAGAGCATGTGGTAATAAGGAGAGTCGAACCAAGTGGCAAACCATTCGCTTTCGTTATACGTTTTGTCTTGTGTCTCCATATCGGCCGCGAAGATATGCACCTCGTTGTTGTCAAAAACTTAATAGGACTCAATGTTTTAGATACAGTATTTGATGCATTTTTGTAGCGTAAAACAAAAATTATGGACGATATCGCTCTTGTAGCTTCCACCAAGACACCTTCTGTGAAATTCAATGCCAGCGGGCATTTGGAACTAAAAGGGCGTTCGATACCTGAAAATTCTCTTGACTTCTACAAGCCATTGCTCGAATGGGTTGATGCCTACGCTCAGCATGCCAGCAGCGAAACTGTTGTGCACGTTCAACTCGAGTATTTCAATACCAGCAGCAGTAAGTGCCTGCTCGATTTATTCAAACGTTTGGAAAACATCAACAGCAAAGTGGCCATTCATTGGTACTATGAGCAAGATGATGAAGACATGCTCGAAGCCGGGGAAGACTATGAGGCCATCGTGAATGTTCCATTCAAAATGATCGAGGTAGAAGGGTAGTCTTCTTGTTTAATCTCGCCATAAATTGCATTCAGCCTGCGCTATGCTGATAGCGAATTCATTCGTGGCAATCTCAACCAGAGCCTTTTATTAGTCAAGTCATTCGTGAATTCGTGCCAATCTCACTAAGAGTCTTTAATTAGTGAAGTCATTCGTGATTTCGTGGCATCACGTAATCTTACTTCTGACCAATACGCGAAATCAGATCGAGAAATTTCTTCAAGCCGTCAAACGCTAATACGACAACCAACAATACACTCATGAGCCAGATGATCATGATGTTGCCTGAAAGCGTTGAAATGCGATGGCCAAAGAACTGTTTGCTTGGCGCGTAATAATGAGCATCAAAGAATCCACCTTCGGGATCTAAGAAAATGGGGTTCTGCTTTTGAACAAGATGCTGCTCTGATTCTACAATCTTCTTTAGGTCGTTTTTATTCGTGACAAAGTCCTCCAGATTTTCATTGTAGTACTCGTCTTGCAATTTCAAATAGGCAGCGCGCTTTTCCGGAGTGTTGGTCTGCTCAGCAATCAACATCTCCTTGGCATCGTTTACACGGTTGTAGTTGTCTATGTAATATCGATCGAGCATAATCAGAGCGCTATCAATTGCCTGCAGCGATGCGTTGTTGACCAAACTGGGCTGCATCGATTGAAGCGCAGGAATTTCGAGATTGGGAATACGCTTGCACTCTGCGCTTAATTCATTGCGCAAAATTTCCAAGTTATAGGCAAGAGGCTTGGAAGACGATTCCTGTCCAATCATTTTCTGTGCGTCTGAACTGCGCACTTTCAAATCCTTTAACCAATAGTCCTTTTTCCACGCATAGTATTTTCGATCACGGTCGAATGGGAAGTACTGCTCTTCGAAAGCATTGTTTTTGTACTGATACACTGCCATGGCCTCATAGGCCCAGCGCGCCACCATGGTATTGCCAATAACGGGCACACGACTTTGACTGGTAATGGAAGGGTAGAGTCTATCGAAGCGCACGATTACACCACTCAGTAAAAGCTGCGGAATAATAAGCACCGGTATAATGATGTAGATAACCTTGGCGCTGTTGAAACTGGCCGAAATATTCAACCCAAGCACATTCGCAAAACAACTCGTACTGAAGAGCACCAACCAGAAGGGGAGAAGCATGCCTTTTACTTCTAGCACAGTGTTTCCAACCAATACAAAACTGAGACTTTGAATGAGTGAAATGAAAAACAGTATGCCGATTTTACTGCCGAGATAGCTCATTTTGTTGAGGTTGAGGTAGCGCTCGCGCTTCAGTATTTTCTGGTCTTTGATAATCTCTTCAGCACTTACCGTTAGCCCCATAAAAATGGCGACCACAACAGAGATGAATAAGTACTGAGGGAAGTTGAGGTTTTCACGAAATGTGTATGGCTGAATACCACCTGTTCCCGTGGGGTAGTATTTAATGAACAGCGACAATACTGCGGCCAGCACCGGTGCCTCAAGGAAATTGATAAGCATGTATTGTCGGTTGGAAAGCTTACTCAACACATCACGCATCACAAAAACCTGAAACTGCTTAAATGCACCTGGCAAGCTGTAAGCACTTTGTGGTTTTTCTTCAGGTAGCGCGCGATTGCTGGGCTGATTGCCAATCATCACGTTGAAGAAGTTGTTCCACTCTGCGGGCGAAACTTTGCGGTGCTCAGTTTCATTACCATATTCATCCACCACTTTAGCTTCAATGATGTTGAAGATCTGCTCCGGATTTACATTCCCGCAATACGGACATTCACTCTCGGTCAAATTCACTTGATTGGCCAATCGCTTGAAGTAGATGATACTCTCCACGGGGTTGCCATAGTATATGGGATAGCCACCATTGTCGAGTATGAAGAGCTTGTCGAGCATCTTGAAAATATCGCTCGAAGGCTGGTGAATTACCGTAAATATCAATTTTCCACGCAAGGTCAATTCCTTGAGCAGGTCCATGATGTTTTCTGAATCGCGGCTCGAGAGTCCGCTTGTAGGTTCATCAACAAAGAGCACAGCGGGCTCGCGGATAAGTTCGAGCGCAATGTTCAATCGCTTGCGCTGACCACCGCTAATGGTTTTATCGACCACACTGCCCACCCGCAAATCTTTGCACTCGAGCAGTCCAACCGATTGGAGAGTGCGTTCAACCAATGCTGTAATTTCCGTGTCGCTTTTACCTGAAAAACAGAGTTTAGCGTTGTAGTAAAGGTTTTGGAAAACACTAAGCTCCTCTATGAGCAAATCATCCTGAGCCACGTAACCCAACACGCCTTGAATCTTATTCTTCTCGTGATGGATGTCGATGCCATTGATGGTTATGCGACCGTAAGTAGGATTGTAATTCCCGTTCAGAACATTGAGCGCGGTGCTCTTGCCGGCACCACTGCCGCCCATGATACCTACCAGAGTGCCGCTATCTTCCATCAAACTGAATTGATGCAAAGCTTGCTTATTGCCTCCGGGGAAGTAGTAAGAGACATCGTCGGCGCGGTA
>CANHPZ010000070.1 GCA_947462725.1 Flavobacteriales bacterium
CCGAAAATCTGAACACCAATAGGGCGCTCGTATTCAAAGATGTCGAGCTTCATGCGGCTCTTAGCTGCATCGCGAATCAATCCTTCGCTGCTGATGAACTCCGTATACATCATATCCACGCCATTTTCCTTGCATACCAAGCGGAATGGTGGGTCGCTTACGTCTTCCATCGGGGCCAATAGCAGCGGGAATTCCGGGAGTGTGATGTTACCTATTTTAATCATAGCAGGGGCACAAAGATACTTTGCTTAATTTGTATCATGAATTCATTAATGAAAGGTCTTGGCGCAATGCCGCAATTCATTCTTTTTCTTGCGCTCACATTAACCTGCATCGGATTGGGAACTGTTGTAGCCATGGGGGTTGGCAGCGCTGTCTTTGGCATCCCGCTCTCTGAGTTACCTACAGTGCTCTCCGACCCTCAGCCGCATTACGCCTCTGCACTCATCTGGATGAACAATGTGACACAGCTCGTAGGTTTTGCCATGCCCGTGCTGTTGTTTTTATTGCTCTTTGGTGGGGGTAACATCCATGGGCTGCTGCTCAAACCGGGCAATTCCATTGTTATGCTTTCACCAATCATCATTCTCAGCGCGACTCCTCTCATCGATTTATCAGCCATGGTGAATCAAATGCTTATACCTGAAGGTTCATGGCTCGAGCACGCTTTCAAACCAACGGAAGAACTTGCGGAACGCATGACACGTATGTTTCTTGAGCCTGGATCGGGCGTTCATGTTTTTGTAGCTTTTCTCAGCATTGCCATTATTCCGGCTGTTTGTGAGGAGTTGGTTTTCCGAGGAGTCATTATGCCCTTGCTTGGAAAAATGACCAAGAACATTCATGCTTCCATTTGGATTACCGCGATGCTTTTCAGCCTCATCCACGTGCAGTTCTATGGTTTTCTGCCGCGCCTGCTCATGGGTGCTTTACTCGGCTACCTCGTTGTGTGGAGCGGAAGTTTGTGGGGGTCTATTGTTGCGCACTTCATCAACAATGCATCTGCTTTCATGCTATTTCAATACTACGGCACTATTGAAACACCCGAAGGCAGTTTCATTAGCCATTGGATTTTCTATACACTAGCAAGTTTACTTTTCGTTGTATTGATCCGCTGGTGTCTGCAACGCAGCGCATGGCCGTGGTTAAGTTTTACATACCTCGGCATTCCGGATAGTATTGGAAAACGAGGTGCCTAAGTGTTGTGAACTGACTCAGCGAACAACTAGAGAAGCAATGCCATTCGTGTTTAGCGGAATCATCAGCAAAGGCTCAGTTCAGCTAGCTTCAAATCAGCAGCGGTAGTAATCTTTACATTTTCACGATTTCCTTCCACAAGATGAATCGCCTCACCCAGCGCCTCAACGACGGAAGCGTCGTCTGTAAACAGTGGGTCGTATTCCTGTTCGAAAGCGCGATTCAACAAGGACAAACGGAAACATTGGGGAGTTTGCACTATACGATATTTTGAGCGGTCGACACTGCGATTTTCTGCGGCTTCCACGATTCGAATGCTATCATTAATGACAATCGTTGGCACGGCGGTTCCCTTTGCTTCCGCCTCATCAAAACATCGCGTAAGCGTATCTATGCTAACCATAGGCCTCACCGCATCGTGAATTCCAACTACCGCATCCACTTCACCAATGGATTGCACCGCATTGCGCACAGAAAAGAAACGTTCACGTCCGCCACTGACTATGCGATGAGGAATAACAAAATTGTATTGCTCGCATAGCTCATTCCAATAGTTGCGATAATCTTCGTGCAAGACTACAATCAGCTCTAACACATTGTCGAAATCGTAAAAGCGTTGCATCGTATGCATCAAAATCGGTTTGCCACATACAGTCAAAAACTGCTTTGGCACCGGGGATCCCATGCGCAATCCGCTTCCGGCAGCAACTATAATGGCATATCGTTTCATGGTTGGGTTCTTATAAAAAAAGAACCCCGCTGATGCGGGGTTCCAATGCTTATCAATAAAAATTACTTTGCAAAAGACTGTGTGAAGAGTTTCTGTCCATTGGATTCAATAACCAATGTATACATACCCTTGCTCCAAGAGGATGTTTCAACAAACTCAGCGTGTCCTTGACCAGCCGCGCATTGCTTAGAAAGTACTACACGACCTTGAGCATCAAATGCACGCATTTGAACTGTTGCTGTTTGCTTCAAGTTGAATTGCAATTGAACACCATTGCTCGTTTGTGAGAAACGAATACCTGAGTTTACAACCGCTTGTTCAGTTCCTGCAAGCACTGAGGCAACATCTACAGTTCCTGCATCACTGCTTGGGCAGATACCATCGCATGATACAGTGTATGTCAATGCCGACTGAGCCGGTACATCTACCTGAACAGAATTGCCGGTCATTTGCATTCCATTCGAGAACATCCAATGACATACGGAAGGCTGTGATGTTATAGCTTGAAGATACACGGTTGCAGTTTCATCATTCAAAGCAGAAACAATAGGTTGATCCACAACCAACGCATTAGCATCGGCATCACGAAGATCAATCGCAAGCAACTCACTGTTACAAGTTGTATACACATCAAGCGAATAAATATCCGCGTGTAGTCCCTCTACCAGAGCGTTTTGTCCCTCTACCTCGCCACTGCGCACTACAGTTCCTGCAGAATTACGCACATCATAGGTAAACCATTGTGCGTTTTCAACCGCGAATGAGAACATGCCTGTATTACCCATGTTACATTCAACAGCATCATATCCTGTAATCACTGAGCGAACTTCTGCAGGCTCTGCTACATCAATAATTTGCGAAGAAGTACCACACTGTTCGCTAGTCACTTGCAACAAGTATTGACCCGCAGGTAAGTGATCAAAAGTGGTTGATGTTGTAGACAGGTATTCAAAGCCTTCGAGAGCACTCAAGGAGATGTTCCAGTTACCGGCAGGCACAGCGACATCAATCGAACCATCAGCCGATCCATAACAAGATGAACCAGTCACGATTGATTGCACTGCAGGCGTGCTGCGAATGATAAGACGCTGACCATAGAATGCCTCATTGGTAGTTACAGTCATAGTAGCACCTGCTGTCATCTGCATGGTTTCTCCGGTCACCAAATCTTGAATCACAAGACACGCGCCAAGCGGCAAGTTTTGCAATTCAACCACCGTGAAAGTGTATGATCCGGCCTCAGGCATATCAAGCACTACGGGGATTTCAATTTCGCCGGTAAACGGACGGGCATCTTGCGCCAAAGGGGCTTCGCCTGATGCGATAAGCGCCATTTCCACTGCGCTTTCCACTGGACTTTGCAAGTCGGCTACATCGAGATCGTCATATCCCTGGGTCGCAGCAGCATCAAACACAATCATGCTTTCATCTGCATTTTGACCCTTCGAGAAACGCAATGCAACGAATGAGTTATCGGCATCGCTGCTGCGCTCAAATGCGGCTCCGGTGTTGGTCTTGTGCGTTTCCTGAAACACAAGGTTTTGTGTTCCGTTATTCACTTTTACCATGAAGCCTTGGCTATGAGCAATGTATCGTGATGCAGTACCTGTATTGGTTGCTGCATTGCGGAATTTATAGCTGTTGGATTGGTAGTCGAACACGTAATACACCTTAGGTCCTGTCAATGAGGCTGAAGACAAATTCCAATCGATCTCGGAAGGATAAGGATTGGCAACCAAATTCCAACCATAGTCGAAAATTGTCCCAGGCGATGTTACCGTGTAACTCAGCGGAACGGTCACCTGACCAGCTTGGATGGTTCCTGTGTTATCGAGATTTTGCGCTGCACCGGCCAACCACACGTAGTATCCACGGTTCAATGTAATGCTGTTGGTAGCATTCGTAACTCCAACATAACCGGTATTCATGGTTCCAGAAGCAGACTCATTATAGTATTGAATGTTGTTGAATCCATAGGATGGGTAATCAGAACCGGCAAATCCGGTAGTAACGATATCATCATTCCACATAGCGATAGTCTGACCCTGAATAGGACATCCGAGGTTGAACCAATACCCTTGCGTACTTGGAATAGATGGTATGTAGCGTTGAAGAGTGATGTCGCCTGATACAGCAGCACCCGATTTGATTTCCCCAATCGAAGCAGATCCTGCCGAATTTGATGTCAGCGTTAGAGTACCGGGAGAAGTTTGCAAAGTGCCCTCCAACATAGAAACCACACCTGTTACCGTTACAGCAGAAGGACTGACAGTTACATTGAAGCCATCGTTGTCGATAGTGAGGTTGTTGAATGTTGTAGCTACGGCTGATCCGGAGAAACCAATGGTTTGTGCCGCCTGTCCTTTGAACACCACAGTGGAAGTACCCGCTGTGAATGTGCCTTCATTAATCCAGTTGCCATACACACGCAATTCTGTAGAACCTCCAAGCAATGTTGCGCCCGACATGACAGTAATGTCGTTCATGAGCCAATTGGTTCCGGTAGCTGTAATGGTATGGCCTGCCTGAATCACAAAACGATCGTATCGTCCCGACACCACAGTTTGGCCGGTACCGACAGAGGTAGAGGCCCAAACCGCACCATTCGAATTCCCGGTGGATTGGCTATACCACAAGCGCTTGCACCCGGTTTGAGTAACATAGATATCATCGATGCGGAACAAGTCCGAGGCAGCTGCCAGGTATTTGAAGCGTACTCCGAAATATTTACTGATTGGATATGTCAAAGCGCCACCAGACAAATCGGTTCCTGACCCAAGAGACGAAAGGCCATCGAAACCACCGTTGTTATCAATGCTCAAGGTCCATGTTCCTGATTCGCTAAGCACAACCTGAACGCCCACACGGGTTCCACCATTGACCTGGTCAACCCAATCGGTTGAAGAGTTCACGATAGGAGTAGAAGCGTAGGCGCCATCATCCACACGATAAAGGCGGATATAGTCAGCTGTTCCGGCCGAAGGCAAAGAGCTTTGATCGATAACTACAGCATAACCATCAACACCTGAGCTATACAAGTTGGAGTCATTGGCTGCAAGGAAAATCTGGAAGTTATTGTTTGCGCTAGCGTCGTTAGCAAATGCAACTTCAAAACGCCACGTGGTGCTGATACCGGTAAGGTTAGCATCATCAATCGGATAGGAAACGCTGGTTTGTCCGGCAATAGACTGCGTACTGTGGCGTGCAGAATAAGCGCCTTCAATGGGCGATGTGGGATTAGCGCTCCACGAGCTGCCGGTTGTTTTCCAACCGGTCATAGATCCGGAATTAAAGTCTTGGTCAACCAATGTTTCATAACCTGAATCATCATCAACAATGGTCAAAGACAGAGAATCTGCCGCACCAATAAACGCATTGGTTCCGCCACTTGGACTTTCCAAATGGAACAGCAATTCAGCGATATCATCACATGAAGCATTGTTCGCCGGGTCGATGTAAATGTACTTGGTTCCGCTTTGACCTGCCGCCCACGTGAGCGTTTGTGTGGTGTAGCTTGGAGAATAAGAAGTGGAAGGGTTTGGGCCACCGCCTGCGCGAGTTGCTGTGCCATACAACACGATATTCACCGAAGTGGCTGAAGTGCTAGACGGATTAAAGATATCGACACCAATAGCGTAATTGTTGGCCAAAGTAGCGTCCTCACTGACAGATCCCGAAGACGAGCCATTGAAGGCTACATACGTATCTGGAGGGAGGGCACGGAAACGGAAGCTATCAAACTCAGCTCCGGCGCGACCTTCCGCGGTATTGTCATGAATAGCCATGAATCCGAAATACGAATTGGAAGCAGGCACATATGTGTTATCGGTAATGCTACCGTGGTTCACTGTTGAGAGAGATTCCGGACAGCTATTCGGAGTTGGGGTAGCCTGTGTATTCACGCTGTTGGTTGGAAGCGTTGAGGTGTAGATGGTCCAGGCACCTAGCTGAGTGCGCACCACTTTAAACGTTACGCCATAATCGACCAATGAAGTTGGAATGCCTGTGCTTGATGTAAAAATCGTGGTAGCCACTCCAGCGTCGATGCGTTGCAAGCGGATGTAGGACGTACCGGTTTGACCCAACAAAATGCGATAGCCGTTTACTGAGCCTGACTCCAAATTAGAAACTGTAGAGTATAGATAAATCGCTTGCTGGTTGTTCGCGTCCAAATCAGAAGGAGCGCCGCCCACACCATCACGACCGACCCAGAAATACCATTCTTGCTGTGAATCCCAAGTCGCAATCTGAGTGCTCATGTATTGTGAGCCGGAGCCCGAAGTCACATTAAGTTTTGGAGTAGAGGTGCGATTGGCTTCTGTTCCTGTGAGGCCCGATGTAGTTGAGTTGTTAGCCACGGTAAAGTTTCCGGTATCACCGCTCCAGGTTGGCGAGGTAAAGTTGCCGTCACCAAAATGGTCATTCACATCAAACTCAAAATAAGCGCGGTAATTAGAGCCGCCATTGCTTGAATATTTTGTTCCTGTGCATCCACCGCTATCATCACCTGTGGCTTCAAAGTATACTTCGATAACGTAAGTTCCTGAAAGAGTTAGACCTGAAATAAGGTTCAAGGAAGACGAAGGAACACCACGCCATTTCTGATCTCCAGCACTGCTGAGGTCGGGCCCACATGAGCCACCAGAACAGTCTGTTCCACCATAATTGCAGCAATATGGAAGAGACAGCGTGCTAAAAGAAGGAGCGCTATCGCACGTGCGATAAACCCGGTACTTCAGACTCGCCGAACAAGCGTTCGAAGCGCCATTCTTGTACGTCAGCACCTCAGAGAAATTAATGACCAAAGAGCCGCTCGATGTATAGCGCCCAAAGTGATTGTGCTGGAAATTGGGAGAAAGCCCGTCGAGCAGACAGTCATAGTAACCGCCATTGACACTCAAACCGGATTTATAAATATCCCATGCCGCATCCATCGTTACTGATGTCAATGCAAAGCACGCTGCAAGCAGCATTTTCAATGTTTTCATACGTAAATCCATTTGTTCAAAACCCATTTTAGCTTCAAGATTCCAAAGGGTGGCTAAGGTAAGGCTAAAAACCGCCACAGCAAAGATATTTCTGCTGTATACGAACGCTTTCATGTTAGCACTGACACTGCTCTAAATCAGACGCTGCATTTGTTAAAAGGCTGCCCGTGGTGGTCTAAACTTAACATACCAATAATTCGCGGTAAAGTTTAATGTACACCAATTGTCGGAACTATTGTTCTGCCTACTTTTGTCCGCTTGCTAAATCCAAATCAAATGAAAAAATCTTTACTCCTCACCTTCGCGCTTGCAGCGCAAACCGTTCTTTTCTCTCAAAGCTGCTCTGATTTGATCATCTCTGAATATGCAGAGGGTTCAAACAACAACAAGGCTTTGGAAATTTACAACCCAACCCCAGCGGCCATCGCGCTCAATGGAAATTATCGCCTGGTTCGCTACAACAATGGAACAGGAGCGATAGCGGGTGAGGCGAACGCTCAAGCCATGATCAACTTGGGCAACCACGTTATTGCCAGCGGTGATGTGTTTGTTATTGTAATCGACAAGCGTGATGCGAGCCAACCTTGCCCAGGTAATGAATGTGCCGTAGATCTTGACCTTCAAGCGCTTGCTGATACTTTCCTTTGCCCGGATTACAACGTTAGTTATTCGATGTATTTCAACGGTAACGATGCCGTATCACTTCAAAAATTCAACGGCACTGCTTGGAACTATGTGGATATCTTCGGAATGATTGGCGACCCGGCAATGGTATCTAGCCAGGCATGGAGCGATCAATTCCCATACGATGGCAGTGCAGGTGCTTGGTGGACGAAAGACCAAACCCTTGTGCGCAAGTCAAATGTAACTCAAGGGGTAAGCGCAAACCCAAGCCCATACTTCAATGTAACATTGGAATACGATTCACTTCCAAATGAAACATGGACTGGTCTTGGAAGCCACACGTGTGATTGCATTTCAGATAATGTGAACGAGCGCACACAGGCTCCAACTACTTCGATTTATCCTAACCCAACTAGCAATGGTCACTTGTTCGTTCAAGCCAACGAGAACATTGTTTCTGTGGAGTTGATGAATCTGGTTGGCGAAAAGTTGGCCTTCGAAACCAGCGCACTCAACAGCCGCTTGGTTCAGGTTGCCACAGCATCTCAAGCGCCCGGTATTTACTTCGTTCGAGTAAACTACAGCAACAAGCGCAGCACGGTGCACCGCGTCACGATTCGATAATATCGCAGTTATTTAAAATACCGATTCCCGGAAATCTATGAAGAAGTGTATCTCCATTGCTTCCTTTTTTCTCTTGCTTTCAATTTCCCTGTTCGCTCAGCAGTATACTGTTGGTGGTGTTATTAAGGATAGTGAAACCGGAGAAACGCTCATTGGCGCCACCGTTCTATACGGCGAGGGCAAAGGCGTTATTACTGATATTGATGGTGAATACACCATCAGCCTTCCGGCCGGGAAACAAACACTCACTGTGACCTTCGTGGGTTACGAAGACCAACAGGAAATTGTGAGCCTCACGAAAAACACCACCGTTAATTTCTCACTACGATCTAAAGTGTTGTCGGAAGTTGAGATTGTGGCCGATGTAGCGAAGGCGCGCGAAACGCCTGTAGCGTATTCCAACATTACTGCGAAGAAAATCCAGGAAGAGTTGGGCACACGCGATATGCCGATGTTGCTCAACAGCACTCCGGGTGTTTACGCCACTGAACAAGGTGGCGGTAGCGGTGATGCGCGCGTTACCATCCGTGGTTTCGATCAGCGCAACGTAGCTGTTTTAGTAGACGGTGTGCCGGTAAACGACATGGAAAATGGCCAGGTATATTGGAGCAACTGGGATGGTTTGGGTGATATCACCCGCACCATGCAAGTGCAGCGCGGACTTGGCGCGTCTAAACTCGCAGTAGCATCAGTGGGCGGTACCATCAACATCCTTACAAAAGGAATTGATCAAAAGCGCACACTATCCGTGAAAGAAGAGGTTACCAACTACGGTTTAAATAAGGTATCGTTCGGATTCAATTCTGGAAGTTTCGGAAAAACCAAGAGTTGGGGTGTTACGCTTGCCGGCTCGCGCAAGTGGGGCAGCAACTGGGCAGATGCTACATTTACCGATGCGTGGTCATACTTCGTAAAAGTCCAGAAGCAGTTTCCCAATCACCTGATCAGTGTAAGCGCCAACGGCGCCCCTCAAAAGCACGGACAGCGATTCGATCGATTACCATTGGCTATCTACAGCAAATCGTTTTCAGATAAACTCGGTGTGAATTCCGATTCCGTCCTGGCGGCATACAACCAGATAGAGCGCGGATTGGCCTACAATCCAAACTGGGGAGCAACTGAAAGTGATGTTGCATACATGGGTAACCCATTCCCGAGCATTGGCAACAAAGGGCAGTTCAACGATCGTGTGAATTACTTCCACAAACCGCAATTCAACGTTTCGCACTTTTGGAATGTCAGCGAGCGCATTACCGCATCTACCGTGGCATATATGTCTGTAGGTCGCGGCGGCGGTACAGGATTGAAAAACAGCGTTGGAAAACTGGGCGACACAGGCCAATTGAACGTTCAATCGGTATATGATGGAAATATGACAGCAAATCCATCGCTGCTTTACAATGCTACCGAACATCCTGCTAGCAACTACCTGCGATCAAGCAACAACAACCACGTGTGGTATGGTATACTCTCAACATGGAACTACAAAATTGCAAAGGGCTTCAATGCTATGTTCGGTGTTGATGCTCGATATTACAAAGGATCTCACTTTCAAACCGTGTATGATTTGATGGGCGCTGATTACGCTGTCGACAACAGCTCCAACGCCAATCAAGCCAATGGAACTTTTCTGGGCGACCCCAATTTTCAAAATGCGATTCGTCGCGTCGGTGATACCATCAGCTACTTCAACGATGCCTTCGTAAAATGGGGAGGTGCATTTGCTCAGCTTGAATACAAAAAAGACAAGTGGACTGCATTCTTCACTACATCTGTTTCGCAAACATCGTATCAGCGTGTAGATTATTACAAGAAGAAAGACTTGGTCATCGGCGACTCCACGTTTGAACAAGTGGTAGGCAATGGCGACCGTTTCTTTTATGACGGAAGCAATTACCTGGTAGCCGGAGCTTCCACCGCTGTAGCAGTATCGGGCGACACGACATTCGTGGGAACAGGTGCATCACAGCGTTACATCATCGATGCCTCCACCTTCACCAATCAATCATCCGAGGCCCGCTTCTCCACCACCGAAGCGAAGAAATATCCGGGCGCTACATTTAAAACCGGAGCCAACTACAACATCAACGAACACCACAATGTGTTCGTGAACACTGGCTACCTCTACTTGCCTCCACGCATGAACTTGGTGTTCGACAACAACAATAAGCCTATTGTCAATACACGCAATCAACAGGTGTATGCCGTTGAAGGTGGATACAACATTCACCACTCGAAGTATGCGGTAAATGTGAACGCGTATTACACCGTTTGGAAGAATAAACCACCATCCACATTGCCTCAAGTGAGCACGCCCGATGGTACACTCTACTACAACATCATTGGATTGAATGCTTTGCACAAAGGAGTCGAGTTGGATTTCATTTATAAAGGAATCAAAAAGCTAGAAGCCGAAGGTTTGATTTCGCTGGGAGACTGGACAACGACTTCGGGAAGCACAGCCAATGTCACAGATGAAAACGGTAATATAGTCGCAGTAGTCGACTTCAGCGCGAAGGATGTTCACGTGGGCGATGCCGCTCAAACACAGCTCGCAGGAAGCTTGCGCTATGAGATTGTGAAGCAACTGTATGTGAAAGCACGCTACACTTACTTCGATAAGAACTTCGCCAACTTTGACCCAACCTTGTTGGTAAATGACAATCGCGACCGTGAATCATGGCAAATGCCTGCCTACGGATTGCTCGACTTTTTTGCCGGTTATGATTTCACTTTATCCGACGTGAAATTTACCGTTACTACAGGCATCAACAACGTTCTCAATACCGAGTACATGTCCGACGCACAAAACGGAACGCGCTTTAATGCATCCTCTGCTCTGGTTTATATGGGAATGGGAAGAAGGATGACCGCATCATTAAGACTTACTTTTTAATTAATCAATAAGCAACAATCGAAATGAAACAACTCAGTGTGTTTTGCGCATTAGTTCTGTTGAACGCTGCAGCGTGGGCTCAGGCCACATTGCC
>CANHPZ010000071.1 GCA_947462725.1 Flavobacteriales bacterium
AAGCGAATGGGTTAGCGTGGGCATTTATGATGTGGCCACTGCGCAATCGGTGAAATTGAAAATGGGCAAAGCGCCACTGAGCGATCAATACTACATGACCAACCTTACCTGGTCGCCCGACAACAAAACGGTTTATATCGCATGGCTCAATCGCGCCACTACCGACATGCGTTTCATGGCATTTGATGCCGCAACAGGCAATGAAACCGCAACACTATTTACAGAGCACGACGACCGTTGGGTAGAACCACTTTTCCCCGCGTATTTCATTCCAAACAATCCGAATGTTTTCATCTGGATTAGCCAGCGCGATGGGTTCAACAACTTGTACATGTATGACACGAAAGGAGCACTGCTGCGCAATTCGAAAGCGGCGTTCGACATCACAGAATTCCTTGGATTCGACAAGGCGGGCAAGTATGCCTATGTGATGGCCACCGGAGCTAACCCCACCGAAAGCAAATGTTTCAAGGTCAATATGGCCGACATGTCGATGGCTGCGGTGACTGCAGCCGAAGGCACACACAACGTGCAGCTTCATGAGACAGGACAGTTTGTAATCGATCAATACTCGAGCGTTTCTGTTCCGAATAAAATCGACATCATCGCCACTGATGGCCGCATGGTAAAATCGCTCCTCACGGCACCGAACCCTTACACAGGCAAGTCGATTGGCAAGGTAGAACTCTTCACTATTCCGGGGAGCAGCGGCGATCAATTGCACTGCCGCATGATCAAGCCAAGCAATTTCGACAAGACCAAAAAGTATCCTGTTGTTGTTTATGTGTATGGCGGACCTCACGCGCAAATGGTCACCAACAGCTGGCTTGGTGGTGGTTCACTTTGGATGAACCAACTTGCTGAAGAAGGATACATCGTGTTCACACTCGACAACCGTGGTTCTGCCAATCGTGGCAAGAAGTTCCAACAAGTGATTCACCGTCAGCTTGGCGTTGTAGAAATGGAAGACCAACTGACGGGTGTCAACTGGCTGAAAGGACAACCCTTTGTTGACGCCAATCGCATGGCGGTTCACGGCTGGAGCTTTGGTGGATTCATGACTACATCACTTATGCTCAAATCTCCGGGCACATTCAAAGTAGGTGTAGCCGGCGGTCCTGTTATCGATTGGTCGATGTATGAAGTAATGTACGGCGAGCGCTACATGGATACGCCTCAAGAAAATCCGCAAGGGTATCAAAACGCCAACCTGACAGGTTTCGCGAAAAACCTGCAAGGCAAATTGCTGATGATACATGGCATGGACGACGATGTGGTGGTGATGCAGCACAACGTGAATTTCCTGAAAGCTTGCGTCGACAACAAAGTGCAGGTCGACTTCTTTGCTTATCCCGGCCATGCGCACAATGTGCGCGGTAAGGATCGCGTTCACCTCATGACCAAGGTGATTGAATACATCAAGCAAGGATTGTAAGCGTTTGCATAGATTTTAGAATTGCCCGAAATTCAGTTCATCACAAAAATCAAATCGACCATGAGAATAAATACCATTTGCATTTTCATCACAGCCACACTGCTGGTTGCCGCCTGCCATAGCTCAAAGAAGAGTAAGACTTCTGCGGATCTAACAACGGTGAATGAAATACAGAAGCCAAAAGCAGGTGCAGTGACTCCGGTCTTGCGCGACACTGCCAACTTTGGAAAGGATGCTTACAAACTGTCCGAACCACGTGTAAGTGGCGATACCTTGTTTGTGCAGGTAGAATACTCCGGAGGTTGCAAAGACCATGTGTTCACGGCGCGCCACAACGGTCAATACATGAAGAGCATGCCACCTCAACTCAACGTGACCATCGACCACAATGCCAATGGCGACAAGTGCCGTGAGCTCATTCGCGAAACACTCGCATTCGATTTAAAGTCATGCCGACAGGGTAAATCGGGAACATTGATTCTGTTGCTCAATGGCGACCGCGCCTACAAGGCCACTTATAACTTCTGACCACGCATTTTCAATGTGAATAAATAGGCCCTTTTACGGGCCTTTTTCTTTTTTCGTCTGCAGCATACAAGATAATTTCGACGCGGATAAATACCTCATGACTGACCTAATTCAATCTCAACCCTATGGTGCTGCCGCGCTCGCCATTTTTGCTGTGGCTTGGGTGCTACAATTGTTTCTTCTCGTTTTTCGTTTTTTGAAAGCGTCCAACGCTAAACAAGCAGGCACAGGCGACATTCAGCCGGTGTCGATCATCATTGCCGCGCGCAATGAAGAGAAAAACTTGCTCGAACATGTGCCGCGCATCATGGAGCAGGATCACCCCAATTACGAAGTCATCATCATCAACGACAGCAGTTGGGACGATACCGCAGAAGTGCTGAAGGCGCTTTCATTGAGCTACCCCAGCTTGCGCATCATTCACATCGATGAAGAAAAGCAACAGATGCAAGGCAAGAAGTTCGCCCTCACACTGGGCATCAAAGCAGCAAAGCACGACATCGTATTGCTCACCGATGCCGACTGCACTCCGCTCTCGAATCAGTGGATTACTGAAATGACTCGCCACCTGCATGGCAATAAACAACTAGCACTTGGGTTTTCGCCGTACTTCCGAAAGTCGGGCTGGCTCAATCGCATCATCCGATTTGACACGCTCATGATCGGTTGCCAATACCTCGGCTTTGCACGCGCAGGCAAACCCTACATGGGCGTTGGTCGCAATCTAGCCTACCACAAAGATTTATTCTTCAAGGTGGGCGGTTTTAAAAATCACTACAGCTTGGCCAGCGGTGATGACGATTTGTTTGTGAATCAAGTCGCCAATGTGCAAAACACCGTCATCATTTCTTCACCCGAAAGTCAAATGGGCTCTGAAGCGAAAACCACTTGGGGTGCATGGTTCACTCAAAAGCGACGCCACTTCAGCACATCGGGAATGTATAAGTCTGAGCACAAACTGATGCTGATGAATTGGCCTTTGAGCTTTGTGTTTCTCATAGCCAGCGCTGCCACATGTTTGTTTTTCCACACCTACCCGTTGGTCATAATCGGAATGCTCGGTGTGAGATACCTTGCGCAAATCGCTATTTTGCACAGGGTTTCAAGTAAGCTTGCCATTAGCACCGACATTGCGTGGTTGGCACCCGTGCTGGAAATTCAATTGCACTTCCTCAACCTGGGATTGTATTTTATTAATCTGCTGAGAAAACCAAAGAAATGGAATTGATCGAACACCTGTCGGAAAAAGGCCAGTACGACTATAAACTCGTACAGCGTGCCTTGCATGATAAAGACCAGAAGGCGTATGCCGAGCTCATGCAACGCTACCGCGAGCCCATCTATTTCATGCTGCTCAAAATGGTGAACGACAAGGATGATGCAGATGATCTTACCATCGAAGCGTTTGGCAAAGCCTTCAAACGATTGGCTCAATACACACCGCAATACGCCTTCTCTACTTGGTTGTTTAAAATTGCTTCCAACAACTGCATCGACCACATACGCAAGAAGCGCATCCGCGCCATTTCGATTGATCAAGGCTTTAGCAACGAGGATGGCGAAACCATTGAAATCAGTATCAAAGATTCTGTGCTCGATCCGGCTGAAGCCATGCAAAAAGAAGAACGCATTCACAAAATGCGCGAAATCGTGGACAAGCTCAAACCGCGCTATCGTCGATTGGTAGAGATGCGTTATTTCGATGAAATGGCTTACGAGGAAATCGCTGAAGAACTGAATTTGCCGCTGGGGACCGTGAAGGCTCAGCTGTTTCGCGCTCGCGAGTTTCTTTTTCAGATGATGCAGAATACCAAAGACATTTATTGATTGATGCCGCGTGGAAGAACTACTCCGATATTTCCCCAATCTTAGTCCTACTGCGCGTGCGCAGTTCGAGCAACTGCTTCCACTCTACAGTGAATGGAACGCGCAGATCAACGTGATTTCGCGCAAAGACATTGAACAGCTCTACATCCGACACGTCATCCATAGCCTGGCCATTCACAAGTTTATTCAATTGGCTCCCGGATCGCGTGTGCTCGACATCGGCACTGGTGGCGGATTCCCGGGCATTCCATTGGCTATCATGCTACCTGATGTGGAATTCGTTTTGGTCGATTCCGTTGGAAAGAAAATCAAAGTGGTTCAGGAAGTCAGTCAAGCCCTAGGCCTCACCAACGTGACTGCCATTCACGAACGCGCTGAAAAAATCAAAGGTCCGTTCGACTTTGTGCTGAGCCGCGCTGTTGCCGAACTCAGGGAATTGCTGCAATGGAGCAATGGTAAAATCGCCCGCAAACAGATCAATGCACTTCCCAATGGACTCATCTGCCTGAAAGGCGGCGATCTCACCGAAGAGTTCAAAGGACTAGGCAAATCCATCGAATCCTATCCGTTAACGGGTTGGTTTAGCGAAGAGTTTTTCGACACGAAAAAACTCGTTTACGTGCCGATGGTCTAGGCCTTTTGGATTAAAATAATCAGCGGTTAATTTCATTGATTATCAATAGTCCAAGTACCCCCTTCATGTTTTATATTCGCACCGCTCTGCTTGGATTGACCACAAGCAAGCAACGTCGTATCCTTTAACCGCGACTTCCATATGGAACAAACACGCTCAATGAAAAATCTTTACAGGCTTTTGCTGCTTGCGCTTGGCTTTATGCCAATCGTAGCGCAAGCTCAGTTGGCCAATCAACCCATATTTGTCGAAACCCTAGTTCACCACTCCGACTATGGCGATCCGGGGCACAATCTAGCTGGATTTGTAACATACAAAGTGTATGTGCAGTTCACGGCACCCAACAATTACCTCACAAGCATCTTCGCTACTGAAGGCAACCAGACAACGCCGGCAGATTGTATCCTCGACAACATCAACTACGTTTCGTTCAATTTCGACTCAGTCGTATTTCAGCATGAACTTAGCGGTGCACTCGGCAGCAGTCAGTTTTGCCTCTACCCCTTTGCGGCGCAAGCGAGCGAGTTCGACTCATACCTCACCATCGGACAGCGCTGCCAAAGCGACCTCAATTTCGACCTCACCGGAACCCTCGGCACTTGCTTGCAATGGCAAGATGATTTTGAAGGACCAATCGACCTCAACTACTACGACGGTGGCGATTTCTTCTGGGATGAATACACCATCTACTCCATACCCACAGGTGCCTCACCATCTCTATCCTTGTGTGATGCCAACAACCGAGTATTCATAGGCCAGTTCACCACTTCGGGTGATATGCAAGGATTCATCAACATCCAATACGAGACACCAAATGGTGTAACCACTAACCAAGCTTTAGAAGTACCCATTATCGGTATTCACCCGTGCTTAAACGACCCCATGGACAATACACCTGTAGTCACCAATCCATGTTTTGATGGTGAATTGGCTACCGTTGAATTGGGCATCGGCGGCAATGACTCGGTGTATTATTATCTCTACAACACGGCCAACACGTTGGTCTACTCCGACAGTTTGCTCAGTGGTGGATTTATGATGGATGCGCTGCAAGAAGGCAGCTACTTCATCATGATGCGCGATAAAGCTGGATGCCGTGACACCACAGAAAATTTCAACGTCAACTTCCCTGCTTCATTTACGTTTTCTGCAGAATTGCTCACCGATGAGTTGTGCTATGGCGAAAACGCAGGTTCTATCCAACTCAACTGCTCGGGTGGTACCGGACAAATAACCATTGTCGATAACGGAGGAACCAGTTATGCATGCGGACAAATCATTGATGGCCTTACCTGCGGTGACTTTGTTTTCTCGGCAAACGACCAAAACAATTGCGCGGTAGATCAAGTGGTCAGCATCTCATGTCCTGATGCCCTTCACTATACGCCGCAAGTCACCAACATCGTTTGCTTCGGCGACGACAACGGAGTGATCGCAGGAAACGTGACCGGAGGAACCGGAAACATCACAGCTACCTGGACCAATGGTGCAACACCCGTGGACGTCATCAATGGAAACTCTCCTCTCAACATTACCATCAACAACCTCGATGGTGGCAATTACGATGTTCTCATTGTTGATGCTAACGGATGTGAACTTTCCAATTCAGCTGCCGTGAGTGAACCCGATGAAATCATTGCAACATTTGAAGTAATTCCTGCAAGCTGCTTCGCATTCTGCGATGGTTTGCTCATTTCAAACGCCAACGGTGGAACTGGCAACCTAACCACTACCACTACCAATGAGAACGGCGTAAACACACCTCTCAACGCGTTGTGTGCAGGTTGGTATGATGTGAAAGTAACCGACCAAAGCGGATGCTTCATTACAGATTCTATCGAGGTCACTGAACCCACAGACATTACCTACAGCGCCGACACTACCAACCTCACCTGCTATGCATCGTGTGATGGATTGTTGGAGTTATTCAACGTAGATGGCAGCTTTGGTGGTTTTACCTATACCGTATCTCCCAATACCCCAAACTGCGCAGGTGGATGCAACGGCAGTGATGTACAATTCAACCAGGTATGCGCCGGCAATTATACTGTGACTATCACCGACCAAAACGGATGTGAAAAGGACGTTAGCTACAGTGTAGATCAACCCGATCCGCTGCAGTTCACATACACACCAACCAACGTGACCTGCTTTACCTTCAATGATGGTATAGTCACCGTGGATGAAGTGATTGGCGGCACTGAGCCTTTCAGTGTTAACCTCAACAACACCGAGCTTCTTCCACTGGAAGGTAACTCAACCTACACCGATTTGGTGCCGGGTGATTATCAACTCTTGGTGAGCGATTCCAACAATTGCTCGGCTACAGAAAACTTCACCATCACCGAACCCGAAAGGCTCAGCATAACCATCGACACAACCATCGCTTGTTCGTGTGGTGGCATCTGCGATGGATTACTCCAATACACGCCTGCCGGTGGCACACCCAACTATCAATACCTGTTGAAACCCGACAGCATTCTTGGACCAGGATTCGGAGTAGTCAATGGCTTGTGCGCCGGTGATTTCGAGATCTTCTTAATTGACTCCCATGAATGCGTCGACTCTGCAGAGTTCACCATCACAGAACCCGATCCGCTTACGTTGGAAATACTTCTCGATGCTCCAACCTGTACAGGCATGAATGACGGCTCAGCAGAAATTACAGTTGGCGGCGGAACCGGGGCACTCTCCTTCTATGTCGACCCCAATGACTATTCAGCAGTACCACTCGACTCGGTGACTTTTGGACTGAGTGATTTGATTGAAGACAGCCTCTACTTCGAACTCGCTGATGAAAACGGATGCCGCATTTTCGACACACTGAGTATTGTACCCGACATCATCACGGATATGATTCTGACCATGTCGCAAACTCCGGAAACATGCTGGAACGCGCTCGATGGTACAGCAAACGTGGCTGTGCAAAACGGTAATCCGCCGCTCAGTTACGAATGGGACGACAATCTCCTTCAAACCACTGCCACTGCCATGGGACTTGCGCCCAATACAGATTACACGGTGAAGGTTACCGACGCCATCGGTTGCAACCTTACATCCAATGTATTTGTGGAGGCCAACATCGGTTGCTTCTTCATTGCGACTGCCATTACTCCCAACGGCGACGGCGTGAATGACACGTGGGTATTGGGTGGATTTGAATATTATCCGGAATGCAAAGTGAACGTTTTCAATCGCTGGGGACAAACCATATTCTCATCCACAGGATATAACTCGCAATGGGATGGTCGCTTCAATGGCCAACTATTGCCGGTTGCCGATTATTATTTCACCATCGATTACGCCGCCGATAAGGAAGTAATCATGGGCACCGTTACACTTAAATATTAAACGTCGCAGCACCATGAAAAGAACTTTCTACATCTTATCTGTATTGGTCATTTTGCTTGCGACTTCAGCACATGGCCAGCAATTGGGGCGCAACACACAATTTGCGCTCAACCCCTACTTGGCAAATCCTGCATACGCCGGTACACAAAACGCCATTCCCATTTACTTCAGTTACCGCAACCAATGGACCGGTTTCAAGGGAGCTCCTGTGACCATGACCGCAAGCGCGCACATGCAAGGGCCTAAGAACTCAGGATTTGGAGCCATACTCCAGCGCGATGATACAGGCGGAGCTATTTCGCGCACCAGCCTTGAAGCGACAGGCGCCTATCACATAGACCTCAACAACTACGACGGTATCAGCTTCGGATTGGGGCTTTCTGCGAATCAGTTCAAGGTCGACAATTCCAAGTTGGTTGTGATGGATGAATCGGACCAAGCGCTCAATGCCATGCAAGTTGAATCAGCCATGAACATCGATGCCAACTTCGGTATGCTGATCTATGGCGAAGATTACTACTTCGGATTTAGCTCTCCCAATCTCATTCAATCAAAACTTAAGGTTACCGGAGTAAATCCTGATGACAACCGCAACGCACGCCACTACCACATTGTGGGCTCCTACACCTATGATATCACCGAAGACTTTGACATCCAACCCAGCGGGTTGATTCGCTTCACCAACAATACGCCACCGCAAATGGATATGAATGTGCGTGTAGGCTATCAGAAGATGGCATGGAGCAGCATCAGCTATCGTATAAAAGATGCTGTAGCTTTAAGCGTTGGAGGAACCTATGAGAATTTTGTACTCGCTTACTCTATGGATATCACCACAAGCAAAGCCCGTGTGATGAGCCCATTCACACACGAGTTGGTGATGGGCTATGTGATACCCGGAAAACGCGGAAGAAATATTGTACGCGCAGGCAGTTCGCACAAATCACTCAGCAAAAAACGCATCGTTAAGATTAAGTAATCGTATGGGAAGGATTCAACAAATCGCCTGCACTGCAGTGCTCGCTGCATCAAGCCTCATGGCTTCAGCACAATGCAAAGGACTCGTTGCTGAGCAGGTCGAAAACGAAGGCGCGGTGCCGGGAAAAACATGGCGCATCTATGCCGACATGACCAACGTGGGCGATCAAGTATTTGTGGTATTCGGCGACTCCACACATAAGATTAACATCACCAGCACCAAGCCATTCTATCAATCTGCTGCCGGTGGACCAACCAGCAAAGACGCCAATAGAAAAGTGGCCAAGGAAGACGCCAAGCTCCGCTTCGATTCGTGGATTACCATTGGCGCGGAAGACAACTACGAAAACAACCTCAGCACACTCAATCTAGAATTGAGCGATTTTGAAGATAAAGGCGCCGCAATCAACAGCGGTAAAGAAGGCGCCTGGTTTTGTTTACCCACCGAAAAGCAAGCCTACTGTGGCGAAAGCAAACGCATTCTCCTTATGCAACTCACCTCGGCCGGCGCCATCAACGGCAGCCTTTGCCTCATGGGCAAAAACAAAGACGGCGAATCGTACACGAAGTATGATTTGAAGTTTGAGTGCGGGAGGAAATAGTGACGAATGACTAGTGACAAATGAAAAATCAGTGCAGCACTAGGCACTAGTCCCTAGTCATTAGTCACTAGTCATTGGTCACTTCATCATCTCGTCCCTAAAACAGGGCATTTCATCCCAAATTTTTTCATTCCGTTCGTTTATGTTGTTTCTTGCAGCGCAAGCGCTTTTTCTTATGAAATAAGATAGCCGACGCAGATTACACGAATTCTTAACCACACTATGAATCAAAACCAAAATCGATTCTCGTCCACTTACGGACTGACAAAGCCTTTAGCCCTTTGTGCACTTACACTAGGCATGCTGCTCGGCAACTTGAGGTCGAATGCCCAAGAAACACAAATCCGCGGATTCGCTGACTTCGGCACCAACTACAGCAACAAACAAGCGAACTTCACCCTGGGAGAGCAAGATCTCTTCATCACCAGCGATGTTTCAGACCGCTTGTCGTTTTTGGGTGAAACCGTTTTTAAATATTCGGCTACTTCCCCTACCCGATTCGATATCAGCATCGAACGTATCATCATGAAGTACAACATCAAGGGGAATCACAACATCCTTTTTGGTAAACACCATACGCCGGTGAACTATTGGAACGACTCCTACCACCACGGTCGTGTGCTGTTCCCAACCATCTTCCGTCCGGAGATGTTTGGCAAAGGCGTTGTGCCGCTGCACACCACGGGTATCCGTTTCCAAGGACAAAACCTTGGCAAGCTGCGCTTCGGATACGACGCGCTCATCGGCAACGGTGAAGCCTCTACCGATGCCCTCGACTTCAACAAGAAGAAATCGATTATGCTCGGTGTAAACATGACTCCGATTGATCACTTCCGCCTGGGCCTCACCTACTACCACGACAACTTACCTGCGCTCACTACGCTGCACCACACCACCATCGTGGCCAAGAAAGATGTGGACCAATCGCTCTACAGTGCATCAGCTTCCTATTTCGGCAACAAATTCGAATTGCTCGCAGAGGCAACAGTTGCAACCAATGCATACAACGACACGCTCACCGATGGTAGCATAACCAAAGTGAATCCGATGAGCCCTACAGCCTACCTCTACGCCGGTTACCGCATCAAGCAAAAGTTTGTTCCGTACCTACGCGCCGACTTGTTGCAGTTCAGCCACGACGAGGTGCTGTTCTCTACCAACGCGCAACGTGGCGCACTGTTCGGCTTACGCTACGAAATCAATTACCTCGCAGTAGTGAAGCTGGAGTATGCCTACATGGAAACCGTGCATGAAGATGTGCAACTCTCGCACACCAACACGGTGAACTTTCAATTTGCTATCGGATTCTAAAACCTAAAGACATGAACAAACTCATTCGACATATCATCCTTCCTTTCCTCTTCGCGGCCATAGCTATGGTTGTGTCTCAGGAAGCACATGCGCAAGACCAAGCGATTATGGTCATCGCCAACGATAAAGGCGCGCCTACCACCATGACCATGAAAGAACTCAAATCCGTTATGCAAGGCGAAAAACAACGTTGGGCCGATGGCACCAAAGTGTCCATCGCATTCATGAAAGCCAACACTTCCGTGGGTAGTTCAACTGCCAAGAAAATCATGGGTATGACAGGTGATCAACTCAATAAATTCTGGTTGGCACTCGTATTCCAAGGCAAAGCCAAGGCTCCTGTTTTTTATGGTAGCTCAAGCGATGTAGAAAACTACATAGCGCAAAACCCCGGCGCAATTGGCGTAGTGGAAGCCGGTTACACATTGAAATCCGGACACGCAGTTACCATCGACGGCAAAAAGAATTTCTAA
>CANHPZ010000072.1 GCA_947462725.1 Flavobacteriales bacterium
CAAGTTTCTGACGCTGCGCCTTCTGAGCTTCTTCTAGGCGTTGCATGAAACTGCTTTTTGTTTGTGGCTTCTTTTTGTTGTCATCAATCTTAGCACGAATCGCATTCTCATCGATGAAGTATTTGCGAATAGCCCACATCTGACCAATGCTCACCATGTTGGCAATGAAGTAGTACAAACTCAATCCCGATGGCTGACCATTGAAGAAGAACAACATCATCACCGTGAAGATATTCATCATCACCGTCATGTTGGGCATGCCCGGCTGCTGCGCCATCTGTGGCTGACTGCCCATGCTCATGCGTGAATAGAAGAATGTTGAAATACACATGAGGATGGTAAACCCGCTCACGTGATTTCCATAGATAGAACTTAAAATTGGAATATGCTGTTCCCAGCTCAAAATGCTATCATAGGCGGCCAAATCATCGGCCCACAAGAAGCTCTTTCCGCGCAACACAATTTCTGCAGGGAAATAACGGAACATGGCATACAGAATGGGCATTTGCAGCAACATCGGTAAGCATCCTGCAAATGGATTCACACCGGTTTGGCGATACAGTGCCATTGTGGCTGTTTGCTTTGCCATCGGGTCTTTGCCTTCGTGCTTCTTGTTGATCTCATCTATCTCGGGCTTCAACACGCGCATCTTAGCACTGCTCATGAAGTTCTTCCAAGTGATGGGGAACAACACCGTTTTGATAACGAGAGTAACCAACAGAATGATTAACCCCCAACTTCCGATAAATGAAGAGAAGAACCAGAACAACGGACGCACGCAATAGCGGTTCACCGTGCCGATGATGCTCCATCCGTAATCAATCACGCGATCAATTTCTTCTACATTCAATTTCTTTAGTTCACTGTAATCATTCGGCCCGAAATAGAAGGTGAGTTCACCGAAGGCATTCGCACCACCCTTCATGGGCAACTGCAATTTGGCTTGATACAGTTTAGTGTGCGCGCTATCCGTCGGAATATTGACCTGCACATATGAACCTGCATTGAAACCATCTTTAGCAATAACAGCAGAGGAGAAATAATCCTGTTTGAAAGCCACCCACTGCATAGTCTCCTCTGCCGTGTAGCTATCGTCATCTGATTCACTCAAGTAGTCGCGATCCTCTTCGCCTTCGCGGTAATACACCGAGCAACGTGAGCGCTCGGCCGCGAGCCCCTTCTCGTTGGACATTCCCGCCACATACCATTCAAGGCTTAAAGGCTTAGACGCCAATTCCAAATCATCGCCCAATCCGTTGGCATTAATCTTAACATCCACGGCGTATGCATCTGGCTGAAGCGAATACACCAACTCCAGGTATTTCGAAGGATCGGCACTGTTGAGGCGCATAATCAGTTGCTGCGCTCCGCTAGAGGCATCAACTTCATTTGCGCTTGCTGTGAAATAAAAATCCTGTGAGGAGAATGCCCCCTTACCGGCGACGTTCAGCATGAACTTGATGGATGAAAGTCCATCGCTCCACAAACGGATATTTTCCTTGGTGGTGTAGTTCTTATAACCATCGGTCAATTCAGCAGAGCTAAACAAACCACCCTTGGTATCGAGGGTCAGGCGAATCCTATTGTTTTTGAGAACAACCAAGCTCGACTCACCGGAAGCTGCCGGCGCAAGCAATCCATACTTCGCTACTGCCTCATTGTTGGCCTGAGCGATGCGTAGAGAGTCATTCTGTGCGCTGTCGGTTGTGGCCAGTGCGGTTTGCTCCGTGGCAGGCTGAGCCGAAGCTTCAGTTACCTGCGGAGCCGGTTGTACCTTGGCCAAACTATCGAGCGTGGCCTGCTCAGCTTCGCGTTGTTTTTTCTGCTGGCCGGCCTGATACCAAGAAAATCCCAGCAAGAGCAGGATCATCATAGTAAAACCAATCGCCGTGTTTTTGTCGAATTTCATAAAGGATAATAAAGGCGGCCAAAAGTCGGCATGGAATGGGGAACTGGAAAATAATTTTATGAATACCACCCACAAATAGGCCACGGCATCAATTTGCTATGTTCAGTTGCATTTTTGCCGAGGATGCCGACTTACAAGAACCTATTGCTGTGGATGGTGCTTGCCGTGCTGCTGATGCTTGAAATCGGTTTGGGCACGGCAGGAATCACCGTTGCTCAAGTATTCGAGGCATTGACACATCCGCAATCTGCGCCGATTGCGCATTCCACCATCATATGGGATTCTCGGATACCACGGACAATGGCAGCCGCTTTGGCTGGAGCATCATTGGCTTGGAGCGGCATGCTCATGCAAACCATGTTTCGCAATCCCCTCGCAGGACCTTCAATGCTGGGCATTTCCTCGGGTGCAAGTCTTGGCGTGGCATTGCTGGTTTTAAGCGGTGGCACGTTCATCATGTCGTCGGAGTTGGGTTATATGAGCATTGCTGTGGCGGCCATCATTGGCGCGTTTGCCGCACTGGCACTAGTCCTTTTGGTGGCAGAGCGCATCAGCGATCAACCCACCCTACTCATCTTCGGCATTATGCTTTCCTTTTTCACTTCAGCACTAGTGGATGCCCTGCAGTCGCAGGCTACCAACGAGTCATTGCGCAGCTATGTGAATTGGGGTTTGGGCAGCTTCGCTGATTGCGACCATCGCGAAAACGCGCTCATGGCTGCCGGTCTGATCATGAGCCTTTTGCTAACGCGTGCCATCTTGCCTCGACTCAATCTCCTGCTCCTGGGTGAGCAATATGCCGGCACCATGGGTATTGATATTACCCAAACGCGTCGCCTCATGATGGTTATTACTGGCATACTCGCCGGCATTACTACAGCATTTTGCGGTCCTGTTTCCTTTATAGGATTAGCCGTCCCGCATGTATCGCGTCGGCTAATTGCCTCAGCCGATCACAGGCGCAACCTGTTGCCTACGCTCTTACTTGGGGCTATACTCGCCCTCTTTTGCGACCTCATCAGCAGACTATCGGCCCTTCCGCTCAACACCATTGCATCTGCACTTGGTGCGCCTTTCGTCATTTTGCTCATGCTCCGCTGGAGCCGATTCAAATCGATGATCTGATGGAAAAGCACACCCTAAACATCGCAAAAGTTGCGGCCGGATATAGCCGGAAACCGATTTTCGAAGGCATCGAAATGAGCGTGCTATCGGGTCAGCTCACTTCCATACAAGGCCGAAATGGGTCTGGAAAAAGCACGCTGTTAAGAGCCATTGCGGGATTAACTCCCCTGCTCCACGGATCCATTTCCATAGATGGACGTTCCATTTCAGAAATGAGTGCCGTAGAGCGTTCGACTCATATTGGAGCTGTTTGGACAGATCGAACGCGCATTCAAGGTATCACAGTGCGAGAGTTAGTAAGCATGGGGACCTACAATGGCGCTTGGGTAAAAACAGGTTTGAGCAAAGACCAGCACATCGAACACACGCTCGCATTGCTTCAGCTCACTGCTTTGGCAGAAAAATCTACGGCCGAAATCAGCGACGGACAGCTGCAGCAAGCTATGATTGCCCGCGCTCTTGCGCAATGTGCGCATTTTCTCGTTTTGGACGAACCGACTACGTTTCTGGATTATATAGCCAAAGAAGAACTCATGCGTTCGTTGAAGTTGCTCGCCAGAAAAACACAAATTGGAATCATTTTCTCATCGCATGATTTGGATATAATTCAAGCGTTTGCTGACGCTACATATGAATTATCAGAAGGCAAACTCACGCGATTGAACACAATCTAGCGTGTGTTTTAATTCATTCATGTGTACTTTCGTGCCCCAATCAAACGTGCTATGAATATTACTGTTGTAGGATCCGGTTATGTAGGCTTGGTTACCGGCACTTGTTTCGCCGAAACCGGCAATAACGTTACTTGTGTTGACATTGATGCCGCAAAGGTTGAACGCATGAAACAGGGTGAAATCCCTATTTATGAACCGCATTTGGATGTGCTCTTCGAGCGTAATATTCGCGAAGGCCGTTTGCAATTCACTACAGACCTCAAGAGTGCCGTTGATACTGCGCAAATTATTTTCTTGGCACTTCCAACGCCTCCGGGCGAAGATGGCAGCGCCGATCTGAGCTACGTGCTCAATGTGGCTGCGCACCTCGGCAAAATTATCACCGACTACAAAGTCATTGTCGATAAAAGCACTGTGCCGGTTGGTACTGCTGAAAAAGTGCACAAGGCCATTGCGGAGCATACAACAATTCAATTCGATGTTGTAAGCAATCCGGAATTCTTGCGTGAAGGTTTTGCCGTTGATGATTTCATGAAACCCGATCGCGTGGTAATCGGCACGAGCAGCGCACGAGCGCAGAAATTGATGGAAGAGCTTTATAAGCCTTTCACTCGTCAGGGCAATCCTATAATATTCATGGATGAACGCAGCGCTGAGCTGACAAAATATGCCGCCAACGCATTCCTTGCCACGAAGATTTCCTTCATGAATGAAATCGCAAACTTCTGTGAGAAAGTTGGCGCAGACGTAGATATGGTGCGTTTAGGCATCGGCACCGACACCCGCATCGGTAAGCGTTTCTTGTTTCCGGGCATCGGTTATGGTGGCTCTTGTTTCCCGAAAGATGTGCAAGCACTGCATCACAGTGGCATCGAGAATCACTACGAATTCAAGATTCTCAAAAGCGTAATGAAGGTAAACGAGCGTCAAAAAACAGCACTGCTCGGACCTATCCTCGATTTCTACAAAGGATCCTTAACCAATGTGACCATTGCACTTTGGGGATTGGCATTCAAGCCCGACACCGATGATATTCGTGAAGCACCGGCGTTATACATGATAGAACATTTGCTCGAAGCAGGCGCCAAAATCGTTGCGTTTGACCCCGAGGCCATGGAAAACGTGAAGCGTCAGAAAGGATACAACATCACATACGCGCACGATCAATACGAAGCACTTCAGGGTGCCGACTGCTTACTGATTTGTACCGAATGGAGCGCCTTCCGCAATCCTGATTTCGAACGCATGACTTCCCTGCTGAACAGCAAAACTATATTCGACGGACGTAACTTATATGACCTTTCGAAGATGGATGAGCTGGGCTATCATTACCACAGCATAGGCCGTCAGGTCATTTCGTAAAGTATTACACGTTTATTTTTCTGATTGGTCGTTTGGTTTGAAATGATATTTCACCGTGACCGTAGTTTCCTGTTGGGGTGTATTGGATGTCACCTTGGGAATATTCCAATAGGCGTTTTCATCATCGGGGAGTTCCGGTTCCAATTCGAACTGATAGATTTTTCGCTGTGGTCCTTTCTTCCTAAACCAAAAAGCTGCAAGCACGCCGATAAAAAATCCGCAGGCGTGACCCTCCCAAGAGATCTTCTTATCCACGGGAAATACATACCACACAAGCGATCCGTAATAGAGCACTACCACAAGAGCCACGCGCAACAACAATGGGTTTCGCCGTATCAAACCACTCACAAGCAAAAAAGCAAATTCACCATAAATCAACACGCTTGCTCCAATATGATTGCCCGGACGGCCCACAAACCAGAGTAGCACAGGCGAAACGATAGCAATTACAGCAAATACAGAAAGGGAGATTGATCGATAGAAGTAGAACAAAAATGTATTGAGCACGAAAAAAGCCAAGGAGTTCTGTGCGATATGCTCCAAATCACCATGCAGAAAATGGATGGTAAATATGCCTCGGAAACCTTCTGCAGTTCGCGGTTCCAAGCCGTATTGCTTTAGCGGAAACCCCAGGTATTCATCCATTACAAATACCGACCAGCACAGGCTCAGAAAGAACGCTGAGAATATGAGAGCATCAGCAATTCGCCGACGATCTGTCCTTAATGCAGCAGCAGCGGATATGGGATTGATGGAATTAGACAATTGTTATTTCTCTCCTTGCAGTACGGTAAAGTAACCCTCAAGGTTATAACGTTCTTCGTCAAGTCCGACAGCATGCAGCATATAATAATACGTGCCTTCACCTTCACTCTTCGGGTTCCAAAGATCATCGGGGCGCACCAACTCCCCTACTTTCAATCCCCAGCGATTGAAAATATCGGCATGTAGCTCGTCCATGTTTTGCGTGTTAATTTCCCAATAATCATTTTTACCGTCGCCATTGGGTGTTACAATGTTGGGTACTTTAATCAGTTCCGAATCGTAATAGGTGATGACTTCATTCGAATAATAGGCCGGGCAACCGTTGAGATATGCCGTCAGCGATACATTAAAAGTTTCAGCTCCGTTATAATAAGTGGCGATGGTTGCAGCGGGATCAGTTGTTACAATTGAATCTCCATTTCCCAAATCCCAAATGAAATAATCCGCATTCGACAAATTCGTAAAGTTGACCAAAAGTGGAGGAATGCCAATCGTATCGGAGGCTTCAAAATAGGCCGATGGCGCATAAACGACAATCTCTGCAGTTGACTCACCATAACATCCGTTGCTGTCATAACCACTTACGGTATATGTGGATGTTGAAGTGGGCGTAACCTCGGTAATCGCTTCATTCGGTGAAACCAAACCGGGACCTGACCATTCAAAAGAATTCAATCCTTCCGCTACGAGTAAATCCGAATCACCCAAGCAAATTTCCAATGGTCCATTCGTTGTAACTACCGGCGACGACAAAACGGTTACTGTAACTGTGGCCTGTGCGTCGCATCCATGTTCAGATTGGCCTACAACCATATACTCCATAGTCAGATCAGGATGCACCACAACTAGGGGCAGGAGTGGATTCGTGATATTGACACCTGGAAACCACATGTACGACACAGCACCGGTAGCGCTCAGAATTGCTTGACCTTCCGGACAAATGGTTGTATCGGAAAATGCCTGAACATTGGGCAACGGATATACCACTAAACTATCTACCACATCCACAATGCATACGCCTTCTAAATGATAATTCACCACGGCATATCCCTCGCCTGCAGCAGCAGGATTAAATTGATCCGTATTTGCGGCCACAACTCCATCACCTGAAAAAAGACCACCAGCCACATTGGCCTGCAGCACAATGGGCAGATCATCAACACATATACCTTCAGGAAGAGCCAATTGAACAGCAGGAAAATCTTCAACTACCAAAGGCACACTATCGCGCGAAGCGCATGCATTATCAAGTGTATACGTCATGTAATGTGTTCCTGGTGCGAGCATGAACGGATTTACCAATCCGGAAATCTCATCTACAATTCCAAGTCCTGTCCAAATACCCGGTGTGGCCGTAACCGTTAGAATAAGCGGCTCACTATTCACGCAAACATGAGGCGGCTGCTCAAATACAATAGATGGATCTTCCACCCGCAGCGTAAACTCATCACTCGATTCGCATGCACCGGCATAATTATACACGATGGTATGCTCTCCTAATCCCGCTTGAGCCGGATTAAAAATTCCGGTCACCGCATTTGAAATACCAGGCCCGCTCCATGAACCCGGAGATAGGTTCGATTCAAAATTAATAGCGGAGGATGTCAAGCAAATGGTCGTATCCAAATCAACAATAGAAGCGCTCACAAAAGGTTCAATACTCACGAGTGTAGTATCAGATGCCGGACAGTTACCCACAGATGTATAGACCACTTCAGCAGTTGTGCCATTGACCATCGCAGGAGAAAAAGTGCCACCATTACTATCCAATATTGCATCACCCGACCACACTCCACCGCTTGGACTAGCCGTAAGCGTCTGAATATCGTCTGTGCTACAAAATACCGGTGCCGATGATACAACCACTTGGGGTGCCTGGTCAATGAGAATAGTAACCGCAGAAGAATCTATACAATTCGAAACCGGATGAAACGAAACAACCCATTCGCCGATTCCCACATCAGCGGGGCGAAGCAAGGCGCCACTATCAGTAATCTCGACAGGCCCACTCCATACGCCTTCTGATATACTAGAAGTAATCAAAATGGCACTATCCGTTAGACAAAGCACTTCATCACTCAAAGAAATGATCGTCGAATCTGGATTGATATAATCGAAAAACTCCACATCCGATGTCCCTGCCCCGCAGGCCGTGCCGATGTTAGGACCAACGAGTTGAATAGAAAAATAAGTATCCTCCGTTGGACCCGGATTCAAGTAAACGTTCAAAGTCGTAGCACCGTTTACTTGCGCAATGGCCGGAGAAGCGGCCCAGCTAACGGAGAATTGATTCGGTATCAGATGAGCGCTGATGGGATCCAAAGTCAAGTCTATCTGCGTTGCATCTACACCGCTGCAACTATTATCCGCAATAGCAATCGGCAGATTCAATGCTGGACTAAAAGTGAGATCTACTGGCAGACCGTCGCTACCCTCGCCGGAGATCTGCAGGGATAAGTTGGTGACCTGACCTACCGCACCATCCAAGCAATCGCCAACAATCAATTGCCAACCATTTTGATTAGCTACACATCCTACCAATGGGCTCCAATCAATAGCAACAGCAGGACTGCCATAAGAACCGAAAACTCCTGAAACAGAAGCAGAGGGAAGATCACAGAGGTGAAAATTACTTTCACCAAAATTCGCAAAACACAAATCCACCGCATCACTATTGTAGCAGAAAGTATCCTGGCTTAACGGTGTTTGACTTGGAGTAAGCAAGATGCTGGGAGAACCGCATGCGGGAGGTCCGATCAAAGTCAAAGACAAATCCGTTAACGTGGGGTGTTCGATATCCAAACATATCTGAATCTCAGTTGACCCGTCGATCAAATATTCCAGATCCGGATTGGACGGAGGTGGGTTGTAATACCCCGTAATATTCGAAGGGAAATAAACAGCAGCCAAGTTTACCTGTGCACATCCGGGTTGAAGCGTATTGGCATTAATCAGAGGAGGCGTATTGATGCGAGAAACCCAGCAGGTTTCATCCAAGTGCACGACGCCCTGTAAATCTGTGGCCACTACTCGAAAACCGCCGAGCGTGGCTGTGTACGTGCTCAATGCTGCTTGCGTAGTCAAAATGGTCGATTGCCATGAGTTCGAGGCCGAAATAAAACGATACCACTGAAAATTATACAGGCCACTACCTCCGTCATTCACTTGGGCTTTCAATGAAGCCGTTTGACCTTGACAGGTGAAAAACAAACTGTCATTGGGATAGCCATTCGTATAGCGAGTAGTGTCGCGACCCTCACAATTCAAGCATACCATTTGCCCCAACGCCATTCCGCTTGCGCAAAGCGCGGTCACGAGTGCGAATAGATGAACACGAGTCAAATGAATGTGCGAGCTTACAAATTGCATTCGTGCAAAACGTAATTCAACCTTTTGCCCCAAACCCAACAAAGGGTTAAGAAGCACAGCGAAAGGCAACACCATACAACGCGGTATGAGCTTATTGCTATAATAAGTAGTTATTAGTTTCATAGGTTGGCAAGCAAGCAGCAGCAAATATGGGTAAAACCGCGTTTCGCAAACGATTATTTTGAGGGTATTCTGTTCAAAATGCGAATTAATATTCATGACTTAACAAAAGACAAACGCCCCCGATATCGGGGGCGTTTGCATATTAAAATCACAGTCTATTTCAACCCTGATTACTTCTCAATCATTAAGCGTTCAATTTCGAAGGCTGTACCTGAACTCAAACGTACCATGTAAACACCGGTAGAAAGAGAGTTAGCATCGAAGTCTGCGGTGTAGACCATACCTGCGTCCACATCCTTGTTGAACAAGTTACCTACCACACGACCGGTCATATCCAACACTTGCAATGACAGATTTCCATCTGTAGTGCTCATGAAGCTGATTTGTGAGCGATCGTTAGCCGGGTTAGGCATGATACCTACGATAGCGATGTTTCCATCACGAGCATCTTCAGAACCCTCATTGATTTCACCCATTCCTGCAAAGCTATTCGCTTGTGAAGAGAAGGTGATGGTTTGGCTGCAAGTTGATTCGTTACCGGCACAGTCAATAGCCGTCCAGCTGCGAACGATGCTATACGTTGGGCATTGATCCACTTCGAAAGCGAAGTCACCGATACCAGCGGTCAAACCGCTATTTACTGGCTGACCATTCACCAACAATTGACCGCTATACAAGAACCATCCACCAGCACCATTAGCGCTGTTGTAGTTGTTGGCACCTTGCCCCACTTGAAGGCCGAAGTACTGGTTCGAAGGAGCATGAGTCAATTGCAACTGAGTGCCATCGAAGTCACCCCATCCAATGAGTTCTGTGCTTGCTGAGCTTTGCATGATATAGTACATCCAATCGGTGTGGTTAGCTGCAACGCCACCACAATCTGCTTTGAAGCCATGGATACCTGTTGTTGACCATGTTGCCCAATCTTGACCATTCGCGTATGTCACGCTGAAATCGAATCCGGCATTAGGATTAACCACGTTGAACACGCGACCTGAAAGAGTCAAAGTACCATCACCATTATCAATCATAGTAGCAGGAACTGTAGTGTCCAACTGATACCAACGATACTGACTTGGCAAGCTGAATAGCGCCATTGCCCAATTATAAGGATATAGGCAAGTGTTGGCTACAGGACGAACCGGTGTAGTCAAATTAGAACCGGCAGGAGCGCCTCCTGCTGTGCAACCTATGCAGGTTTCACTGAACACAACATCAATATCGCTATCGCAGTTGTCTGTTACAGTTACGTCAGCCGGCGCAGGAACATCAGCAGTGCAAGGCAATACAACATCGCTTGGGCAGCCGCTGAGCACAGGTTCAGTCGTATCTATTGCGTTCATCGTTTGAACAAATGAAACGCTTGAGTTACCACAACCATCAGTTGCAATCCATGTGCGAGTGAAGCTAGATGTACAGCCATTGGATACAGGAGTGCCATCAAAATAGTTGTAGCTGATAGAGCTGCAATTGTCTGTAGCAACAGGCTGAACCATTGGCGCGGTTGAACTGCACTCATAGGTGAATGTAGTTTCATTGTTGGATGACCACACTGGAGCAACTTCGTCTAGGTAGTGAATGGTATGAGTTACAGAAGAGTAATTTCCACACACATCAGTAGCAGTGAAAGTAATGACTACCGTGTAATTACTTGGGCAGTTACCTCCAGTTGTATCATAAGCAGCAGTTACCTCAACAGCTGAGCAAACATCAGTTGCAGTTGGAACTGAGTAGCTCAATGTGCTACCACAAGCAACAGTTTCCTCTGTGTTTTGATCATCAATTGACGGTGCAGTAGTATCCTC
>CANHPZ010000073.1 GCA_947462725.1 Flavobacteriales bacterium
AGCCATGTACGGCTTCTTCATTTTCCTTATCTACTTTTTGCTTTCGTTGCCCTTTCACCTTTCGAAAAACGTGGATCCCGAAGTGCTGAATTCCATTGCCACCAACACCTGGCTCAACATCGCATTCTTCGTGATCTTCCTCGTATTCGCGATTTCATTCTTCGGTTTTTATGAGATCACACTGCCCAGCAGCTTAGCCAACAAGGTAGACAGTGCGTCCGAACTCGGCGGCGCCATCGGCATTTTCTTCATGGCACTTACACTGGCCATCGTGTCGTTCTCGTGCACGGGACCCATATTGGGAACCGTAATTGGAAGTATCTACAGCACCGACATTCAGGGGGTCGTCAACTTCTTGGGATTAGAATTATCCATGCCCGCTGCTAAGGTTTCTTCGGCTATGATGGGATTTGGTATCGCGCTGGGCGGGCCATTCGCTCTATTCGCCGCGTTTCCAAGCTTGCTGAAAAAACTACCGAAAGCTGGCGGCTGGATGGACGACTTCAAGGTTTCACTGGGCTTCATGGAAGTTGCGCTGGCAATCAAGTTTCTTTCGAATGCAGACTTGGTTGAGCAGTGGGGAATTTTCAAACGTGAATCCTTCTTTGCGCTATGGATTGTTGTGGGCGCAATGTGGGTGCTCTACATGATGAAGGTCTTCACCTTCAAACCCGGCCAGGGATCGAAGGGTTGGCCGAAATTCAAAATCGTTTTCACGACAATTATTGCTCTTTTCACGCTGCGCTTACTACCCGGTGTGTTGCCGCCTTCAGAACTTAATCGCTTCGACTTCCTCAGTGGATTTCCGCCGCCGAAATCATACTCATGGTATCACTATGAAGAAGAGTTTAAAGTGTATAAAGATTTGGCAGAAGCCATGAAAGCCGCGGAAGAACAGGGCAAACCCATCTTCATCGACTTCACGGGTTGGGCGTGTGTGAACTGCCGTAAAATGGAAGACACGGTATGGCCAGACAAAACAGTGAGCAAGATTCTAGCGGAAGACTACATCATGTGCTCTTTGTATGTAGATGAAAAGGTTGAGCTGCCCGCGGAAGAGCAGTCTGTTTACACCACAAGCGACGGTCGTAAGAAGCAAATAATAACCGTGGGCAACAAATGGGCAACGCTGCAAACGGAGACATTCCAAAACAACTCGCAGCCAATGTATGCACTGCTTTCGCCCAAAGGTGAATTGTTGGCGCCCATCGAGCAATACAATCCCGACGCGAAGAAATACGCCGACTGGCTCAGCTGCGGCCTCAGCGCTTTCGAATCCTGGAAAAATCAGTAGCCTCCGAAACCACATCCTCGCCCATTCGTGAATTCGTGGCAAGGCAATTCGTGAATTCGTGGCCGCCGAATTCGTGAATTCGTGGCGAAAATATTTTTCCCTCTATTTTTCCCAATATGATGTTGATTGTTTGCTGATTGAAGGCATCCAAAAGCACACATTTCTTCCTTTTTTAGCAACATGCGCAAGGAAGGCTTTCTGCTCGTGTTAGTCACCATTCTTTTCCTCTTCACGGAAACCAGTGCTTATGCACAAAAAACCAGCGTATCCGGTAAGGTCATCGATGCCGTCACCAAAGAACCGCTGCCATTTTCTCCTGTCATGTTTGTGGGAACCAAATCAGGTGCGCAAACCGACCTCGATGGTAATTTCAAAATTGAAACCTACTACAGCAGCGACTCCTTGAAGGTAGTGGTACTCGGTTATGCACCACAGGCCAAAAAAGTGAAGCAAGGCACTACAAGCATCATCAACTTCGAGCTCGTGGCCGCATCCAACGAAACGGCCGAGGTGGTCATTCGCCCCGACGATGGGCCCAATCCCGCCATAGCACTCATGAAAAAGGTGCTGCGCAACAAGAAAATCAATAACCGCGAGAAGCTCGATGCATACGAATACGAAGCATACAACAAAGTAGAATTCGACCTCAACAACATCACGGATAAATTTCAAGATCGAAAAATATTTCAAGCTTTCGAGTTTGTATTCGAGGGTGTCGACACTACTCAAGAAAAACCCTACTTACCCGTGTTCATGACTGAGTCGCTATCCGACTACTATTTCAAACGCAACCCCAAACTGTCGAAAGAAGTGGTAAAAGCAACGAAAGTGAGTGGTGTCGAAAATGAATCCATCAATCAGTTTTTGGGCGACATGTACCAAAACATTAACATCTACGACAATGAACTCATTGCCTTCAGCAAAAGTTTCACGAGTCCCATTTCCGCTTACGCGCTAGGATTTTATGACTACGGCTTGGTCGATAGCGCAACAATCGATGGCAAGTGGTGCTACAAGCTACAGTTTTTTCCGAGGCGCAAATCAGAACTTCTGTTCTTCGGTGAAATGTGGGTGGCCGACACCTCCTACGCTGTCAAAGAAATTGAAGCCACAATTGCCGAAGGCGCAAACATCAACTGGATTAAAGGCTTCAAGGTGAAGCAAACTTTTGATGAGATAGAGCCAGAAGTATGGATGCTCACGAAAGATGAATTAGTGGTCGACTTCAATGTGTCTGAAAAAAAACTGGGCGCATACGGCAGAAAAACCGCGACCTACCGCAAATTCATCATCAACAAAGAGCGCCCGCAAGAATATTATGAGGGCTTTAGCGACATCATTGTAGCCAAAGACGCCAGTGATCATGACGATTCGTATTGGCAACAAGCGCGACACATTGCGCTATCCGCCAAAGAAGAGCGGATATACACGATGGTCGACACGCTCAAAAACCTGCCGCAATTTGTGACTGTCACCAACGTGCTCAACCTCTTCGTCAACGGATACAAGGTGATTGGTAATTTCGAGTTGGGGCCCTATTACACCTTTTATAGCTTCAACCCGATTGAGGGCAATCGCCTGCGCTTCGGTGGCCGCACGAGTAATGATTTCAGCAAAAAAGTGATGCTCGAAGGATACCTCGCATATGGTTTCAAGGACGAGCGTTTCAAATATGGTGGCGGCGCCACGTGGGTTTTGAATAAAAATCCGCGCCTCTCTATGAATGTATTCGCCAAGCGCGACATGGAGCAACTCGGCCAAGGGAACGGTGCGTTCCGACAAGATAACGTGCTATCATCGCTCTTCCGGCGCAACCCAGCCAATAAACTCACAGATGTTACAGAACTCTCGGGATACATCGAGAAAGAATGGTTGTATGGATTGCAAAACAAAGCGCTGTTCAAACATCGCGTGCTGAAACCTGCAGGCAGCAACTATAAGTATGTCCGCTTCAAGCCGGAACTCAATGAGCAACAACAAGTCAATTACTTGATCACAACAGAGGTCGGACTCTACACCCGCTTCGCTTACAAAGAAAAATTCGTGTATGGCGAATTCGAACGATATAGCTTGGGAACCAATTACCCAGTGCTTGAACTGCAATACAATTACGGTATCCCCGGCCTCATGGGTGGTGAATTCAAATACCAACGACTGGGTGTGCGCCTTTCCGACAAAGTTCGTTTCGGTCCTTTTGGCTATTTGCGCCTCAACTCGGAGGTGGGCAAAATTGTGGGCAATCTGCCCTATCCGCTGTTACAAATGCACCAAGGCAACGAAACCTTCTTCTACGATGAGGGCTCATACAACACCATGAACTACTTCGAATTCGTGAGCGACAAGTGGGTGAGCCTGTGGGCGTCATACCACGCCGATGGTTTGTTCCTGAATAAAATACCCATCATGCGCCGACTCAAATGGCGTGAAGTAGCCAGCGCAAAAGCTGTTATCGGAGGTTATGATTTAAAGAATGACCTCATCCTCTCTCGCGATTTCGATGGCGATGGCAATCCCGATATCTACACGCTACAAAAACCGTTTGTTGAGGCTGCGTTGGGTGTAGAAAACATCTTCAAGGTCCTCCGCATCGATTTCATTTGGCGCCTGTCCTATCTCAACAATCCCGACATTGTGAAGTATGGTTTGAGGGCAAAATTACAATTCGAGTTTTAGGACTCGCAGACTTATCTTCGCGCGGTAAATCCGCAACCATGTCTACTTTCAAAGCCCACATCAACATCATGCCGCTCGAGGCATTGCTCGATCCACAAGGAAAAGCTGTTACCGGTTCCATGACCAACATCGGATTGCCAGAAATCAGCCATGTCCGCATTGGCAAACACATCACCCTCAGCATCGACGCAAATGACAAAAAAACAGCGGAAGGCAAAGTGGAAGAGGCGTGCAAGAAACTCCTTTGCAACGAAATCATGGAGTACTTCACGTTCGATGTGGAAGAAGTAAAATAAATGAGCTACCATCCGCGCTGGATTGCGCTAGAGTCCTCCGAACAATTGGCCGAATCGCTACGCCAATCTGAAAGCCGCACTCAGGTTTACTTCAAACACAGTACACGCTGCATCATCAGCAAAATGGTGTTGAAGCAGTTGGAAGAAAACATGGATCACATTCCATCATCAACAGATGTGTACCTTCTTGATTTATTAGTACATCGCGACCTTTCAAATGCCATCGCCGCGCAACTTCATGTGCACCACGAGAGTCCTCAGGTTATTGTCGTCAACAATCAACAGGCGGTTTACCATGAATCACATCACTCCATCGCTGCAGAAGAAATTGCTAAGCACTGCGCATAGTGTTTTCATCTTCCTATTCTTAGTGATATCTGTTGCTGCCAACGCACAAGCTTGGCAGTTTCTCACGCCGATCAAAACAAACAGCGAAATCCGCGGCTGCTCCTTTCTCGACGACCAACGCGGCATAGCTGTCACACTTGCCGACGGCGTTGTATTTCGAACAATGAATGGCGGTGACTCATGGGAAAAAATGTGGACTCCCACAGTGTTTGGAAATCCTTACGGCATTGAATGGGTCAACGAGAATCTGCTTTTCATCGCCGCCAGTAACGGCGACCTCTACCGCTCGCTGGATGGTGGAAATAGCTGGACCAACGCCAATCCTCCCACAAACGAATGGCTCTACAACGTGCACTTCATCAATGATGTCGTTGGCTTCGCAACCGGTTTCAATGGCACCATACTCAAAACATCCGATGGTGGTAATTCATGGTCCCTTATTCCTTCTGGAACCACCAATCGCTTGTACGGCGTGCATTTCACGGACGAAAACAACGGTTGCATCGTTGGGTGGAACGGCACCATCCTACGAACAACCGATGGGGGTAACACGTGGAATGTGGTTACAACAAGCATTACCGCGAGCTTGCAGGACGTTCACTTTACAGATGCCAATACAGGTTTCGCTTGCGGTGGTGTAATCGCTAAAACCACCGATGGTGGTCAAACATGGAACACTGTCTATTCCGCAGCCAACAGTTATTTCTATGTGATGCATGTAAACGCGAACAACCAGGGTTATGCCGCTGGCAACATGGGGGTAATGGTGAAGACAACCAATGGCGGCCAAACATGGACCTCTCAACCCGCAATAGGCACCGGCGATGTGTTGTGCGGCGATCATACTTCAAGCGGCACAGCATACCTCATGGGTAAATTGCAAATTCACAAAAGCACCAACGCAGGTTCCACGTGGACTGTCATCAAAAACGCTGCACCAGGCGGTGTAATCAACGCGATGCAATTCAGCAGTGATCTCGCCGGCACAGCGGTTTCAAGCCCAATAGGTGGAACCAACTACGGAGGCATCGCACAAACTACTGACGGCGGCAGATTGTGGGACATTCGCCAAACCGCTACTTCGGGCGGCTGGTACGCCGTTGATTTTCCTACCGCGCAGGTTGGATATGTCCTCGGAACTACGTCACTAGGAAAAACGACAAACGGTGGACTCAATTGGACTTTCAGCAGCCCTACCACCATCACGGCTGCATGCATTGAATTTCTCGATGCTCAAACCGGTTTCATTGGTGGTTTTGGAAGCGCCTCCAATATCTGCAAGACAACCAACGGCGGCACATCATTCACGTGTGGCACCAACATCGGCGCATCGGCAATTCACTTCTTCGACAATCAAAAAGGAATGGCTATACGCTCGGTCCAATCCGGAGGCGACACCTACCGCAAGACATTCGACGGCGGCAACACGTGGGAATACTACAACGGAGTTATTGGTGGGTGCATTCACTTTCTAAACGACAGCGTCGGTTGGGTGGGCAGCTTTGATGGTGTTTACCGTACACTCGACGGCGCAGAAACGTGGGAGTTTTTCTTCACAGGTGCCGGCACTGTGCTCGACATCAAATTCTACGATTCCAACATCGGCTTTTGCGTCGACAATTACGCCAACCTCTATAGATCAGCCGATGGCGGCGAAACCTGGGAGGTTATTCTGCAAAACAACCTTGCTTCTTTCGGTGCAGTGAGCGCGCGTTTCACAGAAAACTATTGCTACATCGGATCTTCGTGGGGAGAAATCTACCGCACCGAACTGGGCTGCGGTACCTTCCAATTGAGCAACATCACAGGCACTCAACAATGGTGTGAGGGAACAGCCGGACAATTGGTTTGCGATCAAATTGTAGGAGCAAGTTCATACGAATGGCAATTACCCACAGGATGGTCCGGAGCAGAAAACGATTGGGTCATTCAACCGATTCCAACCAGCGAAGGCGGGCTCGCGAGCGTCACCGTTACCAACGCGTGCGGACTGACCGACTCTGTGTCAATAAGCTTGAGTGTAACTCCGCGCGTCGATAGCTTGTTCACGATTGCAGGACCAACCACGCTTTGTCCTGGCGACACAGGCCATTACTCAGTTCCGCTCGATGTGAACGCCGCTGCATATCATTGGCAAACTTCATCGACACAGTCTGCGGTAACCAACAACTCAATAAGCGCAGTTGCAGAAGGCAACACGCTCTACCTCAACGTTCAGTCCGAAAACTTCTGCGGGTCGAGCAACATCATCTCCATCAATGTTGCGGTACCAAACAACACATCACACCCCGCCAACTTCAACGGCGACTGTCAAATCAATTCACTGGATATGGAGCAGCTGCTGCTTCACTTTGGCTGCATCAGCGCCTGTGGCGCATTCGATTTAAGTGGCGATGGCATCGTCGGTGTCGATGACCTCTTGTTGTTCATAGAGGCCGATGCGGCTCAATAAAAAAACCGCCCTTGCGAGCGGCTTCAATTCACTTAATCTAAATAACGCGGACTGCCTGATTAGTTCTTAATCGCAGCAATACCGGGCAAATCAATTCCTTCCAATGCCTCGAGCATAGCGCCACCACCCGTGCTTACATAGCTCACCTGATCAGCTAAGCCGAATTGATTGATGGCGGCAACACTGTCACCACCCCCTACCAATGTGAATGCTCCTGATTTGGTTGCTGATGCTAGGGTGTTCGCAACAGCAATTGTTCCATGTGAAAAATTAGACATTTCAAAAACACCCATTGGACCATTCCACAGAATGACTTTTGAATTCAAAATCACCTCTTCGAAACGGGCAATAGACTGCTTCCCGATATCCAAGCCCATCCACCCACTCGGTATTCCTCTGCTTTCGGAGGTTGTCGTTTGTGCATCATTCGAAAATGCATCAGCAATCACAGAGTCTTCTGGCAGAAATATTTGTACGCCCTTCTGCTTTGCTTTATCCAAAAGCTCCTTCGCCAATTCAAGCTTATCGTCTTCAACCAGCGAATTACCCACCGTGCCGCCAAGCGCCTTGAAAAATGTATAGGCCATGCCGCCACCGATAATGATATTGTCAACACGATTCAATAGGTTTTCCAAAATGGTAATCTTGCTGGAAACCTTACTGCCACCTATGATGGCGGTAACGGGTTTTGCGGTAGAGTTCAACACACGATCAATGCTCTGAACCTCATCTTCCATTAAGTATCCAAACAATTTATCGGTTGGGAAAAATCGCGCAATCACAGCTGTGCTCGCGTGCGCCCGGTGAGCTGTTCCAAAGGCGTCGTTGATATAAACATCGCCGTTTTCTGCCAGCTGTCCGGCGAAAAACTCATCGCCACCTTCTTCCTCTTTATAAAAACGCAGGTTCTCCAACAACATCACATCACCGTTTTGCATAGCGTCAACCGCAGCCTTTACTTTCTCGCCAATGCAATCTTCTACAAATGCTACCGGCTTGCCCAATAATTCGGAGAGCTTCGAAAGCACGTGCCTCATCGAGTATTTCGCTTCCGGACCGCCCTTAGGTCGACCAAGATGCGACATCAAGATTACGCGACCACCATCATGTACCACCTTTTGAATGGTCTTCAAAGCCGCGCGAATGCGCGTGTCATCAGTTACCTGAAATTCCTCATTGAAAGGAACGTTAAAATCAACACGAATCAGTGCGCGTTTTCCCTGAAAGGGATAAGAATCAATTTGATAAGACATCCGAATAATTTTCTGCAAATGTAGCGAGAGAAATACGCAGAAGCCTGATTACAATGCGATGCGAAAGAGCAGAGGTAATCAGGGAAAAGCAGCAACACATTCTAACAAACAACACTCGGTGCAACTCGATCTCTCAGTGAATCTCCGTGATCCTATAATTATTGTATGGCCAGCGCATTCCGCACTCCGGAATACCCCTTCAACTCCATTTTGATTGAACCCACAAGAATCTGCGCTTCCGCCAAAACGGGTATGTGATTCAGGTCGTCAGTAATCCATACCGTCAAGTCTTGTTCCTGCTTGAAAACACGCCCCTTTTGAAGCACGGGCACAAACTTCATACACCGAAATGTGCCGGCATCAATCGTAATGGTTTCCTTGCCGATGTACTTCATGCGAAGCGGATAAATTTCATCATCAACCAACGTTGTTATGGAAAAAACATCGCCAACTCGTGCATATGAATAATCCAAGGTTCGCGCATAGTAATATGCGCTCAACATGTCTTGCACAAACTCTGGCGACTTGTAACCCTCACCTTTGATGTTTTTGAATGCGCGGCGTTCGGGGAAAAAAGTATAGTCTTGCTGTATGCGATATCCACCCTCATCACAATTGCGCAAAAAACGATAAGGAAACATGCCCTCCTTATCAATGTGTGTTTCGTAATGATCCCGCACTTTAAAGAACCAATCAACAGAACCCTCGCTGCGACCCATTCCCACTACCTTGTACGCGGGCCGGCCGGCAAATAAATAAGGGCTGTCCTCTACCTTCAAAGTAGCTGTGCCGGCATCAACAAAACCGTAGTGAATGCGGTAAGTAAGTTGCTCACCCGCCATGAATGCATAGTTGGCTGAATTTCGAAAGCCTTGAACGGGGAGGTTGTCAACGTTCGTTTTCGATGGCTTGGTTTGGGCTTGCAGCGCCGACATACAAATCAACGAAGCAAAAAAGAAAATGCTGGTTTTCATAAAGTCGCACTTTTCAATGCTCATGCCAAAGCCAACGACAATACTACTCGATTGTTGCAATGCACTTCAACTCGATAGCAATCGGTGAAGGCAAAGAGTTAATCTCAACGGTAGTTCTGCAGGGCTGCGCATCTTTGAAATACTCAGCATACAGGCGGTTGTATGTATGAAAGTCGCGCTTCATGTTTACCAAGAAAACAGTGACATCCACCAAGTTCTCCCACTTGCTGCCGCTCTCCTCTAGAATGACACGAACATTGTCAAACACGTTTCTGCACTGCGCTTCAAAATCGAAGGTCACATAATTACCAAACTTATCCAATGTTAATCCCGGCACACCCGTGTCATTGGCGTCACTTCCCGCTATGCGAGGACCAACACCCGACAAGAACAATAGATTTCCCACACGTCGTGTGTGTGGATAAAGACCTACGGGTTTTGGGGCTTTGCTTGACATAGAATATTGTTTTGAGTCGCGAAGATAATCGCAACGGAGTTGAAGGAAGAGTTGGGTTATGGGATAATAAATGTCGCCCCAAATACTCAATTCGCTTATTTGCGGCCCTATTAATTTCCCACCATTAGAACATGGCAAATTGAAATGCTGCTTGTGTTCGAATAGCCCACTGATTTAAGGCGACACCTTGACTATAAAAGCAAGAGTTTATATAAAGTGCTGCCTCACCATTATCCTACAACCGCTTATAGCTGCTTACCCTATCTTTGCCGCCCAGCCATTCACACGCTGTAGACATACTCTGAAGTATAACATGTAATTGTACCGATGAAAAAGCTCTATAATACCGTGGACAAACGAGTGCTCAAAGAGATTGTGCAACACAGCTCAGCATCCCGAACCACCGTTTCGTTCTACAAATACCATCCGATTGCCAACCCGCAGTTCTTCCGCGATTTTCTCTTTCTACAATGGGAAACGCTCGGGGTTTTAGGTCGCACCTACATTGCCGCTGAAGGCATCAACGCACAAATCAGCGTGCCTACTGAGCGCTTCGAGGATTTCAAAGAAAACCTGTTCAACATCGATTTTTTGAATGGAATCCGCCTAAACACAGCTGTTCAGGACGATAGTAAATCTTTTTATAAACTGATCATCAAGTTGCGCGGTAAAATTGTAGCCGACGGTATTGATGACCCAGAGTTCAACCCATCCAACACGGGTGTGCATCTATCCGCTCAAGATTTCAACGAGTTGACCGCGAAGCCCGATACGATTCTGATTGATATGCGCAATCACTATGAAAGCGAAGTCGGTCATTTCAAAAATGCCATACTCCCCGATGCTGATACGTTTCGCGAGGAAATAGCCATGGTGGAGCAAATGCTCGAGGGAAAAGAAGAAAAGAACATTGTGATGTATTGCACTGGCGGAATCCGCTGCGAAAAAGCTTCCGCATACCTCAAACACAAAGGGTTTCCCAACGTGCATCAACTCGAGGGTGGCATCATCAAATATGCACGCGATGTCAATGCGGCGGGATTAGAAAATCGTTTTCTTGGGGTGAACTTTGTTTTCGACGAGCGGCTGGCTGAGCGGATTTCTGAGGATGTAATTGCACAATGTCATCAGTGTGGAAATCCTTTCGATCATCATACGAATTGCGCCAACCTGGCTTGCCACATTTTATTTATCCAATGCCCGTCGTGCAAAGAGCAAATGCTCAGTTGTTGTTCTGAT
>CANHPZ010000074.1 GCA_947462725.1 Flavobacteriales bacterium
AATCCCGGTGTGTTGGGCGAGCTCACATTCACGGCGAAGTAATCGACCGCATCAAACAACTCTTCAAAACATGTGATGTAGTCGCTCAGCGCGTCTTCATTGGGGGTGTTTTTATTCTTGCCAATGTTGCCGCCGATGATCACTTTTGTGTTGCGCTTGCGCAAACGAATTGCGGCTGCTTGCGCTCCTCCGTTGTTGAAGCCCATGCGATTGATGAGTGCTTCATCTTGCGGCAGTCGAAATAAACGAGGTTTATCATTTCCCGGCTGAGCCAGCGGTGTGACTGTGCCTATTTCAATGAAGCCAAAACCTAGGAGCGCAAGCTCATCAACCCAACGCGCGTCTTTATCAAATCCTGCCGCTAAGCCTACCGGATTATCGAATGTGAGTCCGAACAATTGGCGCTTCAGCGAAGGATGTTGAACTACAAATTTGTGTTTCATCCATGCGCTTATTCCTGGAATGGCGCATGCGATTTTGAGCAAGCCCATAGCGGTATAATGCGCGCGCTCTGCAGGCAAAAGAAAGAAAAGTGGTTTGATTATGCGACGATACATGCGCCGAAATTAGTGGAATTTGAATTGTCCGCGTTAATAACTATGTTCATATATGCGAGTTGCTCTTTGCCGCTTGCAGTGCTTGTTTCGGTAGTTTTGAAAACAACGAAGCGTAACCTAGAACAAACAATTATGCTAACGATTTTTGGAAGAAAAAAAGTAACTGCGGATCGTGTGGCCCACATCTTCGCTCACAATATAGTAGAGACTGTAGAGTCTGGTTTTTCTGATGTTGCCGGATTCATAAACGACTCACCTGAATTTGTAATTGATCCGGGAATTACCGAAGAAGATTACGGTAAATTTTTGATGATCGTGATTGCCGGTAATTATGCATACATCAATCAGTACTTTACCGATGGTATGGATAAGCAAATTACCGAGGAGATAACTCAAAAGCTTGCACCTGCATTCGAAATGACACCTACTGAGTTTTCGATGAAGGTGAAGGAATACAAAGAGTGCATGTCGCGCGCTAATCATCCATCCAAGAACATCATTTACGCCATGTCAAAAGGTGTGTTTTTGAAATACAACCTGGTGGATTGTCAAGAGGAGTATTTCCGTCAGATGAAAACACCCAATCCAATTTTCCTCAAAAATTTAGACGAACTGATGAAGAACTTCCTATGGAATTGGGAAGTATTCAATGAAAAATATAAAGTCGTTTCGGGTAACTTGTCTTAGACAATGCCGTCAAAATCATAAGGCCGCTGGAATGCGGCCTTTTTTTATGCACTGCATTTTGCTCTATAAGCATTGTAGTGTTTAAAGCTTACATAAAGCATTGGTTTTGGGTACCCCCATTTTGGCTCAACTTTATGCCATCTATTGATGAGAGAAAATAAAAACAATTGGCTGATGTGGCTCAAGCGCTTGGGCTGGATGGGTTTTGCCTTCTTTCTGATTAAAGGTGTAATCTGGCTAGCTGTGTTTTTCTTCGCCGGATCTGAATTAATGAAATCTTGCAATTGAACTGATATGAAAAAATACATTTTACCGATTATGGTACTCTTTGCATCGTGCAACAGTGGTACCGACCAAAAACAAGTCGAGTCTAAGCCTGAAGCCATACAGGCGGTGGAGAAGGTGGATAACAACCCACAGGCATTTTTTGCCGGCAAGGGCTCTTCACCGGCTAGCACAGTTGAAATTATTTCTAATGCCGATGGAACCTTCTTGGTGAAGTATTCGGTTGAGGGTGTTGCTGCCGAATTATCGATGAATAAGGAACCTCTCGTGATTGAAGGCAAGCAGAATGTGGCCTCAGGCCAGGTTAAGTTGAAGGGTAATGGAGGTTCAGTTATACTTGAGCCACAAAATTGCGAAGGCGGCACTCACAGCTGCACGCTTACTGTTGGCGAGCGTGTAATTGAAACCTGCGGGAAATACGCGGAATAGAAGGAAGGAGAATGGAGAAAGGGTAAGGTGCTTTGGGATAATTAAATAAATCCACAGGCGAATGCCAGTGCGAAGAGCACGAGGGCTGCCGCGATGATTTTGTTGAGCACGGGTAGTTCCGTTTTCTTTACCCATTTGTTGCCTTGCCATGCTCCGCTGAATGCGGCTAAGGATGCAACCAGCACGAGCCATCCATCAATCCCTTGCCAACCTGTGGCAATGTCGGTGGCGTATACAGAGATGCGCGACACATCAACCAGGCATGCACAAACTACCCGTGTACCCATGAAGGCATCTTTACTAAGCCCTGAACGCATGAGAAACGCGCTGCGCAATGCCCCCTGATGGCCGCTCAATCCGCCGAAAAATCCGCTGATGAGCCCACCAAGGGGCATTGCCTTTTTTGGAACGGATAGGTGATCCAAAGCCGGTGAAATTTCAATGATGGCAAATGCGAGTATGATCAGCGCAATCACAATGCGAATGGCATTGGTTTCGAAGACGTGTGCACCCAACGAGTAATGCAAGTCAATCTCCAAATGCGAAATTCTTCCCAAAAGCCACGCACCCGTTAGCGCTCCAACCACCGACAGCGTACCAAACGTTTTGATGGTAGGCCAATGCGCATACTTGCCAACCAATGCCAATTTGAATAAGTTGTTGGCCATGTGCACAACGGCGGTTGCGGCGATTGCGACCTGCGCCGGAAAGAACAACATGAACGCGGGAAGCAACAAAGTACCCAATCCAAATCCACAGAAAAAACTCAGAAAAGCACCGCTGAGAGCAGCAAGTATTACGATGATGTATGAAATCATTTCACGAAGGTAGCCGCTATTCTTTGATGAAAGTGCTGCTCCCGGTTTGCCCATTCACGTCACTCCACTGACATACATACAAGCCCGATGAAAGCGCTGAGATGTTGAGTGCAGTTGATCCTTGCACCGATTGATTCATCACTGTTTCGCCGGTGGTGTTGAGGATCTGAATGTGCGAAAGTGTTTGTGTCGATTGCCACTTCAACTCCAGTTGCGTTGGATTGGGAAAGAAGTTTAGTGCAAGTTTAGCTTGAGTATCTAAAGCGCTTGATGTACACGGCAGCGCATTGATGTATTGCCACACTTGTTCGATCATTTGCAGTGGAACATCCAGCTGGTCGGGATTTTCTCCCATGCGTATCCACACTAAATTTTGTGATGGTACTATGCAGATGAATTGTCCGTCGCGACCAATAGCGGCAAACATATCGGCCGGTGCTGATGGAGCATACATCCCGGGAAAAACAACCTGTGATGCAGGAAGCATGAACGTTGAAGTTCCATTGAGCCACGTGAGATATCCGTACGCCTCATTGATGTTTTGCGAAGTGTGTGTCATCTGGTAGAAATAGTTGGCGTCGTTCAATACCGGCGTGCTATTCCATGATCCTTCGCTTAGCAACAGCAATCCGAATCGCGCCATACTTCGCGCATTGGAGAGGAATACATTATTGTAATCGATGGGAAAAAAAAGTCCTTGCATACCTGTCGGCTGCAGTACATGTTGAAAGCAATAGGCGTTGAGCGATTGTGATGTGGCCACTTCAATCACGCTATCGAGCAGCGTGTATGGTGCATTGTGATAGGCCCACCTGCTGCCGGCATCTGCTTCATACACTAAGCAAGTGTCGAGCGTGCAGTAGGGATCAGAAACGGCATCGTTGAGACCCGAGGTCATGGTGAGCTGATGTCGAATAGTGATGGCTTGTTCTTGCTCAGGCGTGCATGATGTCCAGCCTTCACCGAGGTAGTGCGATGTGGTGTCGGATAGATGCAGCAGCCCTTCTTGTTGGGCTATGCCCACAACCAGTGCCGTGAGTGTTTTACCCGCCGATGCCCAATACCAGGTTGCAGCAGGGGAGTGGCCGTTGAAATATTGCTCGAGTACAATCTTCCCATCTTTCAACAGTATGAATGCCTTGCTTTGGTTGTTGCCGAGATAGCTGTACAAGTTATTGATGGTGGAATCGCACCACTGCAATTCGGCAGGAGCAAGCGTGTCCCACGTGTCGCTGCCATTGGGAGGGAAGTAGAGACTTTGCGCGTGGGAAGCGTAATGCAAAAGAACGATTGTGATTAGACTGAAAATATTACGCATGAGACCTTATGATTTCACAAATCGGTTCACAAAACCTTGGCTATTGCGCGCGATGTAGTAACCCGCGGGCCATGTGCTTACATCAATGGATACGGGGTTTATGCTGTTGCTAGAGGTTGTGGTCATCCGTCGTCCGGTGGCATCATGAATCTGAATGGTTTCGCCTGCTGCACTGCTGAGATGAATGCGGTCAGCAGTGAGCGTGGGCCATAGGCGGAAATTACTCGCGGCATGTTCATTCATGCTCAAAGCAGTTGGTGCAAAGCGATAAACGGTACCGCTCGGAGGCTCTGCGCTGAGTGCTTGAAACGCCAAGGGCTGTGTGCCCGATGGCGCAGGGCTAATGACGGGCGAATTCGGGTCGCCACTCACGCACCATAACCCTTGCCAACCGCTGCCATCGAATGCGGCGTTGTGCGCAAGCATCACCAATGGACCCGTAGGATAGAAGTGAATGATATTGCCTGATTTGATCGTATTGGGCCCATAACGAAATTCAATGATGGATGAATTTTGGTACAACCACAATTGGAAGTTGGTCGTGTTCATGTAGGTGTTGCTCGACGTCCATTCGTTGTAAAAACCCACGTTTTTCCATTCCAGTTTGAAGACGCCGTTGCCCGGAGGTCCTTCTACTTGGTAGGAAATTGGACTAACCGACATGGAGTCGTTGGCGTTCATGATGTCGGCATAGTAGGGAGTTAAAGCCTGCACGCTATCCGGATTTGCGGAGTTCATGTTGAACACTTGTGCCCCTGGAGCCATGATGGCAAGCACGCTGGTTATCTCATCGAAGAGCTGAACATCGAAGCCAATCGAAACAAGGTATGAGGGATCATCCCAAACATCGGCATTGCTTACAGAAATAGGATCTACGAGGTCATTGTACGGATCATTGAACACCGTGAAGTCGTAGGGAAACGTTTGCCCGGTGGCCGAAAGGCTGAGGCTGCATATGACAGCAGCTATCCAACGCGCAGTGAGTGTCATTATGTGGAAATAGTTTAATTCAAAGGTAGGACGATGATGCCATGTGAAGGTTACAAAAAAAATGGCCGGCGCGAGGCCAGCCATCCATTTTCATATGTAGTATTTTCTTGTCTTAGGTAAGTACCGGATCGCTCAGGTGCTCTGTTATCGGTTCCCAAAAGTCTTTTCTCCAACTTTCGGTAAGCCAGCCTGAGGCTTCTTCAGGTACACCCATATGGTTAAAGCTGACGCGACAGCCTGTTTCGGTGGTTTGAATGTCGAAGATTACCGTGCTATAGAAACCGGCAGGAAATTCATCGTGTCGCCAAGCCTGCGTGATGCGTGTGTTCGTGTTGAGGTGCAACATGTAGCCATGACAGCGGTTATTCCATGCGTGAAACTTGCCTCCTTCAGTAATCTCCATTTCGGCGCTCATTCCGGTAAGGCGACTGAGCAAAGCAGCATCAGTAAGCACATTGTAAACTTTCGGGGCAGTAGTATCGAGCTCAATGACCTGAAAAATGTTATCGGTTTTGATTTTCATTTTTTCTTGGTTTTAAGGGTTCAACGTAAATGTATGCGTCCATGGTATATCCCACCGATATATTTTCCCATAGGGCGGAAATCGGGTGAATAATCAGTATTTGCAAGGCCTAACATGGGTTGGCCCTGCAATTCATCATGCGTAATGTTGACGCAAAACCTGTTGGAGTTTACGCGTGTATTCATCGCGCATCCATTGCAGGTAATTTTCTGTGCTACGACTAATGCAGTAGCTGTAGTGCTTCACACGACTCTTGATATCGGGCTCAAGCATTTTGAGCAAATCAAGGGCTTTGGTGTAATCATCGGCATTGTCGATGATGATGGAAGCGTGTTGATTGATGGATTTATCAAGTACATCTTTGGCCTTAGCGCCTAGGCGCATCAGCCTTGAATATTCTTCTCGGATGTCGAAATCGATAACCGCCGAATTCTTAAAGAACTCGCGTACCTCGCTCGGCATTTCATACACCATTTCTTTCTCCATCTGCTCATCGCTTACAATAGCTTCGATGTATGCATCTGGATTGCGGAAGATGTCGTGCCAGTCGATATCGTTTTCCCACAAACCAAAACGGCGGGCATTGTTGCCAAGGTCGATAACGGTGAAATCTGTTTTACCCGGTATCACACGCGATCCTCGACCAATCATTTGGTGATAGAGCGTGAGCGATTTGGTGGCACGATTGAGAATGATTGTCTCAACCGTTGGTTCATCAAATCCGGTAGTCAGGATGGAAACCGACGAAAGCACAGCAGAGGGCACCGTGCGAAACCATTCCAAAATGTCTTTGCGCTCGCCTTCACTGTGTGTGTTGTCGAGGTGGCGTATGTCGTAACCGGCGTCTTTGAACATCTGGTAAACGATTTTACTCGTGTTGATACCATTGTTAAAGATGAGGGTCTTTTTGCCCTTGGCTTTTTGCTCGTAAGCATATAGCAGCTTTTCTTGCATGAAGAAATTGCCATACAATTTCTCCGAACTGCTTACGGTGTAATCACCGTTGATTCCTATTTTAAGTGAATGCAGACTCACATCGTAACTGTATGTCGTTGCCTTCGATAGAAAGCCTTTGCGAATAAGGCTGGAGATGCTTTCACCTACGATCAGTTCGCTGTAGTTTTCATGCAACGGCAATTCAACATTGCTCGAAAGAGGCGTGGCTGTAACGCCAAGTATCACCTGGCCTTCGAACCATTTGAAAAGCTTGCGAAATGAATTGTAGTGTGCTTCATCGACGATGACCAAACCTAAGTTTTCGAAGTCCATCTTATCGTCGCGCAAGCGGTTGTTGAGTGTTTCAACCATCGCTACAAAGCACATGTAGTGTTGCTCATCGGGTAGGTCTTTCACCTTGCTCACGATGATTTTGTTCTTTACGTTGATATCCGAAAGGTGACGCGATGTTTGTCCCAGCAATTCAATGCGGTGGGTAAGGATCATCACCTTCTTGCCGGTTTCGGCAATGTATCGGCGAGCGATTTCTGAAAAGATAACTGTTTTTCCTCCACCGGTAGGCAGCTGAAAACACATGTTATAACTGACAGGGTGCTCTTTGAGACGCTGGAAGATTCTCTCCAAAGCATCGGCTTGATAGTCATAGAGTTTTTTACCCTCTTTGATCTCAAGTATGTCCAGCGGTTCTAAGGTCATTTTGTGGGAATTAGCAAAAAAAATGCGGGCAAAGATAGTCATCCCCGCGCGCGATAACGGAAAACAGGTTGGCTATTGTTTCCACAAGATGTTAAGAGAAGGACGAAGGGCGAAGGACGAAGGACGAGAATGCTCCCATACTTCGCCCTTCGCCCTTCGTCCCTTCGCCCTTCGTCTTTCGTCCTTCGTTCCTATTTACTGGCAGCTCACAAATGAATATGACTGATACGGTGCACCGGTTTGATACACATAACCCGGTTTAAGCACGTAGAACTTCAACTTTTTCATATCGAATCCATCCGGTAAAACGCCGGCTTCATTGAAGAAGTCGCTTGGAATAATGGTGATACGGAACTTACCATCACCAATGGATTTCATTTTGAGTTGTGGCAATGTTGTGGCCACTGCAGGCTCGGCATAGTTGTAAGCAACAAAGGTGCTCTGCTCTGCACGCAAGAAGAGATAGCACTCGTCCTCACCTAAGTTTTGCAAATCAACATTGGTCTCTTGCACGTTGTCGTAGGTGATGGATACATAGTCATCCGTTTTAGCAATCTCCGGAAAAACGCAATACAACTCATCACACAACTTAGGAACGATGTTGATGTGCAAGTCTTCACTTTTTGCTTCACCATTGTACTCGCCTTGATAAGCATTACCGCTTTTCAGTTTGGCCAAACAAGAAATCCCGTTCGTGAAAAATGTTGTAGCATCCACATTGTAAAATGAGGTTGGCTTGAAGCGCATGCTGTAGAGTTTTTCGCCCACCTTGGTCATGGCCATGGCATTGTTGGAATTGGTCCAGTCACCATTGCCGACTACAGGTCCAGCGGGCTGCCACGTCCACAAATACACGGTGTCTTCCGGGTGATCCGTGAGCATAGCGCTCAAGGCATTGTTCTGAACACCATCTGTGGTTTGTGCAACGTTGATGTAAAGGGTAATGGTGTCGTTCTTACCGGTAGGCGATGGTTGAATGTATGCTGCTTGCGAAAATGCAGCGATGCTCATGGTGAGCGCTGTGATAAGTGTAAATATCTTCTTCATGACTTACGGGTTCAAACGGTTAAAGGTGAAGGTGTAGATCGCTGTAGTAGTGCGGCTGCCATCGGCGCCCTCACAGTAATTCTCAAGTTGAATGTTGAGTTGGCTGTCTGAAGGGCGAACAACGCTGCCGAGCAACGTTTGCAAGGTGTCGGTTGCTGTATAGAGATACAAGTATGTGGGGTAGTTCGGATTATCGAATGCCCAATGTCCGCCTGTGCCGAAGTAATTTTTACCCGGACCTGCAGCAACGCTGTATGTCATCGAATCTTTATTGAACGACAAGCGATAAGGTGAAAGTCCGTCAATGATGTAAAACTCGCTCAGGTCGCGCTCTTCGCGAATGGGATTGTTGGGATCTTGCTGTTTGAATGAGGTAATCTCCCAGGTGCCGGCCATGCCTTCGAGTTTGTTGGCAGGATCACCCAAATCACCTTTCAATTCTGGCTTGCATGCAGCCACGGTCATGGCGATTGCGGTAGCGAGTATGAATATCTTTTTCATGATACTAATTTCGTGTTGTTTGATGATTAGTTGCAACCGCCTTCGGGGTTGAGTTCAAATCCAATTACAGTTGATTCGGCATTGGGGAATTGAATGGCCATGCCCGGACAATCGTACGGTGCATTGCGAATCAAAATGTTTTCTCCCATTACGCCATAGCGACGCAATTGCTCAGTGTATTTTCCTTCACCAATCATTTCAATGCGGTATTGACGACGCGCTTCCGCAATGACATCTTCTGCTGTTGCTGTAGTCGGAATTTCGTTGGTGCCCGGTTCAAAGGCGCGGTTCAAAATCAAGTTGATGTCTTCGCGTGCCTGCGATAAATCGCCGCCATTCTCGGATAGTGCTTCAGCACGAATGAGGTGAAGTTCGGTGAGGTGAACAATAGGCACGCTATAGATTTGGTTGGTGAAGAATTTCTTCAAAAACACTCGTCCATTTTCGGCAGAGAACCAGGATAACAAGCGCTTATCTGCAGGATTCAAGCTGATGAAATCTTGAAAATTCTGACTCACCATCAACTCTGCAATACCGTTGTTGATTTGGTAGTTGCTTACGAAAGTTCCGCAGCGACGGTCTTGAGCAAGCGAACCTCCATCAAGTGCGTAGATGGTCGACACGGTTCCAAACACAAATTCGGATGTGGTGTTTGTGTCTTGTACAATCTGTGGAAAGCGATCGAGGCTTGAGGTCTCAAATTGAAAGTTTCCCGAGTTGATTACTTCGCTGCTGTACGAAATGGCTTGCGCCCAGTCTTGCTTGAGGAAATGGAAGGTAGCCAATACACCTGCGGCAGCCATTTTAGACGCGTAAACACCATTGCTCTCGGGCAGGTTGTTGTAGGCAAATTCCAAATCGGCTTGAACGAAGTCATACACTTCTTGCACGGTGTTGCGCAAAAGTGGATCGGCAGCAGCTCTGTTGCGAATAGGCACTCCGGCGTGCGTGTTGCCTGGTGTCGCTCCGTAGGGTTGTGCCCAAAGTTTTACAGCCGACCAATGGCAGAATCCACGTAAAAAGCGCGCTTCTGCAACCAAGCGTTCCTTTTCACCGGCTTCGAAATTGGGAATCAAATCGATATTGTCAATGAGCGTGTTGCAACGCCAAATTACGGTATACAAATCTTGGTACACCTTGTTGGTGGTACTGTTGAAGAATGTGGTTTGACGAGCGTACACCGAGCGCAAGTCGTTGTTGGTGTTGGGCTGATTGAGGTTGTCGCCCAATAACTCAGAAATGTTCTGTATGCGACCATCATACAAATTGGCCAATGCATCATAACAACTGTTGAGTGTTTCCTGCGCATCGCCTGCTGTGTTGAATAGGTCTTCACGCAAGTTGCCTGTAGGTGGCTGATCCAACCACTTTTTACACGACACCAGCGGAAGCGTAAAACAGAACGCGAGGATGAGTATCTTTTTCATGTGTGTTGTTCTTAAGGGTTAGAAGTTGGCGGTGAGTGTGAGGTAATAACTCTTCTCCTGCGGAGGAGTGAGGTATGTTGTATTCGCACTCAAGTTGCGGTCTTGCGGATTTTCAAAGTCACGCACCAATTCCGGATCGAGTCCTACAAAGTTGGTAATCACAAAAAGATTGGAAGCAGCAGCTTGCACGGTGAGGTTGCGAATCGGACTGCTATCTTTCATCTTAAAGTTGTAACTCAAGCTGAGGTTTTTCAAGCGCATGTAATCGGCTTTGTAGATGAACAAGGTGGTATTCCACCATGGATTACCCGATTGCAAACCATAAGTGTTTTCCAACAAAGTTTGACGCGGGAATTGCGCATCATCGCCCGGCGCTTGCCAGCGATCAAACTTATCGGTGCGCATGTTCAAGTCGGTGGTTACACCCAGCT
>CANHPZ010000075.1 GCA_947462725.1 Flavobacteriales bacterium
AACTGTTCTGGTGTTGTGAATGAGGGATGTTGCAATGTAACGTTGAGCGGAGTAGCAACTAGCACATCATGCGCTGGTGTGTCTAATGGATCAATCAACCTCACAGTTACAAATGGCGTTGCGCCATACACTTATCTTTGGAACAACGCGGCGACTACAGAGGATATTAGCAATTTGGCTGCTGGTACTTACTCAGTTACTGTTCGTGATTTCTATGGCTGCACAGCAACTAGTAGTTTCACTGTTACCAATGGAAACATCGGCGCCCCATCAGCGCCGACTTCTATCAACGGGCCATATGGTGCATGTCGCAGTTCTACGGGTAATGTATTCTGGACACCTGCTGTAACTGGCGCCACATCATACATTTGGACCTTGCCTACTGGTACTACCGGCTATTCAACTACGAATACCATTACTCTGAACTTTAGTGCTGGTTACGCTTCGCAGAACCTAAGTGTGCGTGCTGTAGGGCCATGCGGAACGAGCGCAACATTTAGCCGTATTGTTTATGCTTTGACCTCTGTGCCAGGAGCACCTGCTGCTATTAACGGTACAATAAGCAATGCTTGTCCAAATACAACCCAGACATTCACTTGCACTGCAGTAGCAGGAGCCACAAGTTATGTGTGGACGGCACCAACAGGAGCATCTATTACATCGGGGCAGGGCACAGAAACTGTGACTATTGCATATGCAGCGAACTTCGGAACAAGCGGTGTTATCAGTGTGCGTGCGCAGAATTGCGTGGGCCTTGGAACTGCTTCTCGCACATTGACGGTTTATGGCACACCGGCAACACCAGGAACTATAACCGGACAAACTACGAATGCATGTCCCGGATCTGTATTGACCTACGCAATTACAGCAGTGCCGGGCGCAACGAGCTACTTGTGGACGGCACCGGCTAATACTACAATAGTTTCTGGACAATACACAGCGAGCGTAAGCTTGAGCTTTGGAAGTGCTTTTGTGAGCGGAACGCTCTCAGTGACGGCAGTGAGCAATTGCGGTCAAAGCGCATTGCGTTCTTTGGGTTTGAGCAAGAATCCAGCGGCATTGTCAGCGATGACAGGCTCAACTAGCAATCTTTGCGGCGGAGGACAATTTGCTTATTCGGTAACAGCGGCAAGCGGTATTCTAAGCTACAACTGGTCAGTGCCAACAGGCTGCACTATCGCCAGCAATAGCGGTAACGCTATTGTGTTGAACATACCAAGCACTTTCACAACCGGAACATTGAGTGTAACAGGTGTCAATGTATGCGGTGCAACAGCAGCTCGCAGTGCATCTCTAACTCGCTTACCAGCAACACCAGCAAGTATTACCGGAGTTGCTTCGGTATGTCCTAATCAGGTCGGAGTTACATACACAACTCCTGCTCAATCAACGAATACATTTACTTGGGCTGTTCCTACTGGAGCGTCAATTACAACTGGTCAGAACACAACAGGAATTACTGCCAATTGGGGAGCTGTTGCCGGCAGTGTTACGGTGAAGGCCAACAATGCATGTGGCTCTTCAGGTGTGCGCTCTTTGGCGGTTGCTTTGGCCACGTGTATCGATGGCAACGGAACTAATGCTGCTCGTTCGGTTGGATTTGAAGTTTATCCGAATCCAAGCAATGGAATATTCACCGTGCGCTCTGAATACGCTGGTGATTATTATCTGATGAACAGTGTTGGTCAGGTGGTTGAGGTGATTCGTTTGAACTCTAATAATGGGTATCGATATGAAGTAAGCGGATTGAGTTCTGGCATATACTTCCTAAGTGGAACTATAGGTACAGAAACCGTTTCTGAGAAGATAGTAGTGACCGGTAATTAATATCGGTTGGATGAAATGAAAAAGGGCCGCATTTAGCGGCCCTTTTTCATAATTGCCTTACATGCATTAACCATCAGATTTCGCCAAGGAGATATTTTAATTCTATTTCTGTTAGCTTGAGTGCCAAGGCAATTTCGATTTCCTGCAAACGCAAATCAAACAATTGCTGTTCACGTGTATTAATAAGGAATACACTGCTTTCGCCAGAAATGAACTTTTCACGTTCTGCTTCTAATAGCAGTCGCATATTGACGATGTTGCTACGGGTATTTGACAGTTGAGATTGCAGCAATGTAATCTGCTGAATGTTGGCTAGCGCTTTATTGCGGAGAGAAGCAATCTTAAGTTCGGCCTCTAATTGAGTTTCTTCGATTTTGATGCGGGTGAGTTGCAGTTCGCCTTTTGCCTTGCGCATAAAGATTGGCCAGGCCAGTTGTGTTCCCCACTTGTAATTGTTGGAGGTAATTACGGATGAAGACCCTGTTGTTGGATCTGTAATGGCGTTGTATTGAACATTGACAACAGGCTTCAAGGATTCTTTCTTCCAGCGTTCCTCGGCGCGCAGCTGATTAAATATGGATGCGTAGCGCAGCAACTCCGGATTGCGTTCCTCAATGCTCAAAGCTCTTACTTCGAGCATAGCTGGAGCGGTTAGCGATAAATCAAAATCAATGTCTCGTTGTGGCACTGCTTTATTTTCAGGTAAAAGTGTAAAGTCTCCCGCTGGATTATTTGCCCACATGTATGTGGCGAGCTGAAGTTTTTCTTTAACGACCTTACTCTGGGCAGCAGTCAGTTTTTGAGCGCGTTGTTGAAGTTGTATGAACGTTTCAAGTGTGTCGATGGATGCTATGTCGCCATGCTGAAACCGTTGACGTGTGATGTTGAGACGATCGTCAGCGATGGTCCTCCATTCATTGTATAAATCGAATTGTTGCTGTGTCATCCACCATGACCAATATTGACTATACGCATCGCGCAATAGCTCTTGCCGAATACGCTGACGTTCGAGTTTGGAGAATTCAACGTATGCCTGAGCTTGACGCAAATCTGTGCGTCGACGATCGGTTACAAGCCCTTGTCCGAGAGGCACCATAACGCCCATGCTTATTAACCCGGCATTGGGTGTTATTTCCTCGGGATTGAGATAAGCGCCATCTGTGTTTTCATAGCTGGTTTTGATGGTGATCGGCGCTCTAAGTGGCACATCAATTCCTACGCTGGTTTGGTTGTAGTATTCCTTTCCATTGAAGAATTTATATTGATAGTTGCCGCCAATTTTCGGGTCGAAAGCACCTTTAGCCCGCGTTAATTCCCGTTCGCCTTTTTCTTCAGCGAGCTCGGCATACCTCGCTTTCGGGTGATTGTTCATGAGCGCTTTGAAGGAGTCGAAGTCGATTACATTCTCCTCTTGCGCAATAGCGTGCGGAGCTAGAGCAACACCGATAGCAATGGCAATCCATCGCGGATGGCGACTATTTTTTCTCATGTGCAGCATCTGCTTGGTAATAGTTTGGAGGGAAGCCATTGAATTGACGCCAGAGCTCATAACCAATGGGCACGTTATTCAAGAGTGCCATCCCTTTGGCGCCGGCGCCAACGCGAATGCCGGGAGGCCATGGCGAGTCGTTAGGATCGGGTGAAACCAAAATTCGGTATTCACCTTTTGCATTGGTGAAATTATCGATGGCGACAACGATGCCTCCATAAGTTCCGGACGATGATCCGGGCCATCCGCTGAATACGAAAGCCGGCCAACCATCGAATACGAAACGCACTTTTTGTCCTTTGCTTAATAGCGGAAAGTCGATCGGCTTTATCATCATTTCTACAGCGAGGTCATTGTTGGCGGGCATGAGTGTCACGATTTCTTCCCCTTCTTTGAGTGTTTCGCCAATTCCGGATTTGACTGCTCGTGTAATGAAGCCGTCGGCGGGTGCCGTAATGAAGTAAAAACCACTGCGCTGGTTGTAGCCTGCGAATTGACTTTGCAGTTTCGAAACTTGTGCTTCAGTGTCGTAAAGCACACTCATGGTAGAGAATTTTTCGCTCTCTGATTTCGATACTTTATCGCGGAAGTCTTGCGCAATTGTGCTGAGTTCGGTGCGAGCATTCATCAACTCTTGTCGTGCAATCAGTAGTTTGTTTTCCGTTTCAGTTTGCTTGGAGCGCGCTGATTGATAAGCCATTTCACGTTGTTCTAGTTCGGTTTGTGATTTCAAACCTTTTTCGAACAGTGATAGGAATCTGTCGTATTGTTCTTTCGCTATTTGGGCATTGTTGGTATTCACAACCGACTCAACGCTATCGCTCTGCACTTTGATTTGTGCCTGTTTTATTTTGACGAGTTGTTGAGAGCGCTTGAGTTGGGCACCTTCATTGAGCGCGTCTATCTGGCGGTCCATGGCTGCTACCTTTTGCATATACCCCGACACGCTTGATTCCTTGCTCTTGATCTGATCTTCCACATTCATGAGCAAGTTCGGGTCGAAATAATCATCCTTGATTTCTGAGATGCGCATGATGGTATCTCCTTTTTTAACCAGATCACCTTCGGAAACGTACCACTGTTCTACGCGTCCGGGTATGATGGTTTGAATTGACTGAGGCCTTTGGTCGGGTCGCAACGAAGTGAGCACGCCATCACCACTGATGTTCTGTGTCCAGGGTAAACAGAGGATGATAAGAATCAACAGCAAAATCCCAAATAACCAACGCTTCAACACATTATTGTTTTTGCCTGAATACACCATGTGAAACGACTTGTAATCACCCTTGGAAATCTTGTTTTTGACGGAATGTTGTGAAATATCGAGCATGGTGCGGATCAAATGGTGTTGAACTGAATGGTTCTTCCGACAAGCGCTTGTATGGCCGGATTGTTACTAATGAAAACGATGGTGCTTTTACGGTGTTCATCCATCATACGCTTGATAATCTCTAAGCGCTCATCGGGTAACACGGATTGTAAATTGTCTTCCATGAGAATGAGACGAGGATTACCCACGAAGCAACGCGCCAGTATAATTTTGCGGAGCGCTCCACCGGAAAGCATTTTCCCTTCGGGGTCTACAGGTGTTTCATATCCTTTCGGAAGCTGTGTAATGTAATCGTGCAGGTTGACCGACTTTGTAGCGCTGAGCACATCATCCATGCTGATGCGCTTGCGTCCGCAAGTGATATTTTCGAGAATAGTTCCTTTGAAAACACCTTGATCGGCGAAGTTTTCCCCGATGATGTCGCGCAGTCCAATGAGGTCAACATTCTCAATGGGAAGACCATCCACAGTTATACTTCCCGAATAGCCGGAGTAGTAACCGGTAATTAGTTTCATGAGCAATGTTTTTCCGCTGCCGTTGGGCCCTGCAATGCAGATGCGTTCACCGGGCATAACCTCCATGCTGAAGTTTTTGATGACCGGCTGAGTGGCGTCTGAAAAAGTGTATGAGAGATTGGTAATTTTGAGATGAATGCCTTCGGTTGTTTGATTTTCGCTGATATCAATGCCGCCTTCACGCTCCAAGGCGATATCGGTAATGCTTCCGATTTTATCAAGTGCTGTGAGCACATCGTACACGGTATTCATGTTGAGGATGATTTTTTCTACACTGCCAATAATCAAAAGGATCACAATTTCAGCGGCCACGAATTGACCGATATTGATTTGTCCATTGATTACCAGCACGCTTCCGGCTATGATGAGCGCGGCGGCCAGCAATAGCTTGAACATAATAAGAGCCTTGAACTGAATGACCAGGATGGAGAAATGGCGCTTGCGCGCATCAAGGTATTGTGCTGTGTGAAGGTCTGTTTGATCGAGCGGAAGGTTTGTTTTACCACTTAGTTTGAACGTAGTAAATGTGCGCGAGAGTTCTTCGAGCCAGTGTGCTACTTCAAACTTGTGTTTGCTTTCTTCAAGGCTGGTGTTCATTCCGGCTTTGCCGGTGAATCTGAAAATGGCTATAAGCAACAAGGCTAATATCAATCCGAGCAATATGAAAAGCGGGTGATAAAACGACAACAGAATTAATCCGAATACAATTTGTATTACTGCGGTTGAGAAATCCAAAAGCAATTTGGAAAGTCCTTTCTGCACAGTCATTACTTCGAAAAATCGGTTCATCACTTCCGGGAAGTATCTGCTTTTTAGGGCATCGAATGAAGCTCTTGGAAGTCGGTATGCAAAATCGAAAGAAGACTTCACAAACAGGCGCTGTTCTATGCCTTCTGTAATGGCCATTTGGCGCAATTGGAGCATGCCTTGAAGAAAAATACCCAACAAAACGAATACGACCAAAACAGCCCAGGAGGCTCTGAGCTGACCGGCTTGCAGAAGGTTGATGATTGCCTGAATGCCGAGTGGCAGCGATAAGTTGACTAACCCTTGAAAGAGTGCGAAAACGTATACGTTGCGGATTTCTGATTGCTCAGAACGGATTAACTTCCAAAGCCGTTTTAATGGACTGGTGTTGCTCATATTGAGTTATGAAAAGATAATTGCGCACGGCTGCCCATTATGGAATGCCAATACAATGTGCAAGATGGGAACAGGCGAGTTAATCGCCCAGTGTACAAAACGCGAGTTATGAAAATTTAATGATCACGCTATCGATAACGTGAGCAGCTTCTTCGCACTTGTCAGTAGCATTTTCCAGAAACGTAATGACCTCTTTCATTTTGAGCAAATTCATCGCGTCTGTTTCATTCTTGAACATATCGGCGATTGAAGCATTCATGATGATGTCGGCTTCGTTTTCGAGCGTGTTGATAGTGTGCAGGTGAGCTCTTACTTTCCGCACATTGCGCAAACTGCGCATTTCTCGCACAGCAGATTGCAGTTCAATGGCCGATTGTGTGATGATTTCTGCCAATCGAATCATAGCCGGAGTGATGGTGTGTACCTTGTATAAATCGAGACGTTTTGAAGTGCCGTAGATATAATCGACAACATCATCAATAGCCATAGCTAACGCGTGAATGTCTTCTCGGTCGAATGGTACGATGAAGGTGTTGCCTGTTTCGCGCATGATGGCGTGAGTGATTTCATCTCCCTGTTTTTCAAGTAGCGTAATGGTTTCGAAAGACTGTAATCGAGTGACTGAGTCGGATTTGAGGGCATTTTCAAGCACCTTGGCAATCTCTACCATGTTGATGCATGCCTGATCAAATAGCGGGTAAAAGAGTTTGTCTTTGGGGAGTAGCGATTGAAAGATGAAGTCGATGGATCGTTTCACGAGTGGTTCTTCTTCGGGCGAAATAAGCGGTTTTCCAGCAGGCATTGGCTTCATGCAAATAGTTTAGAGCAAAGTTGAAGTTGCGTTGACGCAATTCTAACATCCGGCAAAGATGAACCCTTGGCAACCCCTCAATGTTATATTAATGTTAACAGGGGTTGATCGAATGAAAGCCTTGTTTGTTGAAAATTAGTATTTTGAAGATCTGTTCACACCGATTTAACTCAGCGATATAACGGTATTGTAACATGTTGGATTTAGGATTTTCAATAAGATGAGGTTGCTTTGCCATAAATAGCAAGGCCATGAACATAATGAAGCTTTTTACCCCGAAGTCAGAGAAGTTCTTTGATTCGTTTTCGCGATCGACCGGCAATTTGGTTGCAATGTCGAAGAAGTTTCAGGAATTGCTGGAGTGCGAGGAGCAAGCGCGTGAATCGATCGTGAGACAAATCAACGAATTGGAGCACGTGGGTGATCAGATTACTCACCAATTGTTTATACAGCTTAGCGAGAATTTCATTACTCCTTTCGATAGAGAGGACATTCACTACTTAGCAACATCGCTGGATGATGTCGCAGATTTTATCAATGGCACTGCATCACGAATTTCCCTGTATCAATTGAAAGAAATTGATCAAGTGATGCATGGCTTGTCGAGTGTTTTGCAGCGACAAGTAGTTGAAATCGATAACGCTATTCAGAATTTGCGCAACATGAAAAATGCTCAGCGAGTGCGAGAGGCGATTATTCGTATCAATGATTTGGAGAATGAGGCCGATAGCATATTTGACTTGGCCATAGCGAGATTGTTTTCGGAAGAAACCAACGCTATCGAAATGATTAAGAAGAAGGAAATACTTTCGGTGCTCGAAACAGCAACCGATAAATGTGAAGATGTGGCCAATGCCATTGAATCGATACTGGTTAAGAACTCCTAACTCCACCTATGGATTATTCAATTTTACTTATTTCCGTCATAGCTCTTGCTTTGATATTTGACTTCATCAATGGTTTCCATGATGCGGCTAACTCCATTGCGACGGTGGTGTCAACCAAGGTGCTTACACCTTTTCAGGCGGTTGTTTGGGCAGCGTTTTTCAACTTTGTGGCGTTCTTCATTTTTAAAGATCATAGCGTAGCCACCACCATAGCGAAATCGGTAAAGGAGAGCTACATCGCAACCACTAATAATCCCTTGCCTATGATTTTTTCGGGATTGGTTGCTGCTATTACATGGAACTTGATCACTTGGTGGTATGGCATTCCGTCGTCGTCGTCGCACACCTTGATTGGTGGATTTGCTGGAGCATTTTTGGCTGCTTTTGGCTGGGATGCTATCAATGGAGGAATCATCGCTGCTACGGCTATTTTTATTTTTATTGCGCCAATTGCGGGTATGCTGATGTCGTATTTGATATCCGTTTGGTTTCTGAATTCCTTTCGAAAGGGGCCATTCATGAAGATGGTATCACTATCAATAATTGCTTTGGTGATTTTCGCGGTGTTGAATGTGCTGGAGTTTAAGAAGGATTATGTCGGAGGTAGTTCATACACGCTGCAGTTGAATCATGCCGTGAGCAAGGACGACCTCAAGAAGCAGTTGACGTTTAAGACAGAGGATTTAAAGGAGTACGCAGCATTGGTGAAGGTTGGAAAAGACAGCACCGGCGCTGACGACACGAGTGAGACCAACTATGTTGTGCGTGTCGATTATCTGAAAAAGTTGGGCGAGCGGCAAGAGAACACAGCCTTAACAGCGGCGATGATGGAGAAACTGGAGAACGCCGGAATTGTCGCAGAGGTGGTGGAAACGCATCGCATTCTGGACGATTCAATTGATCGTTATGACACATCAAACTTGAAAAGCAGTTTCGAGCCCTATTGGATGAAAGTGGTTTTTCATGGTTCAAATTTCAAGTGGATTTTGCTCGGGTTTATTGTTTTGGTGATGGGAGTATTTACACTATTCCTAAGCTCCATGCAAAACTCAAAGGCGAATGCTTCATTTAAAAAATTACAGTTGTTTTCATCAGCAGCATTCAGCATTGGTCATGGTGGCAACGATGCTCAAAAGGTGATGGGTATTATTACCGTAGCGCTAATTGCCGGTGGTCAAATAACCAGTTTGACAGAAATGCCAACATGGGTTCCACTATCGTGTTATGCTGCGATTGCCTTGGGCACCATGAGTGGTGGTTGGAAGATTGTGAAAACGATGGGAGCTAAAATTACCAAGGTGACCCCCTTTGAAGGCGTGGCAGCAGAAACGGCAGGAGCTATTACGTTGTTCTTTACGGAGGGATTGAAATTCCCCTGGAAAGTGGGGGGTGAAGTCATCAAGGGAATTCCGGTGAGCACCACTCACACGATTACCGGTTCTATTATCGGTGTGGGCATTACCAAACGCGTATCGGCAGTGAAGTGGGGCGTAACAGGAAAGCTGCTTGTAGCTTGGATTATCACCATTCCGATATCGGCGCTGATGGGAGCTCTTATTTATTGGCTCTTCCAATTTATAGGGTCTTGACAATCTTCCCCTGTTGACACAGAATTGTTAAGCCGCTGCTAATTTTCATTTAGCGCCTGATGTCATAAGGCTAAGTTTGATCAAACTTATTGTATGATCAAAAAGATCTGTATTCTTTTAGTGCTTGTGGGTTTTGTATTCTCGGCAGCAGAAGCACAAAAACAAATCGTCACCCAAACGAATTCATGGGCCACTTATATGGGCAGTCATCGTTTGAGCGACCGTTGGGGTGTTTATACCGAATATAGTTGGCGCCGCAGTGGGTTGAGTTTCGATAATTGGATGCAATCTCTTTCACGTGTGGCGGTGGACTATTACACGAAGTCTGGAGCACAATTGAGTGTGGGTTATGCGTTCATCGGCTTTTATAAATATGGTGCTCAGCCGATATCCTACACGCGCAATGAACAGCGCACATTCTTGCAATTGATTACCTCACAGCAATTGGGGCGCTTTTATACGAGCAATCGCTTTCGTCTTGAACAGCGTTGGTTGCAGAACAAGACTCTATCCGATGGTAACTATGTCATGAATGAGGATGACCCATTCATTTATAACAATCGATTGCGTTACCGCTATAGCGTGAATGTTCCGCTCACTAAAAAAACGATGGAAGACAACACACTGTTTTTGGCGATGACCGATGAGGTGTTCATCAATGCCGGCAAGGAAATCAAGTTGAATGTTTTTGATCAGAACCGCTTTATTACTGGTTTGGGTTGGCGCTTGGATAAGAACAGAAACATACAGGTGGGTTACATGAATCAATATATTGTTAAGGGCGATGCCAAAAAGGCTGAGCGCAATAACACCTTGAATTTGATTTTGAATTGGGGTCTGGATTTTCGCAAAAGCACTACCATAACTGCTCCTGCAAAATAACTTGTTTGTTTAGGCAGCGTGGAAGCACAGAAATGAATTCCTTTGCTCGTAAAATGATGAACCCAAAAATTATATTGTCACCTGTTATGGTGCTGGTCATGTTGATGGCCTGCGGCAGCAAGCAACGCACAGGTGTTGAAACCCTTGAAGCAATGACACAAA
>CANHPZ010000076.1 GCA_947462725.1 Flavobacteriales bacterium
CTGACCATTGGATGCCACGACCTCACAAAAGCCGATCGCATGGCCAACATGCTCGGTTGTCGATTCATAAAAACCACGACAACTGAAGATGTATTTGGAGCTGAGCTCGCAGCAATTTTGAAGAACGTGTATGCAGTTGCGAGTGGTATCTGTCATGGTTTGGGATATGGCGATAATTTTCAGGCTGTACTTATTTCCAGCGCTATTCGCGAGATTGAACGCTTCATTGACACGGTGCATGAAACGCATCGCGATGTGAAAAGCAGTGCCTATCTCGGCGACTTGTTGGTGACGGCGTATTCGCCCTACTCACGCAATCGCACATTCGGAACCATGGTTGGAAAAGGCTACAGCGTGAAGTGGGCAACCATTGAAATGAACATGGTGGCCGAAGGTTACTATGCCACACGCGGCATCCATGAAATCAACAAGAAATTCAACTGCGATATTCCTATCGCTGATGCTGTATACCGCATTCTCTATGAAAAAATCTCTCCGGTTATGGAGATGCGCATTCTCACAGACAAGTTATCCTAGTGACTAGTGAAGTGGTGAAGTGGTGAAGTGGTGATTATTCTACTATGCGTGCATTCGAAGCACGACAACATTTTCATTGTTCATAAACAACAAACACGGCAATAAGAGCGTGCCTATTCGTGTTTGTAATTTGCTCAACCATACCGAAGATTATGAAACGTTTACTTACCCTTTTTCTTTGTCTGTTGCAGCTTTCGTTTGTTGCCCAAGTGCAGGAATACAAAGACAAATACGCCAACGGCAATACCCGTAGCGAGGGCAATTATGTGAATGGATTTGAAGAAGGCTTATGGAAATATTACTTCGAAAGTGGTACACTCCAAGAGGAGTCGCATTACCGCAAGGGCAACCTCAACGGCAGTGTGAAGCGTTTTCATCCGAATGGCAAACTCATGGTGGAAGGATATTTCTCCATGAACAAACAAGACAGTATTCAACGCACATTCACCTCGGATGGCATTCTGGTTGAAGAAGGGTTTTATACCAAGGGAATTAAAACCGGTAAATGGAATTACTTCTTTCCCGCTGGCGATACAATGATGGTGGAAGAGTTTCGCGATGGAGAAGAATTACTCTGGCTGTTTTGTGATGCCAACAAATTGCGCACAGTAACTGCCGGAAATGGTTTCATGGAAGAGAAATTCGAAAACGGAAAGTTGCTGCGCAGTTCATCCTTCAAGAATGGTCGACTCGATGGTCCATACGTTGAAAATTACAGCGGCGGTTCATCGCGCATTCGCGGTGAATACAAAGCGGGTAAAGAAGATGGTCTTTGGGAAGAGCTTTATCCTTCAGGCAATGTGAAAAGACACTCGCATTACAATCAGGGTGTGTTGCACGGACAATTCATGGAGAAATATGCTAACGGCCAAACATCCACAGTCGGAACCTACTCCGATGGAAAGAAAACCGCACATTGGATTTGGTACTTGGAAAACGGCACCAAAGACATGGAGGGTGATTTCGACAATGACCTGCAGCAGGGAGAGTGGACATTCTACTACGGCAATGGCAATCGCGAATACTGGGGCAATTACAGCAGAGGAAAAATGAATGGTTTCTGGCAATACCAGTACTGGGAAGGTCAAAAGTGGAAAGAAGGCGACATGGCCGACGACAAGAAAAATGGTTTGTGGAAGTATTGGTATGAAAGCACCAAACCGATGATGGAAGGGCATTTCAAAAACGATCTCGAAGAAGGTGAGTGGAAGTCGTGGTACAACAACGGATTCATTCAAGACATTGGCAACTACGAAGAAGGAAAGATGAACGGCCACTGGACGGGTAATCATCCCAACGGAGTGAAAAGCTATGAAGGCCAATGGAGCATCGTGAAAAGCAAGGATGAGTTTGCACAAACGATGAGCGACCTGTACAAAATCAAAACCGACACAACCGCCAAAGTAAAAATCGGTGATGTGAAAAAAGGGAAATGGACCTACTGGAACGACAAAGGAGGCATCGAGAAAATTGAAACGTATGGTGCTGATGGCTCTCTCAATGGTCCGAGTGAATCATACAACGGCTCCGGAAGACTTGAAAGCAAAGGCAATTACAAAAACGGAAAGCCCGATGGCAAATGGTCGTACTACCATCCACATGGTGCGCCGATGCGTGATTGCAATTACAAAGAAGGAAAGCTCAACGGGAAGAGTGTAATCTACAACGAGCGCGGACGTGTGATTGAACAATCCAATTACAAGAACAATAAGCTGGATGGTGCGTACATCAGTTACGATGAGAAAACCGGCAAGGAAGTGATGCGCATCGAATACGAAAACGGGAAGGCAAAAGAAAAATAGCTGATTGGCATTTATCCATTCATCATCGCTTCAATCTCTTCCACCTCAGTCGCAAACTGATCAAACATATCAACGACGCCGTCTTTGGTGATGATAATGTTGTTTTCAATGCGAATTCCGAGGCTTTCCTCACGGATATAGATTCCGGGCTCCACCGTAAATACATTTCCCTCTGCAATTGGAATTGTCCAATCACCTAAATCATGTACATCGAGTCCCAGGAAGTGCGATGTTCCGTGCATGAAATACTTTTTATACGCAGGCCACTCGGGATTTTGATTCTTCACATCATCCATCGAGATGAGCTTCAGATCCACGAGTTCCTTCGTCATCAGCTCGCCCACTTGTTTGTGGTATTCGTGCATCAAAACGCCCGGCTTCAATAAAGCCTTGGCGCCCTTCATCACGCTGAGAACCGCATTATAAACGTCTTTCTGACGCGGCGAGAATTTTCCGTTCACAGGAATGCAACGCGTCATGTCGGCGTTGTAGTTGCCGTATTCCGCACCCACATCCATCAGCAGCAAATCGCCGTCTTTGCAGGGTTTGTCATTGTCGATGTAGTGCAGCACACAGGCGCTGAATCCACTAGCGATAATAGGCGTGTAAGCAAATCCACGGGATCCCTTGCGCAAGAATTCGTGCATGTATTCGGCTTCGATCTCATACTCCATCACCCCAGGCTTCACCATTTTCATCACGCGCTCAAAGCCGCCTCGAGTGATGTCTATTGCACGCTGCAATTGACCCAACTCTTCGCGTTCCTTGATTGCGCGCAGGCGATGCATAATTGGAGCGCTGCGTTCAATGCGGTAATGCGGATAATGTTCGCGCACCCATTTAGAAAAACGGGCCTCGCGTGTTTCTGTTTCCACTGCAGCACGGGTGTGTTCGTTGCTGTTGAGATAAATGCAAGAAGCTTCTGCCAAAAGCGTTTTCAGTACACGCTCCAACTCGCTGATCCAATAGATGGTCTTCACACCGGTTTGTGCGCGCGCTTGTTCCTTGGTGAGTTTGGCACCTTCCCAAATCGCAATGGTTTCATTGGTTTCTTTCAAGAACAACACCTCGCGATGATGCGCGTGAAAAGAATCCGGAAACAAGAGCAACATGCTTTCTTCCTGATCTACACCGGATAGATAAAATATATCAGTGGCCTGCTTGAAGGCCATATGACCATCGGCGCTGGTTGGATATATATCATTGCTGCAAAACACGGCCAATCCGCCCTTCTGCATGTGTGATGCAAAACGTTTGCGCGCGCCGGTGTAGAGTTCGGCTGAAAGTTGTTGGTATCGCATGATCAATCGTTGAGTAAAAACCACTTCATCACTTCATCTTCACCGATATCGCGTGAAGCTTTTTTGCCGATTACGGCGTGAATGTCCTTCGGTGAAATGCCACTGGCCGGGCGTTTCCAGGTGAGGTCTTCAAATTCGATGGCCTTACCTGCCGGAATGTTTTTGGAAGCCACCAAACTTCTGCGTGCGTTGGCGCGCGCAGGTGCTTCACTCTCGAGGGCTTTCATTTCGAATGTGCCCAGCAATTCGAATGTGCGATCCATACGCTTCCAGAAGTGTTTCAAGTCTTCCTTATCCATCGCATGGTAGTGGTCGTTGCCCGGCAATGTCTTATCGTGCGAGAAGTGTTTCTCGAGCACAGCAGCGCCGAGCAGCGTAGCTACTTCAAGCGTGTGCATGTCTTTAGGCAACGTGTGATCGCTATATCCGGGAACAACATCCGGGAATAAGCGAATCATATCCTTGATCATACCGAGGTTGGCGTTTTCATCCATCGTTGGATAGTTCAACACGCAGTGCATCAAACACAATTGGTTGCCATGCTTCTCGATGGTTTCAACCGCCTGCATCACTTCCCATTTGTAGGCTGCGCCAGTAGAAAGAATGATGGGTTTTCCAAACGAACATTGATATTCGATGAAAGGCAAGTTGGTCAAATCACTGCTGCTGATTTTGAACACCGGCATGAGGTCGTTGAGGAATGTTGCGCTTTCCACATCGAAAGGCGTGCTCATGAATTCGATGCCTGCGGTTTCGCAATGGCGGGCGAGTTCTTCGTATTCGCTCTTCCAAAACTTATCATATTTCTTGAAGAGCTCGAATTGTGAGCGTGTAGGTTCTTTGGTGATATCCCAATAGTACGGAGAGTCTTTGCTGGCAATCGTTTCCGCCTTGTAGGTTTGGAATTTAATCGCTTGTGCTCCACCTTCAGCAGCCTCATCGATGAGACGCTTAGCGAGGTCCATTGAGCCTTCATGATTCACACCAGCTTCTGCAATCACAAATGGACGATGCAGAACGCGTGGGTTATAGTTGTTGAGGAATTCTACTAGTTTCATGTGACGAAAATAGTCCGTATTCTGATTAACGCCTAAGATGCAAACGGCTAGTTCATTTGAATTTTCGGAAGTGAAATGGTGAAGTTGAATAATCCGAACACTACCTCGTGCCGGATATGCTCAACTCTCGTTAGTAACAGAATCTATTCCTCTTCGCCATCCATGCAAGCGCAGGGCGGCGACATGATGATTTTGCATTTGGGAAGACCGCCTTTTAGGCGCTCCTGAGTGTCGCGACTCATAGCATTATTGAGCAAGTCGAGTACTTTGAGTTGATGCATTTCGGTGAGTCGCTCGGGGTAATACGTGATAGGGTTGTCCCAAAGAGCGAGTGTTTCAAGCGAGGTTAGTTCGTCAATTTTATCCGGAATGAGCTCAATAATGTTGTCGGCAAGATCAAGCTCACGCAAATGAGTTAGCTTCAAAATTGACATTGGGAAAACCTCAAGTTCATTGTGCTGAATTTCGAGTATTTGCAAAAGAGGCAGACGATCAAACTCATCAGGCACAGTGGTAATGCGGCATTTGTTGAGTTTCAATTCTTGCAGTTTCGAGAAGGTAAACAAAGCGTTCGGAAATTCCGAAAGCTTTTGTTTGGAGAGATCGAGTCGAATGACGTCTTGTGGCTGTTGCAGCGCTTCATTCATGCTTTTGAAAACCTTCACCGTATCGAGGTCGTTGAAACCAATCAGCTGCGCGCGCAATGAACCCATGCATAACCACATGCATAAGAAGAAAATTATTGAGCGTTTGTTTGCAGCCATGTACGTGCTTGTTCACAATCACTAGCAATTGCTTGCTTCAACTCATCAAGCGAATTGAATTTCTTCTCTTCGCGAATGAACTGATGCAATTCAATGGTTAGTGGACTGTCGTAAAAATCATGATTGAAATCGAAGATATGCGTTTCGATGTTCCGTTGTTGCTCGTGGCTAACGGTAGGACGTATTCCAATATTGGTAATGGCGTTAAAAATACCGAAAGGCGTATGTGCCTTGCTGGCATAAACGCCATTGGCAGGAATCAGCTTATGCGGAAAGTCGAGTTGCAGATTCGCCGTAGGAAAGCCAATTTCACGTCCAAGTTGACGACTCTTCACCACATGCCCTTGCAATGAGAAAGCGCGCCCAAGTAGCAGATTGGCTTCATCAATGCGGTGTTCGAGCAATGCGTTGCGCACTTTAGTGGAGCTCACCAGAATAGCATCAACATCCTTTGGAGGAATTTCTTCGACGGCAAAACCAAACACTTCAGAAAATTCAATCAGCGTTTTGAAATCGCCTTCCCGGTTTCGTCCGAAGCGGTGATCATAGCCAACAACAACCGTATGTGCATTAAGGCCTTTAACGATTAAATCGCGCACATATTCAAAAGCCGACATGCGCGAAAACTCAGCCGAGAAAGGATAGATAACGAGATGGTCCAATCCGCAAGCCTCGAGCAACTTCACCTTTTCATCGGGTGAAGTAATGAGCGAGATGTTATGATCATCGGGATAAAGCACCATGCGTGGATGCGGATAGAACGAAAGCAATACCGTTTCACCCTGGACTTCGCTTGCAATCTCAGCCACACGCTTGAGCAATGCCGCGTGTCCCAAATGAACGCCATCAAAGGTGCCAATGGTTACAACCGCATTTCGCACGTTACGCAGTGAGGAGAAGTCGTGATGAATTTGCACCTGTTTGAATTAAAGCGCAGCAAAGTTACCTCATCACAAGGGAGAAATAAAAAAGCCCCGCACTTGGCGGGGCTTTAGTTTCTTTATTCGTCAGATTATCGTGCAACGCTAAACTGACGGCTAAACATTTTCTCACCATCAATCACGAGGTTGAAAATGTAATTACCTACAGTATAATCGCTAACATTCAAATTGAAGGAGTTCGCGCCTTGGCCATGCAATCCGATGTTGTCGAATGTTACCAATCGGCCTTGGATATCACGCACCTCATAAGCAACATAAGAAGCTGCATTCAAGTTGAAGTTGATGCGGGCATCGGTAGAAGCTGGGTTAGGGCTAATTCCAAAATCAGTAATGAATTGTTCCTCTTCTTCTGTGCTGGTGAATTCATAAAGCACCAAACGAATAGCCGGAGTGGCATCAGTCAGTGAGCCAATGCCGAAGAACCACAAGAATTCTCCAGCGGTAGTTGTTTCCGCCCAATATCCTGTGCTGAAGTCGATGTCGCTCTCGCTAATAGCTTTTACGGCCAATTCTTGCTCAGTAGCAAATTCCGTTTGGATACCGGCGAAATAAGTTACGCCCGGTACGATATCTACAGAAGCATCAAATGGCAAGTAAATCGGGAACTGCTGCGAAGCGCCGGTTGGCACATAAAACGGCTGCACCTCGTAGGCACCATAAGCCACATAATCCGCATCCGACAAATTGTAGTCGGTGTTGCGCGCAAGCAGCAAAATGTTGAATGGGCAATAATCATCCGTATTGTTATCAAAACGGATACTCAAGCCACCGGCTATAGAGCCATTATTGAAGCAGGTGAGGTAGTTGCCATAACCAACAGGGCTGAATGGATCGGCAGTTGTTCCGGATCCGGCAAACGGAGCCATTTCCGCATTCACAAGCGTTGGGTGATCGTGGCCGTATTCGCCATCCACAACCCAAAAAGCTCTCTGCGCCGTGTTGTTGTTAGGTGTTTCATCGGTATTGCTGTACGTAATCGTTGTGCGCACGAAGTATGCTCCTGCGGCAGTTGGTGCCCAACCGGTAGCGAGGAACAATGTATCGATAGGGTCGCCCGGTGTTGGACTTTCCGCATTCGCAAAAACAACCACAGTAGTATCTACAGTAGCAATAACTGTTGAAGCTGCATCGAGTACTTCAGCGGTAATTGTAGCGGTCTGAGTGATTGTACCCAAATTTTCGTACATCGTTCCGATAACAATACCACCTAGTGAAGGATCGATAGCTTGCTCGAGCGCGATACAGCGGTATTCGTAATCTGTAAGAATGTCACCATTGGTTACGGTATTGATTCGAATATCATTTTGAACCGGGTTCTCATACATGCGGATATCATCGATGCCCCAGAAGTAGTGTGAATGGGTAGCATTGCCATTGGGCTGCCAGCCAAAGCGCACAATCACATAGGTCTGTCCGGCCGCTGCTGCAGAAATATCGATGGTTGTAAGCAGTGGATTAGCAGAACCATCATTGGCGCCACCGGTAAATGTTGGAGCGCCGTCGTATGTAATCCAGGTGAAACCACCATCGTTACTTACTTCAACAATGAACGGCTTATCGTCGGCGCAGCAATAGCGAAATGCTTGTTGGAACTCCAGAATCACACTCGCTGATGCGCTGAGATCCACCGGAGGTGAAATCAAATATCCGCTTACATCTTCAGCCGGATTGGTTGCTGATATTTCACCGCCTTGATACAAATCGGCATCAAAGATTACCCAACCATTCGCTGCGCTCGTTGAGGCCAATGGCTGAGCTGTAGTGGAATAAAAACCACCGGGGCTGTTGGCATCAGCCATCATCCAAATAGAATTGCCACCAACGTCTTCGATTGTCCAAGCACCATTGGTGCCTTGACCACCAAAACCATTGCTGAAATCTTCATTGAATGCATCGCGGCTAGTGGCCATTTGTGGTGCCGACAATTGCAACTGACCATCATGCATGGTGCGAGCAATTTCTTCTTCCGAAGCGGTTGTTGGCTTCACCAACCGATGCGGTTGTGTTTGTGTGTTGAATTTTTGCTGAGAGTAGCCTACTGTGGCAAATCCAAGCAACGCGATACAAGTAAAAATGTGTTTCATGAGGTAAATAAAAATTAAGCGTGAGCGCAAATTAGGGTATAATCTGCGTTGAGCAAATAGCGCTAAAAAAAAGAGGCCGAATACGGCCACCTTATTTTAATCCCAATCGAGAATCTGCCCTTTTGAACTGCCACAAGATTAGTAATCTTCAAGCCTGCGTCCAAAAAAGATGACAAAGAAAAAAGGCTGTCCAAATGGACAGCCTTTCCTCAGAATAGCGGTAAACCTATTATTGTACAGTTACCAATTGAGTTGACACAGCATTAGGAGACTTCACACGTACAGTGTAAGTACCTTTTGCCAATGAGCTCAAATCAGCAGTAGTGTTCATGTAGAAACGCTGAGTTTGAACGAGGCTACCAACGTTGTTAAACACTTCGAGTGTCAGGTTTTCATGCTGAGCAGAAGTGATGTTGATAATACCGTTTGTTGCAGGGTTAGGATATACATTGATACCTTCAAGCTTAGCAGGAGCGTTGCTCACAGCCAAAGACTGGTCGAAACTCATGCGCACGCAATGAGCGTTACCATTTGAGTAAACAACACCGTCAGAAGGAAGGTAAATCATGCTTGCAGCTGATGGCTGAGGAACAGTAACGTCGTCAAGGATGCGAACATCATTGGTGTTACCATTGCTGAACAAAGCAACGCTCAGGTAGTAAGCATTCACATCAAGTGGCAAAGGATCGATGAAAGGAACAGTTACGAAACCGTTAGAAACATCGAGGTCAGTTACAACATAAGTATCGCTTCCACCCAGTGGGTTGTCTATTACATCAGCAAAAACGTCTGTAGTGTCGTGAACCTGGAACAAAATTTCAGCACCGGCAACAGTACCAGTAGCCAATAGAACTTCAGCACCATAAGCTGTAGCCGCTTCCAAAATTTGGTAGTAGTTGAGCAACATAAGTTCATCAGGGTTGCCCGTAAAGCTATTTGTACCCAAAGAAGTGTAAACCTCAGTGCCTGTTGGGTGCAAATCCACTGCATCCAAAGTGTACAAATCAGAAGTTACCTCGTAGTAGCGAGCGCCGGCGTTATTTGTAAGATCACCTTCAGTGGCAGACTGATCGCTAGTTACAGCGTAAGAAACGTTGTATACACCAAGGTCGTTGGCTACAGTAAGATAGTCATCAACGAACATAGTATCACCAGCTAAAAGTTCAGCTTGAGATACTGTAGTTGTAACAGGACCACCTGTTGGGCCAGTAAGAGCGATAGTAACGTTAACGTTAGTCATTGTTTCAAAACCGAGGTTTTTCACCAAGCAACCTACGTTCATTTGAGCTGGAACCTGAGCCTGTGGCATGCGGCCATACTCTTCACCTGTACCGGTAGAAGAAACGTAAGAGCTGAACAATTTAGCATCGTGTTGGAACTGCTCGTAAATCTGGATATCATCCACATACCAAGCATAACCCCAGATACCGGTGAATTGCAAACGTACCCACACTTGTGAAGCGCCACCAGCGATAGAGCTGATGTTGAAGCTACGTGTAGTTGGGTTACCCGGAGAGATGCTGGTTGTCAATTCGCCGTCTTCCCACACTTTATAAACACCAGGCAAAGTGCTGATGTCGAGTGTTGGGTCGTCGAGTGTTGGCCAGGTCACACCATCCGTGCTCACAATCAAATACGTTTGCTCATCGGTGAAGCGACGGTATTGAGTTTCGAACTGAAGAATCACGTTTGGGTAAGCTGTCAAGTCGATTGGGCTCGCAGTAGTGATATGAGCTTGCTCGTAGGCGGTTCCAGCTGAGTTGTTGAACCCGTCAGAGTTGTACATCGCATAACCATTCGTAGCAGTAGTGCTCAGGATGGCTGGAGTGCCGTATTGACCGGGGCTCACTAAACCAGGACCGATTTCGAAATCCGATACGAAAGTACCATCGTGTGCAATCGTCCAGTTTGCTGGTGTAGAAAAATCATCTTGCCAAATAGTAACACGGTTTTCAGCAGCGCTTTGAGAAGCATTGCCACGGAACTCATTGTAAGATTGTTTTGGAGTAGAAGGAGCGTCTTGAGTGGCGCCCATTTGAGCCTGTGCAGCCACAGTGCCCATGAAGAGAACAACAAATGCGTAAATAATTTTCATTGGATTTGAATTTTTAATGGTCAATCTGGCGCAAATTATAAAAA
>CANHPZ010000077.1 GCA_947462725.1 Flavobacteriales bacterium
ACTCGAAGATATTTACGATGCGGAAGGGGTGATGGTCATCGGTCAAAATCCGGGAACTAATCATCCACGCATGCTTTCGGCACTCCAGAAATGCAAGGAGCGCGGAGGTAAGGTCATTCACATAAACCCGCTACCTGAAGCGGGCACTACGCGTTTTGTAGATCCTCAAAGTCCTGTGGAAGTATTGAAGGGTGGAACGAAAATCGCCGATCATTTCTTGCAAGTGCGTATAGGTGGCGACATCGCGCTGTTCAAACTGTTCATGTATGAAATGATGAAGGCCGAACAGCGTGAGCCGGGCAGCGTGTTCGATCATGATTTCATTCATGCGCAAACGCAAGCCTACGATAGTTTTTTGGAAGAGTTGAAAAAGCTCGACTACAATCAAGCACTAGCCGATTGCGGCATTCCGGAAGCACAGGTGAAGGAAGTGGCACAGCTGCTCATCACACACAAGCGCATCATCTCCTGCTGGGCTATGGGACTCACTCAGCACAAACACGCAGTCAACAATATTCGCGAAGTGGTGAATCTGCATTTGCTGCGTGGCGCTGTCGGAAAGAAGGGCGCAGGCCTTTGCCCTGTGCGCGGCCATAGCAACGTGCAGGGCGATCGTACGATGGGCATTTATGAAAAACCCAAGCCCGAATTTTTGGATAGCCTCGACCGCAACTACAACATGAAGTCGCCACGCGAGCACGGATACGATACAGTGGAAGCCATCGAAGCGATGGATCAAGGAAGGGTGAAGGTGTTTTTTGCCCTCGGTGGAAATTTCATTTCAGCTACACCCGATAGCGAGTTCACCGGCAAGGCGATGCAGAAGTGCAATCTTACCGTGCAAGTTTCAACCAAACTCAATCGAGCGCATTTGGTAACAGGTGAGCACGCCTTGATATTGCCGTGCCTGGGCCGCAGCGAACGCGATGTGCAAATGAGCGGCGAGCAGTTTGTAACCGTAGAAAACTCGATGGGAGTAGTGTCGCGTTCAAAGGGAAGCTTCGAACCGGCTTCTGCGCATTTGAAGAGCGAACCGGCCATTGTCTGTGAATTGGCTGTGCAGGTGTTGGGCAAACAGCATCCGATGGATTGGTTGGCTGCTCGCGATAACTATAATTTCATTCGCAATAATATCGAAGCGGTAATTCCCGGTTTCGATAATTACAACGAGCGTGTGCGCCAACCCGATGGGTTCTCATTGCCCAACGGGCCGCGCGAAGGTCGTTTCACGACAGCGAGTGGCAAAGCTCAGTTTACGCTCAATCCATTGCCTGATATTCGTGTGAAAAAAGGAAATTTGGTGATGATGACCATTCGCAGTCACGACCAATACAACACGACCATTTATGGTCTCGACGACCGCTACCGCGGCATTCGCAACGAGCGTCGTGTGGTGCTGATGAATGAAGATGATATGAGCGCCTTGCATCTCAAGGAGCATGAGTTGGTGGATTTGGTGGGTGAGTATAGCGGAGTGATTCGCCGCGCAGAACAGTTTCATGTGATTGCTTTTAGCATTCCACGCGGATGTTGCGCTACCTATTTCCCTGAAACCAATTGTCTGGTTCCTATCGACAGCTATGCTGATCGCAGTAAAACTCCCGTAAGCAAATTCATTGAGATTAGCATTGAAAAACGATAGGATATTTCGTTCACGTTATTTCTGGCTCACGCTCTTCACCTCGTGCGCAATCTCGCTGATTTATTTCGGCACCATATGGCATTTGCCCAACGCATATCTATTTACCTCATCGGGCGATGGGTTGCAGGGATATTATCAATCGATTTGGCACACACAATTCGACACAAATGCATGGCAGCAATCATCGATGAACTATCCATACGGTGAGAGCATTTTTTTTACAGGAGGACAATCGCACCTAACCAATCCCATCCGCTGGCTTCAACCCATTTGTGATCTGAGTGCATACATCGTTGGAATTTCCAACGCATTCATTTTGCTATCGGGAATTTTCGGTGCACTATTTCTCTTTCTCGGTTTTCGCAAGTTGAAAGTCGACGAGCGATATGCTTGGTTGTTTAGTTGCGCTATCATGATGCTTGCGCAGCAGTGGGACAGGGCAGGAGGACATTTTGCACTTGCAGTGATGTGCGCTATTCCAATGCTGCTGTGGTTGCTACTGGGTTTTTTTGAGGTAATCCAAAGTTCTTCGCGCTCGGCTTGGAAATGGTCCTTGGGAATGGGGTGCGCATTGTTCGCCCTTGGATTGATTCAGTTTTACTACGTGTTCTTCGCAGCCATAATCGCTTTGGGCATGGGCGGTGTGTATTTGCTTTTTGGTCAAGTAAAAAATAAATGGTCAATGCTTGTGCAAATGGCCTTGCAGTTTTCATTGCCCTTTGCTGCTTTGCAAATGCTTCTGCATGCCAGCACTGATGTGGTTGATCGGACTTCTATTCCATGGGGATTTCTCATTTTTCGATCGTCGTGGATGAGCTATGTGTTTCCTTTCGGCATGCCCTACGAACATCTGTTGCAGGCGCTGAAACCTGCGCATGGCCTCGAATGGGAAGGCTTGGGCTATATCGGTTTAGCGGGTATTGCGCTTATTCTGGTGGTTAAATTATCGTGGTTGAAACAGAGGTTTGTTGTCACAGCTCCGTATCAATTGGAATGCAGAACGCCGCTTTTGGCACTTGCTGTTGCAGCTGTTTTATGCATTGGTGCATCCATGGCATTTCCATTCAATTGGGGCTTTGAGCAATTGCTCTATCAATTAGGTGCTGTGCAGCAGTTCAGAGGAATTGGTCGTTTTGCGTTTGTGGCATATTATCCTCTTATGTTGTTTTTGGTGTCCTTGTTTTTCCACCAGTCACGTCAGCAAAGTTGGCGTATCGGAATCGCTGCTTTTGTTTTGATTTTGTTTGTCGTAGATGGAAATGCGCGGCTCGAGGGAGTTGCATCACGCATCGCAAAGGACCGTGGTTCTGCGCTTTGCTGCGCAGGCATTGGCGTAGAAGGAATTGATGCATCGCAATTCCAAGCCATTCATCCGCTGCCGTATGTGCATGTCGGTTCAGAAAATATTGGCTTCACCGGGTCTGATGAAGCCATGCAATCGCTGTATCAGGCGTCGCTTCAAATGCGCCTGCCAACCACTGCAACTGTCATGTCACGCACGTCGCTGAGTCAGTCGTTTTCCTCCTGTAGTATGGCTTGGGATCTCATGCAGCGGCCAACCATTGTCGACGCTTTTCCCGACAAGAGACCATTGCTTATCCTAGCAGATACCATGCATTTGAAGCCGCAAGATCGTCTGCTGCTGCGTCATGCAAGTCATCTGAAGAATGTCAATGGAATGGCTTTTTACAGTTTGCCACTCGATGCGTTTGAAGCGGCGCTAGCTGATAATGCACAGATGGCAGATAGTAGCGCAGCGCATTGTGGAATTGCATCGGGTTCAGCGATGTTGGTAGATGATATTCGCTGGGGAAGTCTGTATGTGGACACAACCTGGAATTTGAAATTTAATCGCAGTTGGCAACGGTTGTTTGAAATCCCTGTCGATTCAGCGTGGTTAGGAAGGGAGGTTGCAATTTCTTTCTGGGTAAAGGATTTTACACGCGACTTGCTTCCACGCTCGGTGGTTGAAGTCATTCAATTCAATGGAGAGAAGTCGGTCGATTATCAAACCGAATTTTTGGGTAAACGCATCATTGGCATGCGCGACAAGAATGCATTGGTCGAATATTACACTACGATTAAAGCCGGCGCGTCGCGCATCACCTTGGCCATTGAAAACAAATTGATTCAAGGGACGACCATCGAAATTAATTCGATGTTGGTTCGTCCCGTTGGTGCGAATTGTCGCATCTTGCACCACGGAAAAGAATCATTGAACAACAGGATTTATTCACGATAGGTGCGTTTCAGTCTCATCATTCCAAGCTACAACAATGCGCAAGAGCTCATGCAGGAGTTGCCTGTGCTGCTCGACTATTTGCGCTCACGCTCACATCTTGCTGAGGTTGTTGTGGTGAATGACGGATCATCACCCAGCGATAAACTCAAGGGGTTTTGTGATAGTCATTCAATTCTCCTTGTGCAGCATCAAAAGAATTTGGGCAAGGGAGCTGCTGTGCGCACGGGTATGCTCGCGGCTCATGAGGAAATTCGTGTATTTACCGACGCCGACATTCCATTTCAGCACGACACATTTGATGCGATTTTCAAAGCGTTTGAAGACGCGCAAGTGGCTGTTGTTGCAGGCGATCGACGCAAGTCAGATTATTTCGCCAAAACGCCGCTCATTCGCAGAGCAGGCAGTGCCGTATTCTCTCTTCTTGTCGACCTCATCATGCTTCGTCGTTTGGGAGACACCCAGTGTGGCATCAAGGCTTTTCGCGCAAGTGCTGTTGAGCCTGTTTTTCAAAATCAATTGCTCAACGGATTTGCTGCAGATATCGAGTGGTTGCACAAGGCAAGTCAGAAGGGGCTTCGCGTTGTTACCGTGCCGGCAGAGTTTAGAAATGCCGGCGAGAGCTCAGTGGTCTTTTGGAAGCACGCGTTGCTCATGCTGCGTGACGTGTTGCGTTTACGCTTTTCTTAATGTTTGTCAATCTGATATTGAGGTAGAGCATTTCCATGTGCTGCCCTTATTTTTGCTCCATGCCGGTAAACATCGATAGAAGGAAATTGCAATCGCTGGGTCGATTGGAGTTGCTTGCCAAACAGGCGGTGGAAGGTTTCATTACCGGCCTGCATAAAAGTCCTTTCCACGGATTTTCTGTGGAGTTTGCAGAACACCGTCAATACAATTCCGGTGAAAGCACCCGACATCTTGATTGGAAATTGTTGGCGCGCACCGACAAGCACTTTGTGAAGCGGTATGAAGAAGAAACGAATCTTCGTTGCCACATTCTCATCGATGCTTCTGCCTCGATGTATTTCCCGCATGGTGTAGATCCCAACGGACCGGAATTCAATAAGATTAAGTTTTCGGTATATGCAGCTGCTTCATTAATAGAGTTGCTCAAACGTCAGCGCGATGCTGTAGGATTGGCTGTTTTTGCGGATAAAATCCGTGTGAATACCCGGGCAAGTGCAAGCGATGCGCATCACAATTATTTGTATTCAGAGCTGGAAAAGCTGCTCGACTCAGTTGCCATTACAACAGGACAAACGACGATGGTAACCGATACGCTGCACGAAATTGCAGAGAGCATTCATCAGCGCTCGATGGTCATCATCTTTAGTGATATGATGGACAATTCGGCCAAGGCTGACGAGCTATTTACAGCGCTGCAACACTTGCGTCACCGCAAGCATGATGTGATTCTTTTTCACGTTGCAGACCAGAAGAAGGAAGTGGAGTTTGACTTTGAAAATCGTCCATACACCTTTACTGATTTGGAAAGCGGTGAAGAAATCAAAGTCAATCCGGGCGATGTGCGCGAAACCTATATTCAGCGCATGGCCGAATTTCGCAGGGAGTTAAAACTCAAGTGCGGACAATACCGAGTCGATTTTGTGGAGGCTGATATTCATTCCGGATTCAATCCTGTTTTGATGCAGTACTTGATCAAGCGTCAGAAGCTGTATTGATGCTTTCTTCGTGATCGATGACTTATTCTTAGAAATCGGTCTGTCGCTCTCCATGACCCCCAAGGAAAATTCCACTCTTTGCATCTCTGTGTAACAAAGTAGTATTCTTGCCTCGGATTTCGAAGGGCTATCAGGTAATTTACATCCATTGAATTCATTCAACGAATTATACGATTCACACAAGGATGCTGTTTTTCGGCTGGCCATGCGCTATGTGAATGCTACGGAAGATGCAGAAGACATCGTACAGGAGGTTTTTGTGGCGGTTCATTTTGGTTTGGAGAAATTCGATAGTCGCTCCAAAGTGAGTACCTGGATTTACCGCATCACTGTCAATAAGAGCCTCGACTATCTCAAATCACGAAAGCGCAAGAAACGCTGGGGAAGGGTTGTTGCTCTATTTGGTGTTACACATCAAGAGGAATATCGAATGGGTACTGCTGCATCAGCTGATCAAATAATGATTGACACGGAATTCGATAAAGCACTAATGCAAGCTATATCCGAACTTCCCGAGAAGCAACAAACCGCGCTCATTCTGGCGCGTCTTGAAGGCCGACCTCAGGGCGAGGTTGCTGAAATTATGAATTTGTCGGTCAAGGCTGTCGAATCGCTGTTGCAGCGTGCCAAAGGAGCGCTTGCAGAAAAATTATCATCACTCAACGAAGGAATTGGACGTAATGATCGTCAAACCAAAACAACAAACCATGACTGAAACAGAATTGAATCAGGCACTTGATCGGTTGGCAAGCAACAATGCTATGCGGGCCTCCGGCGATTTGCATTCACGCATCGATGCACGGATACGTGACGCGCGTATGAACTACGTGAAGATGCATTATGCGGCAGCCATTCTCATTGCCATGCTCATCATCGGCGCTGCGCAAGTAAGATTTGTTCATCGCAAAGCAGTAGCGGAGAAGAAGCAACAATCACTTGATATCTCTAATCTCTTGCCTCAAAATACATTGTATCATGACTAAGATTAAACTTCTTGTGGCAGCTGTTTGTCTGCTGGTTGCGGTCAACCTTTTCATGATGTGGCAACTGGCTAAGCCACCGAGATTCAATGGTCCGGAGAATCAAAAAATCATCATCGAAAAGTTGGGATTGGATGCTAATCAAGTGGCTCAATATGATCAGCTCGTTGGCGCCCACAAGCGCAATATTCGGATGTATGACGATTCGATGAAAGCTTTGAAAAAGGAACTTTACACAAAGTCGCTTATCGCTTCCGATACTGTAAGTGCCGAAGCGATTATTCAACAGATCACTGAAGTGCAGCAATCGATAGAGTGGTTGCATTACAGGCATTTTGAAGCAATACGCGCGCTGTGTCGTCCCGATCAGTTGTCGGCATTCGACGCACTGGCCATCGACTTGGCCTCGATGTTCAATCCGCGTCAGCCAATGCCCAAAGGTCCAAGACCGTGATACGCCTGTTAGCGATAGCTTTCATTTGTATGAGCACATCTGTGATGCGTGCCCAGCATCTGGATGTCAGCATCGATTCGAAACTTGGTAAGCATGCATTCATTCCAGGCAGCACATGCGCTGTTGCCGGAGACACCATCCAATGCACAGCGCTTCGGCTTTACCTCGGAAGCTTCATGCTGCTGAATGAAGGAGATACAATTATGCGTTGGCCGTTCTTTTATTTTTTGATTGATTTTTCGGATCCATCAACCACAGTATTTCAGTTGCCTGATTTGCCTGATATCGATTTTGATGAAGTGTCTTTTCTGATTGGTGTTGATAGCAGTTTGCAGGTCGATGGCCCGCATGGGGGTGTATTGGATCCGGCCGAGGGCATGTATTGGACATGGCAAAACGGATACATCGATGTGAAAGTGGAAGGCACGGCCTCGCTAAGCACAGACATCAAGGAGGAATTCGCTTGGCATCTGGGAGGTTATCAAGGCCCTTTAAATGCAAGCGTGCGCTGTGTTTTGCCGTGTTCGAAAAAACGATTGCACCTCACTATCGATTGGTTTCACCTCTTCCATGCCATGGACATGAAAACGCAGCACCATGTGATGTCACCATCTGCTGCGACCGTGCAGGCCATGGAAGCCCTGAAATCCGGAATAACTGCAAGATGAAAATCAAAACCGCCATAGCTTGTGTTGTTGTGTCGATTGTACTGATGGCATTTGCAGAAAAGGGAGGTTCATTGTTTCATGTGCCCGCTGGCTGGCCCGTGCCGCATTATGACTTTGCCAAAAACAAACTCACACAAGAGAAGGTAGATTTGGGACGATTGCTTTTTTACGATCCCATTCTCTCGCGCGACAGCACCATTTCATGCGAGAGCTGCCACAGCCGATTTGTAGCGTTTACGCATGTCGATCACGCATTGAGTCACGGTATCAATGATCGCATAGGCAAACGCAATGCGCCTGCGCTTATGAACTTGGCGTGGCAACGCAGCTTTATGTGGGATGGCGCCATCAATCACTTGGATATGCAAGCCTTGGCGCCCATCACCAATGCGCTGGAGATGGATGAGCAGCTGCCCAACGTTCTCGAAAAGCTTCGCACGCAATCGCGTTATCGCTTCATGTTTGAGCGCGCATATGGCGATACAACCATTAGCACGGAAGGGATGTTACGCGCGATTTCATCATTCATGGTCACGCTAGTTAGCAGCAATTCCAAATACGATCAGGTGAAAAGGGGAGAGGCAAACTTTACCCGACAAGAGGAGAATGGCTATGCCTTGTTTTTGATGCACTGCAATGCTTGTCATACCGAACCCCTTTTTACCAATGGCGAATTCAGTCGAAATGGTCTTGCACAGGATGCTGTGCTTCAGGATTTGGGCCGATTTGCTGTGACACTGCAGCCTGAAGATTCCTTTCTTTTCAAAGTTCCTACCCTGCGCAACATTGCCTACAGCAAACCTTACATGCACGATGGTCGCATGAAGCGGTTGTCAGACGTCCTCAAGCATTATGCATCGCTGCATGGGCAGGGTGTTCATATGAACAATACCCTTGATCAACTGCCATCTTTCTCTTCCGAACAGCAGGTCGACATAACTTCGTTTCTGCTTACCCTTTCAGATTCGACTTTTGTGATGAATCCGGCGTTTAGTTACCCGCGTGAAATAATTGCCTCGCTGACGAAGGAATCGAATTAAAAGATCGTCAAACCAATAAATCAGTAACCGATAAAATGAATTTGAAACTTACACTTCTTGGAATGCTTGCCGCATCTGGCTTGCATGCACAAACCAATCCGGCCATCCTGCACTGGATTCAAAATCCGCAAGGAACTACCGGCGCTCATTGGGTGGCCGGAAACACTACGCTCGTTCAGGACGACGTGGCGGTGAATGTGCAGCAGGTGCAATACTCCAACAGTTGGGTGTATGTTACGACGCATGGCATTCCCGCATATCCGACAGGACCATTCCAAGATGGTAATCCATCGCAGGCTTCTGATCAGAATGCGATTTACAAGATTTCTTTGAACCCGGAGGTCAATCCTGGAACGCCGACCAACACGTCAGGTGGCAACATCGGTATCTTCATCAACGGAGTTTCGTTGTTCGATTATCGTGATGGTGTGAGTTGGAACAACCAAACGCAAGCGGAAGGCGGTGGTCCCATCATGGGCCCTCCCGGACAGGGTGTTTGGAATCGTGATGCGATTGTAGCCGAGCGCGCTGGTTTCGATTGTGCGAAAGGACACCCTGCCATGGGAAATTACCATCACCACCAAAACCCGAGTGCCTTTGATATGGACATCGTTCCGGTTTCAGATGTCTGCGATAGCTATGCAGCCGATGGCTTGTATGTGATTGATGCCAATGTGCATTCGCCTTTGTTGGGTTATGCATGGGATGGTTTTCCTATCTACGGCGCTTATGGATACGCCAATCCGGACGGTACAGGCGGTATCACGCGCATGAAGTCGGGCTTTCAACTGCGCAACATAACCACACGCACAACCTATGCGGATGGAACAACAGTAACAGCCGGTCCTCCTGTAAATGCAACATATCCGCTGGGGCGCTACCGCGAAGACTATGAGTTCATCCAACACAACGAACCGGATTACCTCGATGAGCACAACGGACGTAACTGCGTTACACCTGAATATCCGGCCGGTGTTTATGCGTACTTCTGCACTGTAGATGAGAACTGGAATTCAGCCTACCCGTATGTAGTAGGTCCAACATTTTATGGAGTGAGGACCGGTGCGAAAGTGACAAGCATCACAGAGTCGGTAACAACGTATACCGCTTCACCAACTGCTGTTGCAGAGCAAATCGATGCCGATCAGCTCACTATTTTCCCTAATCCTGCAACGGATTTCGTTGCCGCACAATTGAAAGGACTCAATACGATCGATTGGAAAGTAGAGCTCCTCGATTTGAACGGCAAGCTCATTCAGACCACGCGTTTGTATCCCGGCAGCACCATCGCTTACTTCGACACACGCGCGCTCTACAGCGGTGAATACCTGATGGTGTTTACGCATGGCGCAACGCAGGTTACGAAGCGCATTAGCATAGCTAAATAATGAATAGTGACGAATGACTAGTGACTAATAACTGGTCATTGGTATTCGTCACTAGTCACTAATAATTCAAAACTATCCCCCACACCCAACATATGTTCCGCATCACACGTCTCTCCCTGCTCTTGCTCAGTATCTCCTTTGGAGCCCAGGCGCAATACAACCCCCTCTGGATTCCCGATACATTGGCTGGTCCTAATTTTGACTTGACGATTAAAGATACCCTGGCACAAATCGTAACCAACGGTCAGCAAACCATTACCGGTGGTATCAACGGTAAGTTCTGGGGACCCACACTCATTTTCAATAAAGGTGAAACGGTGCACATGAATGTGCGCAATCAACTCAATGAAGCGACAACGATTCACTGGCACGGCATGCACTTGCCGGCCGTTATGGATGGTGGTCCGCATCAAATTATTCCGGCCGGTACCGTGTGGCAGCC
>CANHPZ010000078.1 GCA_947462725.1 Flavobacteriales bacterium
GCTTCTGCTACCAATTCCAAAGTGGCCTTATCGCTGTCGATTTCGGCAATCACTTGACCATTGTTGACGTAGTCACCGTTTTTCACCAACCAGTTGGCAATGATGACTTCGCTAATGCTTTCGCCCGGAGAAGGGACTTTGATTTCGATGGGATTCATGTAGCAGGGGCCTCTAATTTTTTGAATGCGGAAAGCTACAACATCTCAGAAATTTGCAACCTCCCTATTTCATTATATTGCCGCAAAATTACCCCGAACCAATGAAAACTTTGATATTGTTATCCAAACAATTTCCATTCGGAAATAAGGAACAATACATAGCTCATGAATTGAATTATTTGTCGAAGACTTTTGATCGCATTGTGATTTACCCTCATGATCACTTCAAAGTAAATGACACGATTGGCTTTCCATTGCCTGCCAATTGCGAGGTTGCGGATTTAAATCAACACATAGCTAAATCTTCACGTTTGTGGCCAACGATGGTCTTTGTTTGGGTGTTTATCAGAGAATTATTTCTGGTGAAACATAAAACATGGTGGCTCAGAAATGCCCGCAAGTTTTATGGTATTTGGCTTACGCAATGGTCGCTGTCCAATGGCTTAAATCGGTATTTGAAAGCGAACGTTACTAAGGATGAACATGTGGTATTTTACTCCTACTGGTTCAGCATGTCTGCTATTTGTTTGTCTATGCTGAAGTCAAGAAATCTAATCAGCGGTTATGTGAGTCGTGCGCACGCATTGGACTTGTATCACGAGGATTGGAAGTCGCCGAATGCACAAATATTTTCTCTCCCTTTTCGCTTTTTCAAGCAACGACATGTCACAATGTTGTATCCCATTAGTGAGCATGGTAAGGCATACATGCAGCGTTTCATGAATGCGCAAAAATTGCAACGCAGGTATTTGGGTGTGTTTGATATGGGGTTAAATCCGGAAAGAGGAGCAAATGACGAGTTCGTGGTTGTTTCATGCTCTGGGGTTGATGAGCGGAAGCGAATACATCTCATCGGACAAGCGTTATCCCAATTGGAGGGTAAGGTTCGTTGGATTCATTTTGGCGATGGTCCTTTGAAACAGCAGGCAATCGAATCAGTGGCAGGAAGTCAAGTGATTTTTGAATACAAGGGACAAACGCCGAACAAAGAGATTCGTGAGTTTTACAGACGTGAGCACGTAGATGTGTTTGTGAATGTGAGCATGTCGGAAGGTTTGCCTGTTGCAATCATGGAAAGTGTTTCACATGGCGTACCTGCCATAGGTGTAAAGGATTATGGCACCAGTGAAATTGTGATTGATGGCTATACCGGAAAGTTGTTGCAACCGGATTTCTCCATTGCGGATCTCACCGACGCACTGCGTTTTATGAAGGATTCGTCCGACGTTCTACATTACAGGGCCAATGCCAGAAAGCACTTTCAAGATTACTTCAACGCCGCTCAAAACTACATGGATTTTGCCCAGGAGTTAGCTGAATTGCCTGATTGACGAGTCTTACGGGTGTTGCAGTACACCGGATAAATTGAACAGTCGATCCATCATGGCATTCATTCGTTTCTCGTGCACTTTGGGTGAACCCGTGGCAGGAGAAGCAGATGCTGCAGGCGAAACCACGGTCAAATTCAAATCACGCAACATGCGCAACATGTAACTCCATGCACCCATGTTTTCAGGTTCCTCTTGGGCCCAAATCAATAGGCAATCTTTAGGATAGCCTGCAAGGATTTCACGAATCTGTTTTTCGGGCAAAGGATAAAGCTGTTCAATGCGCACTACTGCCATGTTGGTCCCGGTCTGACGCTTTTCTTTCTGCTCTTGAATGTCGTAGAATACTTTTCCTGAGCAGAACACGATGGTATCTATGTCTTTCTTCTTTACGCTGCTGTCGGCAATTACCTCTTGGAAGGAAGCCTTGGCGAGTTCTTCCATCGTTGAAACGGCTTTGGCATAACGCAGCAGTTTTTTCGGAGTGAATACAACCAAAGGCTTGCGGTAATCCGTGCGCACCTGGCGGCGCAGCAAATGGAAGTGGTTGGCCGGTGTCGTAGGATTACAAACTACCATATTCAACTCGGCACATAATTGCAGAAAGCGCTCCATGCGGCCCGAGCTGTGCTCGCTGCCCTGACCTTCGTAGCCGTGCGGTAAAAACAGTGTGATGCCGTTCATCGTGCGCCACTTGTCTTCAGCAGCCGATATGAATTGGTCGATGATGATCTGTGCACCGTTGTTGAAGTCGCCAAACTGCGCTTCCCAAATGGTTAGGCCTTGTGGCGTGCCGAAGGCATATCCGTAGTCAAATCCCAAAACACCATATTCACTCAACAGGGAGTTGTAGACGCTGAGCTTCGCTTGTTTCTCGCTAATGGCGTTCAGCGTGATGAACTCCTGCTCTTGGTCTTCGTCAGTTTTTACAACAGCGTGGCGGTGCGAAAATGTGCCGCGCTCCACGTCTTGTCCGCTAATACGCACAGGATGTCCTTCTTCGAGCAATGTGCCGTAGGCCAGCAGTTCACCCATCGCCCAGTCGAGTTTGTTGTCTTCGATCATTTTCAAACGATCGGCAAAAACCTTGGCTGTCTTTGCAATGAATTTTTCGTTGGCAGGAAGCGTACTGATTTTCTTGGCAATGGTGGCGAGCTTCTTCTGGTCGAAGCCTGTTGCGGGCGAATTTTCGAAGTCGCTGTTGCTAGCTTTGCGGTAGCCCTTCCAAGTTTCCTCCATGAAGTGCTTCACGTGCGCCATATTCATGCTCTTGGCTATCTCAAGCTTGGTGTCGAGCATGGCTTCAAACTTGGCTTTCAAATCATTTGCATATGCCTCATCAATACTGCCTTCGGCAATCAATTGATTCATGTAGATCTCGCGCAACGACGGATGCGATGCGATAAGTTTATAGAGGGAGGGTTGAGTAAACTTGGGTTCGTCACCTTCGTTGTGGCCATACTTGCGATAGCCTAGCAAATCCACAAATACATCCATGTGGAATTTCATACGATACTCAAGTGCCATTTTCATGGTTTCGATTACCGCTTCTACATCGTCGGCATTGACGTGGAAAACCGGGCACAACGTGGTTTTAGCTACGTCGGTGCAGTAGGTTGATGAGCGACCGTCGAGATAGTTCGTAGTGAAACCGACTTGATTGTTGGTCACAATATGGATAGTTCCTCCCGTACGATAGCCATCGAGCAAAGCCATCTGCACGATTTCGTACATGATGCCCTGTCCGGCAATAGCTGCGTCACCATGCACCAAAACGGGAACAATCTTGTCTTCGCTGTTGAGGTAATTATCAATCTTAGCGCGCGAAAGTCCTTCCACTACAGGATTCACCGCCTCCAGGTGTGAAGGGTTGGGGCAGAGTGTAAGGTGCACTTGGTTGCCGGTAGTAGTGGTGATGTCGTTGGAGTAGCCGAAGTGGTATTTCACATCACCATCGAAGGTGTCTTCATCTTCGAATGCCAATCCTTCAAACTCTGCAAATACCTGCTCTTGCGGTTTGCCCATGATGTTGGTGAGCACGTTCAAACGGCCGCGATGAGCCATGCCAATAACAAATTCTTTCACGCCCAAATCGCCTCCGTGGTGAACGATGTAGTCCATGGCCGGAACCATCGCCTCGCACCCTTCGACACTGAAACGCTTGGCACCAACAAACTTGCGGTGTATGTATTGTTCGAATAACGAGGCTTTGCTCGCCATTTCGAGAAACTGCTTTTTTTCTTCGGAGCTGAATTTGGGTTTGTTCACGGCTTCTATGCGCTCGCGAATCCATTGCACACGCTCGGGGGTGCGCACATACATGTATTCAACACCGATATGCTTGCAATAGCAATCTTTTAAGTGCGCGAGAATATCGCGCAGCTTGGCAGGACCCAATCCCACCTCGTTACCGGCTTGAAACAACGTGTCCAGATCACTTTCATCCAACCCGAAGTTCTCCAATGCCAATGTGGGCGAATGCTTGCGGCGCTCACGAACAGGATTGGTTTCGGTAAACAAATGGCCGCGCTGACGATAGCCATTGATGAGGTTGATGACCTTAAATTCCTTTATGACTTCAGAGCTAACTGCCCCTGAAATGCCATCGCCAGAAGGAAGTGGCGCGAATTCGGCGCGCTGAAATTCGAATCCTTCGAAAAAGCGCTGCCATGAAATATCTACCGATTGAGGGTCTTGTTTGTATTGCTGATACAACGCTTCGATGGCGTTGAGGTCGCTGTTGGCTACATATGAATGAACATCCATGCTGATTTCGTTTGCATTAGGGAACGCGAATTTAGCGTTCAATGTTGAATTAAACACAATTTAAGCTGCCGGGTTCACCCGTGCGCGCTGCGAACGCTCAGGGCTTGTAATTCAAGCGCATCCACACTTTGGCTGCCTCTCGTTCGAGCACATGTTGTGTCAATAGGTGGAGCCGCTCGTCGCTGCTTGCCTCGGCCATCGCTCTTTTGATTTTAAGCTCATGGATGTCGATGCGATAGAGCACGACGCCCAGCGAACGCCCTTGCTCTACGACTAGCTTATTCAATGCTCGTTGCAGGTTCGACGAAATCCAATCCGCTGAAGGCTCGGAGGGAATTGCTCCAAAATCAAAAGGCGCTAAATCTTTAGCAATCTGCTCGGCCAAGGCTTTGAGCAGCCGTGGGCGCTCTTGTTCAGAGATAGAGCCCGGAAAGGGAATAAGTGCTTCTGTTGACATGCGATGCCTGAAATTTACGCATTAGGGTAGGTGATTTCCAAATGGTAATTGTCATGCGCTCCTTGAAAGAAGCGTGTTCCTTACTTTCGCATTTCATTTTTTTAAGACATTATGACCACTTCCTATTTCCTCCGACTTTTTTCAGCAGCGGCGTTGCTATGCTCGCTTACCTCGACTTGGGCCCAAGGCACTATTCGAGGGTTTGTGAAGGATCAGGAAACCGGACAGCCGGTTATTTTCATTTTGGTCGGATTGGAAGGGACCGCTTTCGGTGCGCAAACCGACGAAAACGGATATTACACACTCACGAAAATCCCTGCGGGTAGCTACACTTTCGTGATCAATCAATTCGGATTTAAGGAAATCCGCGAGCAGATTGCAGTGGTTGGTGAAAAGGTGATTGCTAAGAATTACTTCCTCGTTAAGGATGATGTAATGATGAATGAAATCGAGATTTCCGACAAGGGAAGTGCGCAGAAAAACAATGTGAATATTTCGGTGGAATCGATGCGCACCAAGGATATCAAGCGTATACCAAGTGTCGGCGGTGCCCCCGATTTGGCGCAAGCACTCACCACGCTTCCGGGCTTCATCAGCACCGGCGATCAGGGTGGACAGATTTATGTGCGCGGCGGTTCACCGGTACAAAACAAGGTGCTACTCGATGGAATGATTGTGTACAATGCATTTCACTCCATTGGTCTCTTCTCAGTATTTGACACAGATATCATCGCCAATGCAGATGTATATACCGGCGGATTTAGCGCTCAGTTTGGTGGTCGTATTTCATCGGTCATGGATATTACAACTCGCGATGGAAACAAGCGTGAAGTTGATGGTCACATCGGTCTTAATCCCTTTGGCGCCAAGATTCAGGTGGAAGGACCGATTCGCAAGTTGAGTGAAAATGGCAGCGGAATTTCATATGTGCTTTCTGCCAAAAACTCGTACCTCGACCGCAGTTCTAAATTGCTCTATCCATACATCAACAATGGTAATGGATTGCCTTTCAACTATACCGACATCTATGGTAAAATGTCGTTTAGTGGCGCCAATGGTTCGAAGTTCAATGCATTTGGATTTAACTTCAATGATGGTGTGGCGAGCTATAAAAAACTCGCTTCGCTCAATTGGAAAAACACGGGTGCCGGCGGAAATTTCGTTGTAGTGCCTGCCAGCTCATCTGTGCTCATCAGCGGAAACTTTGCCCGCAGTCAGTACGAAATCGTAATGAGCGAACAAAACAATCCGGACCGCATCAGCAAAATCAACAGCTTCAATTTCGGACTCGATTTCAAATACGGAATCAAGAATGATGTGCTGAAATACGGCGTAGAAGTAGTGGGCTTCTCGACCGACTACAAAACGTTTGCATTGCTCGACAATGCGCAGATTGTCCAATTGACGCAGAACACAACAGAGTTGAATTCCTTCTTCGACTATAAAATGAATCGCGGAAAATGGGTGGTAGAGCCTAGCATTCGTTTTCAGTACTACGGAACACTCAGCGTTTTTTCGCCTGAACCGCGTTTGGGTGTGAAGTACAAGGCCGGTGAACGCTTCCGTCTGAAAGGTGCTATCGGCAAGTACACACAAAATTTGATGGCCACCAACAGCGACCGCGATGTGGTGAACTTGTTTTATGGCTTCCTGGCCGGACCGGAAGACTTGCAAAATGAGTTTGTAGATCAAAACCAAAACGTGCGTCAAATTGATAATGTCCTGCAAACTGCGCGTCATTACGTGTGTGGATTCGAATTCGATATTACCGACCGTTGGAATTTGAATGTAGAGAGTTACTACAGAGATTTTCGTCAACTCACCAACGTGAATCGCAATAAGATTTACGACAACAGTTCGGGCCAAAATTCAGACAAGCCTGAAGAGCTTACTCGCGAGTATGTAATTGAAACCGGTAAGGCATATGGTACTGACTTCGTACTGAAATACGAGGATAAGCGCTACTACCTGAATATTGTCTACTCTCTAGCCAAAGTGCAGCGCTGGGATGGTTATCGTTATTATTCCCCGGTGTTTGATCGTCGCCACAATTTGAATTTGATTGGAACTTACCTCTTTGGTAAGAATAAATGCTACGAAGTTTCGATGCGTTGGAACTTGGGTAGTGGATTGCCGTTCACGCAAACCCAAGGATTCTACAATGGTCAGGGCGTTTCACAAGGTATCAGCCTCGATTATCTCACCAACAATAGCCAATACTTGAGTGTTCAATACGCTGCCTTGAATGATGGCCGATTGCCTTATTACCATCGCCTCGATTTCAATGTGAAACGCACCATTAAAATTAGTGAGAAGAGCAGCCTAGAATTGAATGCGGGTGTTACCAATCTGTATAATAGAGCCAATGTGTTTTACATCGATCGTATTACCGGTGAACGCATCAATCAATTGCCATTCTTGCCAACGATTGGTTTAGACTTTACGTTCTAAATAAGTGAACTATTCAAACGGAATGTTTTCCAGCAGACCGTTGCGAACCAATATTTGATCCGACGTAACAAAGCTGGATAGATCAGCATGAAATACTGCCGTAAGGCGATGATTCGATGTGTCGGTAATGTTGATGAGTCCCGTTGGAGCTACAGTTCCATTGAATAATAAGGTGTCCTGCATTACGCTGATCGAATTCGTATCAAAGTTGAGTGTGTGTGTTCCGGGATTCAGATTTTCAACCATGATCGTCATTTGTCTGCCAAGCATGTCGACACAGGTGAAGGTGTGCGCCAATAGCACCGAGTCGTAGGCGTATACAAATGAAGTGCTGTCGCCATAGAATGAGGGTTGTCCCAAAAAATCCGCATACCACTGCATATCAAAATTGGCGAGTGTGTCTTGCGGATTGTTGTTGTCTGGAATACTGTCACCCGGCTCGTTTGGCAAACCTTGCGTGGGTGAATAGTTGATGCCATCATCATCTTTCATGCAGCTGCTCAGACATGTTACAAGACTCAAAATGACGAATACAGGAACGATAGATTGGTTGCGCATTACCATGAAGGAAATTTTCGATTACAATGGTTTATAAACTTATCAGTCAATCAAAGGTACAACTATGCTAATTTCGACCCGATTTTTTTCAATACAATCACAAATCAAATTGCATAATGGCAAACAAGTATCAAGCACAGATCGACGCCTTCATGGCCGAGGTCAAAAGCAAAAACCCTAATGAACCTGAGTTTTTGCAAGCGGTGCACGAGGTGGCCGAAACGGTCATTCCCTACATCGAGGAAAACCCAAAATATAAGACTGCGAAAGTTTTGCTGCGTATTGCAGAACCTGAGCGCACATTGATGTTTCGTGTGCCATGGGTCGACGATAAAGGCGAGGTGCAGGTAAACCGTGGATACCGTGTAGAGTTCAACTCTGCTATTGGTCCATACAAAGGCGGTCTGCGCTTTCACCCAACCGTGAATCTGTCTGTTTTGAAATTCCTTGGATTCGAACAGATTTTCAAAAACTCACTCACAACGCTACCAATGGGTGGTGGAAAGGGCGGGTCTGATTTCGATCCAAAAGGAAAAAGCGATCGCGAAGTGATGGCGTTTTGCCAAAGCTTCATGAGTGAGCTTTCACGCCATATCGGTGCAGATACCGACGTACCTGCCGGTGATATCGGTGTGGGCGGACGCGAAATCGGTTTCATGTTCGGACAATACAAGCGCTTGCGCAATGAATTCACCGGTGTATTTACCGGTAAAGGAAGAAACTGGGGCGGTTCATTGATTCGCCCTGAAGCTACAGGCTACGGCTGCGTGTATTTCGCAGCGGAAATGTTGGGCACAAAGGGTATGAACTTCACCGGTAAAACAGTGGTGGTTTCAGGTTCTGGTAACGTAGCACAATACGCTATCGAAAAGGCAACACAGCTCGGCGCCAAAGTGGTGACCGCTTCAGATAGCGACGGTTACATCTATGACGCAGATGGAATAAATGCTGAGAAGCTCGCGTTCATCATGGAACTGAAAAACGTGAAGCGTGGCCGTATCAAAGAATACGCAGACAAATACAAGTGTGAGTATGTGGCTGGCAAAACCCCATGGGGTGTGAAGTGCGACATTGCTCTTCCTTGCGCCACTCAAAACGAATTGCATGGCGAAGATGCCAAGGCGCTCATCGCTAATGGAGTTGTAGCAGTGGCTGAAGGTGCTAACATGCCTTCTACACCGGAAGCTGTTGAAGCGTTCTTGCACGGCAAGGTGCTTTTCGCTCCCGGTAAGGCTTCTAACGCCGGTGGTGTTGCTACTTCAGGTCTTGAGATGTCGCAAAACTCGTTGCGCCTTTCTTGGACACGCGAAGAGGTTGACCAGCGTTTGCACAACATCATGAAGTCTATTCATGAATCTTGTGTGAAGTTTGGCACCGAAGGCGATCATATCAACTACGTGAAGGGCGCCAACATTGCTGGCTTTGTTAAGGTGGCTGATGCTATGCTCGATCAGGGTGTGGTGTAACCTCCAAATGCATAATTGAAATTGAAAGGGGCTCTTCGGAGCCCCTTTTTTATACCGCATTTGTGGTATTTTCTTTCTGTTGGGCTGAAATACCCTCGATGCGGTATGCCTGCAATGTGGAGCTGACAGTCTTTTTGCAATACGATTTTATGACCATGAAAGCACTTCCAATTCTACTCATAGCTCTTTTCGCATTGCGCGCTGTTGCCCAAGATAGTTTCGATACCATTCCCGTGATTGAATTGAAGGGAATCGAAATCAGCACAGTGCGAGCCCCGCAGGCCATGAGCCGCTTGCCCCAGTTATACGGACAGGTGATAGTTGCAGGTAAGAAAAATGAAGTGATTGATTTGACAAAGTCATCCGCCGATTTAGCTTCAGCTTCACACCGACAAGTGTTTGCGCGCGTGCCGGGCATCATGATCTGGGAGAGCGATGGCAGCGGCATTCAAATCGGTATTGCGTCGCGCGGGTTAAGCCCCAACCGTTCGTGGGAATTCAACAACCGTCAAAACGGATACGACATCACCCCCGATGTGTTTGGATATCCTGAAGCGTATTACACACCGCCACTCGAGGCCTTGCAGCGCATCGAAATTATCCGCGGCGCGGCATCGCTTCAGTTCGGTCCACAGTTCGGCGGCATGGTTAATTACGTGATGAAAAATGGCAGTGGCAATAAACCATTTTTCTACGAAGGCAAACAATCGCTGGGAAGCTTTCAATTGGTGGATTCATACAATGCATTTGGTGGCACAAAGGGCAAGTGGAGTTATTATGCCTTCGTGCAGCAGCGATCGGCGCAGGGCTGGCGCGAAAACAGTGCATTCACTGCACGCACGGCATATGCTTCAGTCGAGTATCGATTGACTGAGAAGTGCAAGCTGGGATTGAACTACACTCATTCGGAGTTTTTGAGCCAGCAACCCGGCGGCCTCACACAGGAGCAATTCGAAACCGATTGGCGCCAAAGCACCCGATCACGCAACTGGCTCAATATTCCTTGGAATGTGGCCTCGTTGTATGCCGACATCAAGACATCGGCACATTCATCATTGAGCATTAAAACATTCGGCATCATGGCCGACCGTTCGAGTGTTGGCTTCCTGAAGCCCATTACGATCGCCGATACCATCAATGCTGCGACAGATGCTTACAATTTCCGCAAGCTCGATGTGGATCATTATCAAACCTGGGGCGCTGAAGCTCGCTGGCTGGTGAATTATTCTTTAGGCAATCAAGATGCGCACCTGGCTATTGGTGTTCGCTACTCCGATGCGCATACCCATCGTTTGGTGGA
>CANHPZ010000079.1 GCA_947462725.1 Flavobacteriales bacterium
ATTCAAGGTCAAGACGTAACTGTTACCATCAATGCCAATGGCGTTTTCATCAACGATGCACAAGTTATCGTAGCTGATGTCCTTGCTGATAATGGCGTGGTTCACGTCATTGATGCGGTGTTGATTCCTGAATTGAATCCTGCAACAACTACAGTGGTTGATATCATTGTAAACAGTGCAGATCACACTACGCTAGAAGCAGCTGTGATTGCTGCCGGTTTGGTAGAAACTCTTTCTGGTACTGGTCCTTTCACCGTGTTTGCACCAACGGATGCCGCATTTGCTGCGTTGCCTGCAGGTACAGTTGCCGCTTTGTTGGCTGATCCAACCGGCGCACTTGCACAGGTGTTGTTGTATCATGCAGTTAGTGGTGTTGCTCTTTCAACCGACTTAGCTGATGGTATGATGATTACTACCATTCAAGGTCAAGACGTAACTGTTACCATCAATGCCAATGGCGTGTTCATTAACAATGCACAAGTTATCGTAGCCGATATCCTTGCCGATAATGGCGTGGTTCACGTAATTGATGCAGTGTTGATTCCTGAATTGAATCCACAAACAACAACGATTTTGGACATCGTGGTAAACAGTCCTGTTCACACTACTCTAGAAGCAGCTGTTTTGGCTGCAGGCCTTGATGGCGCTTTGGCCGGTCCTGGTCCGCTCACGGTATTTGCACCAACCGATAACGCGTTTGCGGCATTGCCAGCAGGCGTATTGGATGGCTTGTTGGCCGACCCAACCGGCGCACTTACACAGGTGTTGTTGTATCATGCAGTTAGTGGTGTTGCTCTGTCAACCGACTTGGCTGATGGTATGATGATTACCACTATTCAAGGTCAGGATGTAACTGTTACGATCAATGCCAATGGCGTTTTCATCAACGATGCACAAGTTATCGTAGCAGATATCCTTGCCGATAACGGCGTGGTTCACGTAATTGATGCTGTGCTTGTACCGCAGAACAATCCTTTACCTACAACAGTGGTTGATATCATTGTGAACAGTCCTGCACACAACACGCTTGAAGCTGCTGTGATTGCTGCGGGCTTGGCTGATGATCTTTCAGGTGTAGGTCCATTTACTGTATTCGCTCCAACAGATGCTGCTTTCGCGGCCTTGCCAATGGGCGTTTTGGATGCATTGCTCGCCGATCCAACAGGAGCGCTCGCTCAAGTGTTGTTGTATCACGTGGTTTCTGGTGAAGCTCTCTCAAGCAGCCTTACCAATGGTCAAACCATCACCACCCTGCAAGGTCAGGATGTAGTGATTAGCATTACCGGAGGCAACGTATTCGTTAACGATGCTCAGGTGGTGATGGCTGATATTATGGCCGACAACGGTGTGGTGCACGTGATTGACGCGGTTCTTACACCGGAAACCGGTGTGAATGAGGCTGCTCTCAGCAATATGCAGTTCTATCCTAATCCGGCTGCAGAAACCATGACGGTATCAATACCGGTTATGCATGGTGCTGTTGCTTACAGCATTTACAATACAACCGGATCTTTGGTTCAAACCGGTTCATTGAATACTACCACTAGCACACTCCAACTGGATGGTCTTACTCAAGGCATGTATCAATTGAAATTGAATACTGGTGATGCGGTACAAACGCGCACCTTCATGAAGAAGTAGTTGTAAATAGTTTGTTTGTTTTTATCGCCGCCCCGGTTTGCTGATTGCAGGCCGGGGCGGCCTGTTTTAGGGGCGAAGGATGAAGGGCGAAGGGGCGACCTTCGCTTTTCCTCGGCCTTAGCTACACCCTGCTGCGCATTGCGTCTTTCAACAAGAGCGCTTGGGGCGAAGGGCGATGGTCGAACGGAGTCCTTTGCTTGTACTCAGTCGCTGCTACACCTTTCGTGTTCGGAAATGACGGGCTCAAAGCAGTTCGCCCCTGCATTCCTGCTCCACTATTTCACTACTTCACTATTTCACTACTTCACTTATTATTACTTTCGCGGCCTAATACATCGAACAATGCATTTCGAATTATCAGAAGAGCACAAGTCAGTGCAGCAAGCGGCGCGTGAATTCGCGCAAAACGTTCTCAAACCAGGGGTAATTGAGCGCGATGAACTTCAGAAATTTCCGGCGGAAGAAGTAAAGCAACTCGCAGAGTTGGGCTTTATGGGTATGATGGTGAGTCCGGAATATGGCGGAAGCGGCATGGACACGCTGAGCTATGTAATCGCCATGGAAGAGATTTCTAAAATTGATGCTTCGACTTCCGTATGCATGAGCGTGAATAATTCACTTGTAACATGGGGTTTGGAGGCTTTCGGATCGGAAGAACAGAAACGCAAATTCCTGGTGCCATTGGCAAATGGTGAAAAGATTGGCGCATTTTGTTTGTCGGAACCTGAAGCGGGCAGTGATGCTACTTCACAGCGCACCACAGCCATTGACATGGGCGATCATTATTTATTGAATGGCACCAAGAATTGGATTACTAACGGTAGCAGTGCAAGCACCTATTTGGTGATGGCGCAAACCGATGCTGCCAAAGGACATAAGGGAATCAATTGTCTTATCGTGGAGCGCGGAATGCCGGGCTTCATCGTAGGAGCTAAAGAGAATAAGCTAGGCATTCGCGGAAGCGACACACATACTTTGATGTTTCAGGATGTGAAGGTCCCAAAGGAAAATCGCATAGGTGAAGACGGTTTCGGCTTCAAGTTCGCGATGAAAACACTGAGTGGCGGCCGCATTGGCATTGCTGCGCAGGCTTTGGGTATTGCTGCCGGTGCCTATGAATTGGCTTTGGCCTATTCAAAAGAGCGCAAGGCTTTTGGCAAAGAGATTTCGCAGCATCAAGCCATAGCATTCAAGCTGGCCGATATGGCCACTGAGATTGAAGCAGCGCGTTTGTTGGTTTATAAGGCCGCTTGGTTGAAAGATCAACACATGAATTATGATCAAGCTAGTGCTATTGCCAAATTGTATGCGTCGGAAGTAGCTATGAAGCACACAGTGGAAGCCGTGCAGATTCATGGTGGATATGGCTTTGTGAAAGAATATCACGTAGAGCGATTGATGCGCGACGCCAAGATCACGCAGATTTATGAAGGAACAAGCGAGGTGCAAAAGATTGTGATTTCACGCGGAGTATTGTCGTAAATAGGAGTTTAGCGTTGTAAAACCCTAGTTTTTTCAGGGAGTTATGAAAATTCCATTTTAACCCTTGGCACTACTCCGATATGTGCATACTTTTGCCGCGCAATTTTGAGGATTATTCCTGATGTCAAATATACAAATCACCAATAAAATCAAGGCTTTGAGTCGAATTACGGCACTAGTGGCCATCCTTTGTCTTCAACTGGCAGGTACGCGTGCATACGCTTCAGGTGGTCAAGAAGAGGGAAAATTCAATGCAGGAGAAATGATTGTGCATCACATTTCTGATGCTCACTCCATTCATTTCTTCGGCAACGTATCACTTCCTCTTCCTTGTATTGTAAAGACTGATAAGGGTTTTGATTTCTTCATGAGCTCGGTGTTCATGGATGAGCATCATGAGTTTACCAAGAAATATACGAGCGATGCAACGGGTAATACCTACGAACTGCATCATGAGAAAATTTATGTTGTAGATCCGTTGGAACAGCATAGCGAAAATCATGTTGAAGAGGCAATCGTGGCAGACACGATCCAGTTGGTAACAGACAGCCTCGCGGTGATTCAGCCGGCTGAAGCAGATGCACATGCGGAAGGACACGAAGAATTTCACGGACATCAGGTGTTAGATTTTTCTATAACGAAATCTGTATTCGGCATGATGCTGATGCTCATGTTGGTGTTGTTTCTTTTCACGCGTATGGCCAAGGCCTACGAAAAGCGCAAGGGCCAAGCACCAAAGGGCATGCAGAACATGTTGGAGCCTTTCGTGTTGTTTATCAAGGATGAGGTTGCCATACCTGCTTTAGGAAAAAAGAGAGCGCAAAAGTTTTTGCCATTCATGCTCACATCGTTTTTCTTCATTTGGGCTTCGAACATGCTTGGATTGATTCCGTTTTTGGGTGGATTCAACATCACAGGAACCTTGAGTATAACACTTGTTTTAGCGGTGTTCGTTTTCATTTTGACAACCATCAACGGAAACGCCCACTACTGGGGTCACATTGTTTGGCCTCCGGGTGTGCCATTGGCAATCAAGTTTATTCTGGTGCCAATCGAATTCCTGAGCATATTCATTAAGCCTGCAGTATTGATGATTCGTTTGACAGCGAATATCAATGCGGGTCACATTATTATTCTGGCATTCACTTCGCTCATCCTCATTTTCGGAGAGCAGAGTGTTGTAGCAGGATATGGAGTTGGTGTCTTCTCAACCTTGTTCATCGTCTTCATGTTTTTCATCGAACTTTTGGTAGCATTTCTTCAAGCATATGTATTCACTTTGTTGGCCGCGCTGTACTTCGGCGATGCCACACAGGAACATCATCATGAAGAAGCACATCATTAATTAGCAAACTCAAACACAACAAATAAAATGGAATTCTTGACAGTTCTTTTGGAAGCATCTTCAGCAGCAGGTTACGCTGGTATTGGTGCAGGTCTAGCAGCAATCGGTGCAGGTATCGGTGTGGGTCTTATCGGCAGCCATGCAATGGATGCTATGGCTCGTCAGCCAGAAAGCGCCGGTGATTTGCGTGCTAGCATGATCGTAGCTGCAGCTCTCGTAGAGGGTGTTGCTCTTTTCGCTGTGATCGTGTGCCTGCTCGTAGTATTCGGCTAATAAGCGCTTGCAGGCCACGCTATTTGGTTCTGCACAATCCAAAAAAGGTTTAAACAAATGGATGGATTATTAAGCGTTTCGTACGGTACTGTATTTTGGGCTACTGTGGCCTTTTTGGTTGTCGCTTTCTTGTTGAAGAAGATGGCCTGGGGTCCTATCTTGAAGTCGCTGGAAGAGCGCTCTCAAGGCATTGAAAATGCCTTGAACGAAGCTGAACGCGCACGTCAGGAAATGTCGAAACTGCAAGCCGGTAACGAACAACTTCTTCGCGAAGCTCGTGATGAGCGTGATCGTATTCTGGTAGAAGCAAAGGCACTCAAAGACAGCATTGTCTCTGAAGCTCGCTCGAAGGCTACTGAAGAATCGACCCGCATCATTGAGGCGGCTCGTGTAGAAATCGATAACCAGAAAAAAGCTGCAATCACAGAGCTGAAGAATCAAGTGGCGTCGCTTAGCGTTGATATCGCTGAGAAATTGACCCGCGAGAAACTTTCAGACAGTGAAAAGCAGAAAGCACTAAATGAATCATTGATCGCAGAAATCCGATCGAACTAACATGAGTGGAATTCGCATAGCGTCACGATACGCCAAATCCTTGCTCGACCTCTGCATAGAAAGAGGCCAGCTTGATGCTGCCAAGGCTGATATGGCTTTGTTGCATAGTGTCATGGAAGAGAGCCGTGATTTTCGCATGATGCTTTCCAGTCCGGTGGTGAAAGCCGACAAAAAAATCGACATTCTTCATAAGGTGTTTGATGGAAAGTTGAGCGACATTACCATGGGCTTCATCAACTTGCTTACCCGCAAAGGACGTGAGGGTTATTTGCCCGAAATCGTTACTAGCTTCCTCAACCAATTGCGCACGCACCAAGGTGTTACCGTTGCTGAAGTAACTTCAGCCGTGGCTCTGGATGCTTCTTCTCGCGCCAAGTTGATGGATGCCGCCAAGAAATTGGCCGGTGGCGAAGTGGAGTTGGTGGAGAAAGTAGATGCGTCTCTCATTGGTGGATTCATATTGAAAGTGGGCGACCGTCAAATCGATTCAGCCATTGCCAACCGCATTAAGGCTTTGAAGCGCGATTTTTCTGAGAACCCGTATATAGCGGAGATTTAAGATTCCACTCAGCGAAGTGGACTAAACTTTTAGTTTAAAAAAACAACAACATGGCAGAAGTTAAACCTGCAGAAATATCCAACATACTGCGCGAGCAGCTTGCAGGATTCAAATCTGAAGCTGAGCTTCAGGAAGTAGGTACCATCCTCCAGGTAGGTGACGGTATCGCACGTATCTACGGACTTTCCAACGTGCAGTCGGGTGAGCTCATCGAGTTCGACAACGGCGTACGTGGAATCGTACTTAACCTAGAAGAAGACAACGTGGGTGCTGTATTGCTCGGCCCTAGCGGTGATTTGAAAGAGGGTTCTGTAGCTAAGCGTACCGGACGTATTGCATCGATTAAAGCAGGCGAAGGTTTGCTTGGTCGTGTGTTGAATACACTCGGAGAGCCTATCGACGGTAAAGGTCCAATCCCAGGCGAATTGTTTGAGATGCCGCTTGAGCGCAAAGCTCCCGGTGTTATCTACCGTCAGCCTGTAAAGGAGCCATTGCAAACCGGTATCCGCGCCATCGACGCGATGATTCCAATCGGTCGTGGTCAACGTGAGTTGATCATCGGCGACCGTCAAACCGGTAAGACTACCGTTGCAATCGACACGATTATCAACCAAAAAGAGTTTTACGATAAGGGTGAACCCGTTTTCTGTATCTACGTTGCAATTGGCCAAAAAGGCTCAACTGTAGCGTCTACAGTGAAAATTCTTGAAGAGAATGGTGCCCTGCCTTACACTGTGATAGTTGCTGCAACTGCCTCAGATCCGGCACCACTTCAATTCTACGCTCCGTTTGCTGGTTGTGCTATTGGCGAATACTTCCGCGACACAGGTCGTCCTGCTTTGATCGTTTATGATGATCTATCGAAGCAGGCTGTTGCTTATCGTGAAGTATCGCTTTTGTTGCGTCGCCCACCCGGACGCGAAGCATATCCAGGTGACGTATTCTACTTGCATAGCCGCTTGCTAGAGCGTGCTGCTAAAGTGAACGAAACACAAAGTGTAGCAGCAAGCATGAATGACTTGCCTGCTTCATTGAAAGGCAAAGTGAAAGGTGGTGGTTCGCTTACAGCGTTGCCAATCATCGAAACACAAGCTGGTGACGTGTCTGCATACATCCCAACCAACGTGATTTCTATCACCGACGGACAGATTTTCTTGGAAACAAACCTCTTCAACAGTGGTGTGCGTCCAGCGATCAACGTGGGTATTAGCGTAAGCCGCGTGGGTGGTTCGGCACAGATTAAGTCGATGAAAAAAGTGGCCGGTACACTTAAGCTTGATCAAGCTCAGTTCCGCGAACTTGAAGCATTCGCTAAGTTTGGTAGTGATTTGGATGATACTACGAAGTTCGTACTCGATAAGGGTCGTCGCAACGTGGAAATTCTGAAGCAAGGTCAAAATCAGCCGATGTCGGTAGATAAGCAGGTAGCGATTCTGTACTGCGGTATGAAAGGTTTGCTTTCAAAAATTCCGGTAGAGAGCGTGAAGAAGTTTGAAGAAGACTACTTGGCGTTCTTGGCGAATAACCACAAAGATGTGCTCACTGCTTTGGGTGCTGGACAAATCGACGACAACATCACGGGTGTGTTGGAGAAAGTAGCTAAGGATCTTACAGCACGTTATAACTAAAAAAACGGCGACCGTTTCTGAATAGACAACGATGGCGAATCTGAAAGAAATACGTTTACGCATCACTTCGGTGAACAGCACCATGCAGATCACCTCTGCCATGAAAATGGTGAGTGCTGCCAAGTTGAAGCGTGCACAGGATGCAATCACGCGTATGCGTCCGTATGCCGAGAAAATGCAAGAGATTTTGAGCAATTTGAGCTCTAGCCTTGATGCATCGGAAGGTGTTTACAGTCAGCAGCGCGATGTGAAAAATGTGCTTGTGGTAGCCATTACGTCCAATCGTGGATTGTGCGGTGGCTTCAACAACAACGTGATTAAAGAAATACGCAATCAAATGCGTGGTGAGTTTGAAAACGCTAAGGTGAAGGTGCTTTCACTCGGCAAGAAGGCGTTTGATGTGTACAAGAAAACATCGCACCACACGGTGGATGGTTTCAATGAAACTCCATACGCTGTATTCGATAAGTTGACCTACGACAACAGTTCCGCGATTGCTGAAATGGTGATGAGTCAGTTTGCTGCAGGCAAATTTGATAAAGTGGTTCTTGTATACAACAAGTTCAAGAACGCTGCTTCACAAGTAATCGTATCGGAGCAATTCCTTCCTGTAGTGCCTACGCAGGTTGCAGGTAAGTCATCACAGACGGATTATATCTTCGAACCACAGAAGGAACAAATTATTGATGAGTTGATTCCTCGCACACTGAAAGTTCAGTTGTTTAAGGCATTGCTCGATTCGGTAGCTTCAGAACACGGAGCCCGCATGACAGCTATGCACAAAGCAACCGACAATGCAGGAGCCATGGTAAAGGAATTGAAATTGAATTACAACAAAGCCCGCCAGGCGGCGATTACGGGAGAGATCTTGGAAATCGTTGCCGGAGCGGAGTCGTTGAAAGGATAATTGAATCAACAATAGATACTATTGAAAAGCAGACGAGAGTCTGCTTTTTTGTTTGTTACACGGTGCATCGAAGAGATTCTGAGTAACTCAGAGAATGAAACAGAATCTCAGCGCATTTCAATTCCTCTGTCATGCTCTGTGTAATGGCTATTGTTGCCCACTGCGGCTGTACTTTTGTTGCAACGCCACAATGAATTTTTTAAGGCGATCGAATCACATGACCAAGGAAAAGGACAAAAGACACATTGCCATACTCGGCAGCACAGGCAGCATTGGAACTCAAGCGCTCGATGTAATTGCAGCCAATACAGAACGTTTTGTAGTGGAGGTTCTCACGGCACAAAGCAATGCGGTATTGCTCATTGAGCAGGCGTTGCGTTTCAAGCCCAACTGTGTGGTCATTGGTGACGAGTCGAAGTTCGCTCAGGTCAAAGACGCTTTGTGGTCAGCCGACGTCAAAGTATACGCCGGTAAAGAAGCGCTTGCACAAGTGGTAGAAATGGAGTCGATTGACATTGTGCTTACAGCGCTTGTAGGATTCGCAGGGCTTGAACCAACGATTCGCGCCATTAAAGCCGGTAAGCACATTGCGCTGGCTAACAAGGAAACATTGGTAGTTGCAGGAGAATTGGTCACCGCGCTTGCACGTCAGCACGCTGTGAATATTTATCCTGTCGACAGCGAACACTCGGCGATTTTTCAATGCCTCGCCGGTGAGTGGAACAATCCCATTGAGAAGATTTACCTCACGGCATCCGGTGGACCGTTCCGCGGCCGTTCTATAGAAGAACTGGCGAAGGTTACGAAGGCACAAGCGCTCAAGCACCCGAACTGGGACATGGGCGCGAAGATTACCATCGACTCCGCATCGCTCATGAACAAAGGGCTGGAAGTAATCGAGGCGAAGTGGTTGTTTCAGCTAAAGCCTGAGCAGATTGATGTGATTGTACATCCGCAAAGCATCATACACAGCATCGTTCAATTCACCGATGGCAGCATGAAAGCGCAGATGGGCTTGCCTGATATGAAACTGCCCATTCAGTATGCGATAGCTTATCCAGAGCGCATTTATGCTGATTTTCCGCGGTTCAATTTTATGAATTATCCATCGCTCACCTTTGAGCAACCCGACCGAAAAAGTTTCCGTTGTTTGGACCTGGCTTTTGAAGCCATGCATCGCGGCGGCAATGCGCCGTGCGTGTTGAATGGCGCCAATGAAATTGCGGTGAAATTATTCCTCGAAGAAAAAATCGGATTCTTGCAAATACCCGAAGTGGTGGAGCACGCGATGAACAGTGTTCCATTTATCGAGAAGCCGGTGTTGCAGGATTATTTTGAGAGTGATGCGGCGGCGCGGGCCTCGGCGGCCTCGGCTTCGCTCGGTCACCGCTAGCAGGGCTGCCCGTGGTCTTTGAGGGGTAGGCTCATAGCGTATGTGGACGCACTGCAGTGCGTCGGTACCCGAAGAATGTGCGCAGGGCAATTGAGGATGCAAGGAGCGTGCTCTTGGCCACTAGTCACTTGTCACTAATCACTATATCGTCATGATATCCTTATCCTTCAACGCGATCATCTCTTCCACCTTGCGGTTGAATTTATCGGTGAGCTCTTGCACTTTCGCTTCGCCGGCTTTGCCTTCGTCTTCGGGTAGGCCGTCTTTCTGAGCGGTCTTGATGAAGTCGAGTGCTTCTTTGCGGGCGTTGCGGATACCTACTTTGGCGTGTTCGCCTTCGGCGTGTGCACGCTTGCTGAGGTCTTTGCGGCGCTCTTCGGTGAGCATCGGCACAGATATGATGATGAGGTCGCCGTTGTTCTGCGGATTCAATCCGAGGTTGGCTTCCATGATGGCCTTTCCGATATCAGTTAGCATGTGTTTTTCCCACGGTTGCACCGTAATGGTGCGTGCATCTGGCGTGTTCACGTTGGCAATATTTTTCAAAAGCGTTGGCGAACCGTAGTAATCGAGTTTCACACCATCGAGCATAGCCGGAGAG